>CAYRKE010000012.1:2824-58084 GCA_964424695.1 uncultured Polyangiaceae bacterium
CCGGCACGACGGGATCCGGCACTGGCACGACGGGATCCGGCACTGGCACGACGGGATCCGGCACTGGCACGACGGGGTCCGGCACCGGCACGACGGCAAGCGGCACTGGCACGACGGGGTCCGGCACTGGCACGACGGGGTCCGGCACTGGCACGACGGGAAGCGGTACTGGCACGACGGGGTCCGGCACCGGTACGACGGGATCGGGAACGAGCGGCGGTGGCAGCGCGTCGTGTGAGCAATGCATTTCTGCTGCCAAGAGCGGCAACATCGGCGGTGCGGCTTCGGCGTACCAACAGTGTGGAGATGCCGCCAAGAAGCGAGTCTGCCAGGCTCTCGTGCGTTCATCTGCTCCGCGAGCGGCAAAAGCACAGGCACTCAACGGCAACTGTGCAGGGGCGAAGGCCATCATCAATGGCGCGAAGGCAATGGGTGCCGCTTCGGGCTCTCTCGACTCTGCTCTTGCCGGAACCTCGTGCAGCTAAGCAGCCCCAGATTGAGGTTGCACAGTCGCGCAGGCGAGGCCGGCCGCGAGGAGCGTATTCGAGTACGTGAGCACGCACCCGCAACGGTCAACCACGCATCCGCGGATGCTGCAGGCTCTAGCTGGACTTGTTTAGGGCAACAGATGGCTCCGTGGCAGGTGCGCCAACTGCCTACGGTACACGCGCAACAGAGCACTGACCTCTGAACAGAATTCCGCGCTTCTCGAGCCGTGTCGCATCTGCATCTGGAGTCGGGGGGCTCTTCGAGCCTGCGAGCTGGTCAACGGATCGGTGCCCTGGTTGGCCAAGCTGCGCCGTCCCGTGATGAGCTGTTGGCTCGATGCGGCGGTGGCAGCGTTGTTACGACTCCGTGTCAGCGAACGGTACGGTCCGGCCGTATCTCCACGGCGCGGGAGCGTCCAGTGGGTGTGTCGGCCGGATGAGAGCTGCCTCGAAAATTTCTCTCACCGGATGCCTTGACGCATGGGCGTTCGTCGGCCTTAATCGGCGCGTTCATCGCTGCGAGCTGCCCCTTCGGACGAAGTTGGATGTCTCCAATTGAGAACGCACGCACAGCGATTGAAGTAGGTCAGTAAGATGAGAGTTCGAATGACGTGGCCCGAGTTGTGTCGCTCTGAGCGCTTCAACGGGTGCTGGGTCGCCCTCGACAACTGCCGGTTCGATCACATCACGCGCCAACCCGTCGAGGGAGACCTCGTGGATTCGGACAGGGATCTCGCTGAGCTTTGCCAGCGGATGCGTGAGGCAGGTCGGACCTCCTGCGCTATTCACTACTGCGACCAAGACGTCTTCGTCGAGTCGCGGCGTTCGCAGCCGCCTTCCGCTCCACCCCTGCGTGCGAACTCCGCTCGTTAGCGCACTCGGGGTTTGATGACGGGTCGACCGTCTCGAATCACCACGTCGAAATCGATCTGCCGGTTTCCATGTTCGGCGCGGAGTTTGGCAGCTGTAGCCTCGAGCTTGCGGCCCAATCCGTCGAGGGTGATTGGGGTGGTGTCGTTGGTTTGACGCTTTGCCGCTAGCAGTTGCTGGTGCAGCTGGTTCAGCCGTTCGGCATCAACCGCACCGGTTCTCGGTGCCGGAGCGGCCGGGGCCGGGGCGCGCGCTGCTGTGGTGGTGCTGGCGCCTCGGGGTCGCGCTTCAGTTGTTCCCGTGGGTGCAGCACCGACGCGTGCGGCTCCACCATCGGTGGCCGATCGGCTTTGCCGGTTGGGATTGGATGGTGTGCCTGCTGCTTTCGGGGTCGTTTGTCCCGCTTTGAGCGGCGATTGGGCTCCGAGCACCGTCGGCCTTCCTGTACCGGACGGAAGTGGCAGGAGCGCTGCGGATGCCGGAACGCGGGCAGCAGTCGGTTTCGCCGATCCGCTCGCTGGCGCCTGGGTGCGCGTGGGCGGGATCTTCAAGCCTGCTGCGGCGGTGGCAGCGCGCTCCACGGTGCTAGACGGCAATGCCCGGCCCTCGCTGGCGGCGGCGAGGGGTGGGGGTGAGGGCTTTCCACGCCCCGCTTGCGCGGCCTGAGCGAGGGTCTTGGGCGTTGCCAGCAGCGCCGTCTTCTCCCGACCCTGTCTCACCGCAGAATTACCTTCGCGCAGCGGGCCAACCCCACGTGGCGTCACAGCGACGCGGCGCCCCGGCCCCTCGTCTTGAGCTTCAGGGGTTGGTGCCGGAGGCGTTGGGTGGCCTGAGGCGCGGTCCAGGGGCGGCATACTCAGTGAACCCCATGGGGTTCGTCGAACCGACGGTTCTGAGGTCGGTTTGGTGCTGGGGGTTGTCACCCGCAACAGCCTCTCGGAGAGTGCCGGATCCGGAGTAGAGGCGGACTGATTCGCGGCACCAGTCGCTACTCGTCGGTCAGCGACACCATCCTTCGCTCGTTTTTCTGGCTCATCCGAGGCGCACGGAAGCACTTGAGCTTCAAACGAATCGCCTCCGAGCCCCAACGCCTCGGTGAGTGTCGCCTCGAAATCGGCCGACGTTTCCGCGTTCGCCCAGTCCGGCTCGCCGCTTTCTGGCTCGTCTGCCTTCCGTCGGCGTCGACCGAACTCGCCCCCCCGCCGTTTGGCCGCCACGGTAAGGGCCTCTCTCTCGGACATTCGGCGCCGCGCCCGCTCGACGTGGCGGCGGTAGGTACCCTCCTCGATCTCTCGGCAGACTCGCGTCCAATACTGCTGGAACGTGTTGTACCTTTGGATCAGGGTCTGAAGCTTGAAACGCTTCGCCGTGTTGCGAATCTGCTCCCGACGCAGGATGTAGATTCGCCGATCGACGTCCTTGCGGAGGACTTCCGGTGGAACCTTCTCGATACCCATGAAGAACTGTTCGTACAGCGCACGCACCCGCTCTAGCCGGGTTTCCAGCTCGGAGAGGGATTCGTCGAGCTCAGTTGGGGTCACGAGTTACAAAGGGGTGATGGAGAGGTTGTCGAAACAGACTAGCGTTTCCCAGTTGTTGAATCCGATGTGATCGTGCGTCGCACCCACGAGCGGGTTCTGGTCATCCAATACGGCGACCTCCTCACCATTCACAAGCCACCTCACGGTGTGACCATCAATCCGCTCCACGGTGAAGTGGTAGAGCCGATTAGCGACCACGGGGCGCGTTCGGAATTGCCGGCCGTTGGGATCCACGACGATTTCCGTCCGGTCGTTCGCGTGCTCATTCAGTCGTGCCAGAACGTGGAAGCGGTTCTTCCAGCCCCCGAAGATCACCAGGTAGCTCGTCGCATGGTCGTACGTGACGCCCGTGGCCCCGCTGAGACCGTCTCCCCACAGTTCGGCCTTGATGTCGCCGTCGGCCGATAGGCTGATTGCGTCGAACTCTACCCGTGCATTGGTCGGAATGCGACGGGCAAGCCACGCCGGCCGGTTGCGTGCACCCTCGGCGCACAGCCGGCCGCCCTCGAGTCGCCACGCGCTGGACGTGGCGCGCCACGCACTCCCAAGTTGCCCTCGCTCGAACCGATCCACGTAGTCTCCGGTAATGGGCGGATCCCGGTCTGCCTCCTTCGATTCGTGTCTGGTCGCCACGTCCGAGACTTCAGGATCGCGGTTTGCGGGTGACGCGCCGCCCACTGCCGGCAAGGATTCGCCTGCTCGGGTTAGCGTTGCAGTGCTCCTTTCCTCTTCAGGGCGCTCTTTCGGAATGCAGCCGCTGGCCAAGCCAGCGAAGATGAGCAGCATGCCGGAGGCGCTGGGTGCGGACATGCACTGCATGCTAACACTCTCGCGGCCAGAGGTCAGCGGTGCACTCGCCGACAATCTGGCCTCCTGCTGGGCACCGGCCAACAATGCATCCCATCCTCTTCGAAATCGTGCTGCCGCATTGGCGACTACCGCTTTCGTACGCGCTTCTTGGTGGAGCGCTACTCGCGGTTGTGGTGGCGCTGCTCGGCTGGCGCGCGCGAGCGCGGGACGTGGTGCTGCTTGGCGCGATTGGGGGAGTGCTCGCCGCCATTTTTGCTGTCCGCACCCGCGGCGAATCGTTCGTGATCACCGACCTGCCGATCCATGGGTACGGTGCGCTGCTCGCTTGCGCCTTCATTCTCGGTTGGGTCGTCAGTGTGCGGCTTGCATCCAGAAGCGGGATCCCACGCGCTTCCGCAGCGAATGCCTACTTCGCTACCACCATAGGTGCTCTCGTTGGCGCCCGAGTGCTCTACGTCCTGACCAACCTCGGACAATTCCACAGTATTGGAGCTGCGCTGGACGTAGCGTCGGGTGGGCTCGTGGCCTACGGAGGGTTCCTGGGCGGACTCGCCGGGGCCTGGTGCTACGGGCGAATCTCCGGAGCGGGACTACTGGGTTGGGCGGACAACGCCGCACCTGCAGTTTTGCTCGGGTTGTTCGTGACCCGCATCGGGTGTTACCTGTCAGGTTGCGATTTCGGCAGACCACTGGGTGATGGGGCTCCCGCATGGCTCCAACGCATCGGAACGTTTCCCCGTTGGGATCTGCCGTCACTCCCGCTCGGGACGGGCGCGCCAGCGTGGCAATGGCACGTAGAAAGAGGGTTGATTGACTTTGACGCGACAGCGTCGCTTCCGGTGCACCCGACTCAGCTCTATGAGTCTTGTGTCGGGCTGGTGCTTTTTGCTGGGCTTCTCTGGGTCTGGTCTCACAGGCGGTTTCCCGGGCAGGTGCTGCTGACCGGCGGAGCCGCCTACGGGATCGCGCGATTCCTGCTGGAGTTCTGGCGCGACGACCCCGAACGCGGAGCGTGGGGGCCAGCTTGGACGTTCGAGATCGGCATCGCCGTTGCCCTGCTGATCTTTGGGTTCAGTGCAGCAGTAGGGCCTGTTTCGTGGCTATCGCCCCCCAAATGGCGACGTCTTGCGCAGTTTCTGGCTCTCCTGCCGTCGCCCGTCGTGTACTGGTTGGCTCGGACTCAGTCGACTCCGGGCGGGCTCGTCTCTCGATGGTCGACATCGCAGTGGTTGGGCCTCCTGAGTGTGGTGGCGTCGTGTATCGCTTGGGTGTGGCTATCCGGGGCTCGTACGCCACCCGACACGAGTGACGGAGCAGCCAACGAGGATGGCGACAGCTTTCTCGACCACGCCCCCACAGATGTGAGCCCAGCGGAGGAGCGCGCCCTGGTGGGCGGCGAGTCAGGCGCTGATGAGCCCAAGGCGCCAAGTCAGTCGCCCACGCGGTAGGAGTTGGCGCCAATACATTGCTGCGCCGGGTGCCAGCCATGTGCCGCCTAGCGCCAGGCAAGTCGGCACAAGCGGCCGGCCGCCGATGCGCCGACACCATCTTCCGAGGGCGATGCTGCGCGCGGCGTGCAGCGGTTTGGGGTGGGGGCGGAGTATGTTCCACCGAGATCCTGACGGGTCACAGGGTCAAATGGGTCGGCCGGTGCGTGCGACCACGGAGCCGCAGAGTGCTCGAGCGTCATTGAGTTGTTGAGCAAGCAATTGCAGTGTACCTGGCGCGAGTCGTACACCGACAAGCGAGCCAATGATTGTGGTCCCCGGCCTGGCAAGCGACTGGATTCAGCTCCAGCGCCCGTGTAGCCTTGCGACCAGGTCTCTGTGTGAGGGGCCTCAACCACAACGGCAGCGAGGGAGCTTCGCTCATGCGTTTTTCGACTTTGTTCGTGCTCTGCACCAGCGCTCTGGCTTTCACAGCAGCAGGCTGCGGGGGAAGCCAACAGGACGCGCAACCCCAGGCGGGTTTCCAGGCGGGGACACAGTATAATCAGCCCGGATACCCGCAACCGCAGCCCGGGTACGGGCAACCCACCACCTACAACCCGGCAACCGGGCAGCCCACGACGGCACAGCCAGGGACCGTGCAGCCCCAGCCCGGCCAGCCCCAGCCCGGCCAGCCCCAGCCTGGGCAGCAACCCGCCCAAGGTGGGGGAGCCGCACAGCCACTCGATCCCAGCGCTGCAAGTGCTGCGCAGCCCATTCTGAACGGTCTTGCCATGAGCCAGGCACCCGAAGGTGCCAAGCCGCTGGGCGGGGCAATGGTCGGCAACTTCGGCGCAGGCCAGACGCTGCAGAGCGACATCCAGCTTCAACCTGGCAAGTGCTACACGGTGGTTGCCGCAGGGCTTCCCCCAGTGACCGAAGTCAATGTTAAGTTGGTGGCCGCCAGTCCGATTCCCGGCTCCGCGCTCATCATGGCGGAGGACAAGGCGACGGGGATGCAAGCCGTCCTTGGGCCGAAGCCCAACTGCTACAAGAATGCTCTGATGTTCCCAGTACCGGCCCGGGTCGTTCTTGAGGTTGCCGGCGGCCAGGGCATTGCTGCGGCACAGGTGTACGAGAAGTAGCGACGGTCGGGCGCGCGCCCTCGAGTCGTGATGAACGAAGCGAGCCGCGTCACGCCAACGGCGATCGTGGTGCTCGGTTGTCGCGTGCTTCCCACGCACGCCCCGAGCACCACGCTTGCGCGGCGCGTTGATCATGCGCTCGCCGTCTGGCGTGACCAGAGGGCAGATCTGCTGTTGCTCAGTGGCGGGCGGGAGTGGAACGGGGTCCGAGAAGCCGACGTGATGCGAGCCCGGGCCGTCGATGCTGGTGTCCCTGAGAGGCAAACCCTCTGCGAGTGCCGTTCGAGGAATACGCGAGAGAATGCCCTGTTCTGCAGAGAGATCCTGCTTGCACGGCGCATCGCGGCGTTTGCCCTGGTGACTAGCGATTGGCACATGGCACGTGCAGTTCTCGCGTTTCGTCGCGTTGGACTCGACCCACTGCCATTTCCTGCGCGAACGCCCGACGGCCCTCGGGTCCAGGCTACCCTGCGCGAACTGCGCGAGGCCGCGCGTCGCGCGGTCGACAGACTCGCCATGCTTTTTGAGGCCCGTTCATGAACGGATCCTCCCGCCGCTTTCGGCGACTGGGTGGCGTAGTCATCTGCGTCCTGATCCTATCCTGTCGAAGTGCCAACGAGACGAACCCCGCGGTTCGGTCTGCGCCAGCCTCTGCCTCTGCGAAGGCGCTGGCCGTTCCCGTCATGAAGGATCTCGAGAGACTCCGTGACGCCGAGCTGCGACGCGACTTCGGAAAGATCGGCGAAAACGACCTGTCTCATGTGGACGCGCGCGTCCGAATCAGGGCGGCTCGAGCACTGGCGCGCATCGGTCAGGACGCGTCCTTTCCGCTCCTGTCTCGAGCGATCCACGACGAAGATCCCACAGTCGTGGCCTGGGCGGCGTTCGGGCTTGGAACGCTATGCAAAGGACGCGCTGCCACCGTCATCCCCACCCTCGTGTCGCGTGCCGCCTCGCTTGCAGTCGCGCCGCCGCCAGCGAAGCCCGGAGCGCTCGATCCCTGGTTTGCCCTTACGGATGCGCTGGCGCGTTGCGGTTCTCCCGAGGCGGAGCGAGTCCTCCGCAGTTGGCTACTTCCCGGATTGCCGGCACCCCGGTGGGCTGCACTTGCCCTGGGGAGGCTCGCGACTCGAGCGGGGCGGCTCGACGATGAGACGCTCGTTGCTTTGGCCGACGCGGCGAGTCGCGCTTCCGAGCCCCTGAGTGAGGCTCTCTATCCCTTCAGTCGGCTTCGCAGCCTCGAGCCCTCGCTCGCGCAGCGGGTCCTCGATGTTGCTGCGTCCATGCCGAAGAGCGGCGCTGACGGTCGTAGCTACGTGATTCGCGCTCTGGGGCGCGTGGGCGCTAGTGCCGCTCCAGCGCTTCGCGCGGCTGCCGAGGATCCTGCGCTGGATGCGGCGACGCGAGCTACTGCAGTGCGCGAGCTTCGGGGTCTGGGCGCGACGGCAACGCCGCATCTCGAGGCGCTGCTGACTGGTTTCGATCTTCGCGAGCCGAGTGACTCCTGGCTTCGAGAAGACTGGATCGTCTTCGAGAGCGTGCTTGGCGCGATGGAGCCTCCCGTTGCGGTTTCGGCAAAAAAACTAGTGGAGATCGCGGGGCTTGGTGTTCCGGATGCTCCTCCAGCCGTCCGTCGTCGGGCGGTCTGGGCACGTTGCCGCGCGGCATCCGTTCTGGCGGGAACCGCGAGCCTCTCTGAACGTCTGCTTGCGTGTGATCCGGAGGACGGCGGTCGCCAGGGCGCTTTGGCACGGCTGAGCGTGCTCGGACGTAAGCCACTGGCGGGTGACCGGTTGGTGCGCTGGCGGGAGTATGTTGGAGCGAAAGACCCGATCGTGCGGCAGCAAGCGCTTCGCATGATCGCCGCGCACCCAGAGGTTTCCGACGCAGCGCCGATTCTGGCAGACGCCCTTCGGAGTGCACAGCTCGGAACCGTTGCGGCTGCGGCCGAGACGCTGACCATGCATCCGGTACGTGGAGCCGCAGCTCCCGTCGAGCCGGGGGCGATTCGCCCTCATCCTGCGGTTGCTGACGCTCTCCGCGCCGGGCTTGACGCCGCGTGGCCTCCAGACGCCACGGAGACCGTTGGTGCCCTTGCCGAAGCCGCGGGCGCCATGCAGCTCCTCGGGGTCAAATCGCGCTTGGAAGTCATGTGCAAGACCGCCTCGCCAGGGCTGCGCGAGCGGCTGGGTCGGGCTCTCGAGCTACTGGGCGGACCGAGCGCACCCTGCGAATCTCCGACACCCGGAGGAGCGTTGATGCCGCCCGTTTGGGGCGTCGGCGGCCAGGTTACGATCGAATTCCTAACGGACTTGGGGCCGCTGAGAATTGCGCTCGATGCGGATCTAGCGCCTGCGGCGACGCGCCGTATCGTGGATCTGGTGCACAAGGGGTTCTACTCGGGCGTCACCGTTCATCGCATGATTCCCGGGTTCCTGGTGCAATTCGGAGACCCCGGAGGGGACGGCTACGGCGGCGCGGGTCTCCCACCATTGCCGAGCGAGTCGACTCCCATGCCGTTCCAGGGAGGAGCCGTGGGCGTTGCTCTCTCTGGCCGAGACAGCGGCTCGAGCCAGCTCTTCGTGACATTCGGCTCGTTTCCGCACCTCGACGGGGACTACCCACTGATCGGCCGAGCCGGCTCCGGTTGGGACCGCCTGGTTCTCGGTGACACCATCCAGTCGGCTCGCGTCGTGGAGTAGACGGACCGCCGCCTTCCATTCGCGTCGCGGAGCCGATGGTTCGCGACCTTCGAAGGCTTCCATCTTCGGGCCTCGGCGCTGTAGGCTCGGGCTCGTGCTGCTGGCAGTTGACATTGGGAACACCAACATCGTCTTTGGGCTCTACGACGGGCAGTCGTTGTGCCAGACCTTTCGCGTCGCTTCGGTGCGCAACAGAACCGAGGACGAGTATGGCGTCCTGCTGCGCCAGATGCTCGCGCTTCGCGGGATTGGGGATGACGCGGTGGATGCCGCCATCATTGCGAGCGTCGTTCCGCCGCTTACCGACACACTGAGTGGCGCGATACGTCGTGCATTTGCCCGGGAACCGCTCATCGTGGGGCCGGGGTTGAAGACCGGGATGCCCGTTCTCTATGAGAACCCCCGCGAGGTCGGGGCCGATCGAATCGTGAATGCTGTCGCGGCTTTCGATCGCGTTCAAGGCGGGCTCATCGTGGTGGATTTCGGCACTGCCACGACCTTTGATTGCGTCAGCCCGGCAGGAGAATATCTCGGCGGTGTGATCGTTCCCGGAGTGCAGGTCAGCCTGGACGCACTGCTCGGCAGTGCTGCGAAGCTGGCTCGCATCGAAATTGCCGCTCCGCCGCGGATAGTGGGGCGCAACACCACGCACGCCATGCAGTCAGGCATCGTTTTCGGGTATGCTGCCATGGTGGACGGGCTGGTCGCCAAGATCCGCGGCGAACTCGGCTATGCGTGTCGAGTGCTGGCAACGGGTGGACTCGCGACGCTCATCGCCAAGCATGCCGCGTCGATCGAGGAGGTTGACGGCACTCTGACCCTAGAAGGGTTGCGCATTCTTCACGAACGCAACTGCGGCCACGAAACCAGGGCTCGACGCAGCAAGGATCGGCAGCGCCAGCCTTGATTCACCACAATGACGGACGGTTACCTGGTCAATAGGCCGGTTCCTGCGCCTCAACCGCAACCAATGAGCGCCAGATGGCAGTCGGGATGAGGTGGCTCTGCGGCATCCAGTGCGGCGGTGACCTGCAGCGCACGGAGTCCCAAAGTTCCAGCAAGGACGTGGAAATCTGGGTCGAGCATACCGGCTACACTCCATTGGCTTGGCCGGCCCACACCCCGAGGGGGCAGGCAGAACCGTTCGAGAATCGCGCTCGCCACCGTTCGAGAATCGCGCTCGCACCGTTCGAGAATCGCGCTCGCTGATTCAGAGCTCTTCCGTTGGCGGCACCGACTGGCGAGCTCGCTCGGTGCGCTTCGCGACGCATTGTCGGCGGACCAGATCGACGAGCTGGCTTCGTATCCACGGCTTGCTGAGATGGGGATAGTCCACGAGCCGTCGAGGCAGCGCAGCACTCGTGACGAACAACGGTCGAGCTCCGTCGAAACGCGAGTTGATCTCGGCCAACGCTGACTCTGCTGCAGCCTCCGAATGTCCTGGGTCACAGATGACCACGCTGGGCGGCTGGGAGTCCCGCTCCAGCACGACGTCGCCGAACGTCTCACCAGAGACGACGGTGAACCCCTCGCGCTTCACGTCAACCTGGAGTGCCCGCCTGAGCGCTGGGTCGAGCTCCACGACGACTACTAGGTGTTTCTCGGGGACCAGGAGAGGCAGGCGACACGTGGCTCGAGCTCCGCCGCACTCGCGGTTCTCGAGCGTCAGGGTCCCACCGTGATCGATCACGATCCGCCGTGCGATGGTCAGCCCAAGGCCCGTTCCTTCGCCCGGCGGTTTGGTGGTGGCAAACGGCTCAAAGAGTTGGGCCGAGTCGGCGCCGGAGAGACCGGTGCCGTCATCATCCACGACGAGCGAAACGGAATCCTCCTGTGGGACGACGTAGACGTGCACCAGGTGCCCGTGCCCGTGAGTCGCGTCGATGGCATTCGAGAGCAAGTTCATGAGCGCTTGCGCCAACCGCGGTGCATCGTGCGGGACAAGCAGTCCGGGGACGTCGCCGAGCTCAATCCCGACCTTCTTCTGCTTCGCGCGTGGCGTCACCATGCGCATCGCGATGTTGATCGCGCCCGCCAGCGGCGCCTCCACGAGTTCGGGCCGCTCTCGCCGCGCGAAAGTGCAGATGTGCTGCACGAACACGCTGATCCGCTCGATTGCCAGACGCATGTCCTCGATGCAGCACGTGAGGTCCTCGTTGTCTACGTCTGCGGCGACCTCGGCAATGTAGTCCGCGGATGCGTGGATCACCGCCAAGGGGTTGTTGATCTCATGCGCCATACCGGCCGCGATACGACCCAGCGACGCGAGGCGCTCGACGTGCTCGAGTTCCCGTTCCAGGCCGAGTCGCTCGTGCGTGAGTTGGTCTGTTTGCTGCAGAAGCGAGTGGCGGCTGCGATCCAGCTCGGCGGCTCGGAGCTCCTGCCCTACCAGTGCCGCCACCTCCATGGCGTCGAAGGGTTTGGGCACGACGAGAGCGTTCTCTGATGGCGGCTCGTGTACGGGATCCGCAATCACGCAGAGCCGCATCCACGGCGACCGACTCGCAAACGCCCGCTCCAACTGGTCATGATGGGGAACTGCGGTGTCGACGATCAGCACCAGTGGGGGCGAGCTGTCGCGGCGTGCCCCCGCCTCCTCGACGGTCGTTGCTGTCTCGACTGGGAGTCCCAGGCGATCGAGCGCTGCGCTGAGCGCGTCGACCGCCTCGTCATCCGCCGACAGAAGGAGAATGCTCATGATGGTTTACGACCGAGGGTGGCGAGCACCGCCTTCGCCCATTCGTCGAGGGAGCCGTCTGGAAACCAGGCCGCGACCCCAGAGACTATCGCGTGAAGCTGGTACACGTCCTCGCTGCTGAGGGCCGTGCCGGCCTGTCGAACGACGCGCTCCACCGTGCGTTGTATGACGGGTGCAAGGTCCTGCGGGCGCTCGTTGTCCGAGGCGCTCTGCACGAGGGCCTCAAGCAATTCCAGAGTGTCCGCATGCGTGACCGTCGATGATTCCTCCTCGAAGCTATCCGAAACGAGCTCGTCATTCGAGAGAGTTGGCGGACGACTGGTTGAGAGTGGCGCCTGGCTGGTCTCGTGGTACGTTCGTCGCGCATCGCGTTGGGGGCCGTCGTCCAGCTGCTCGACGATCAAAACCTCTGACCCAATTCGCACCCGATCGCCTGCCGCCAGGGGACGTTCCCCAGTGAGGCGTTCGCCGTTCACATGAGTTCCGTTGGCGCTACCGAGATCCACCAGCACGAGGCCATCCGGCGTGAGGCGGAGGGCGCAGTGACGTCGGGATGCCAGCGGGTTCGCGATGACGATGCTGCAATAGGGGCTTCGCCCAAGCAGATACTCTCCTCTGCGTACGGGGAATTGGGTTCCCCGGTACCGAAGCCAAAATGCTTTCATCCGAAAACTACTTTACGGCCGAAATCGCGCTGCGCTAAGCGAGAAATGCGGACTCGACAGCCGGCCCTTGGTCTGGCCACAGGGTACAGAAGCTGCTAGCACCGCTGAGCCCGCAGCGCGTGGTCGAGGTACACACCGTCGATGGGACGCCGAACCAACCCCCAATCCAACTCCGTTGATGCCGAGGCATCAACTCAATCCCCCAAGCGAACGCGTTCCTCGCGCGGCTCTGCGGTTTCCCACACGGTCACTCCCGTCGCGGATCCTGGTGAGCCGGCAAGGCCAGCACCAGTCGAGGGTGGACGCCTGCGCACACCCAAGCGTGCGCCCCAAATACCGGACGGAGCGGTTCCGGAGATGAAAGCGAAGGCCAGGCTGAAGAACGCAACCGAGGCCAGGCCCGAGGCCAAGGTGAAGAACACGGCCGAAACCAGGCCCGAGGCGAGGGTCAAGGTGAAGGACGTGGCCGAAACCAGGCCCGAGGCCAAGGCCAAGGTGAAGAACGCGGCCGAAACTAGGCCCGAGGCGAGGGTCAAGGCGAAGGATGTGGCCGAGGCCAGGCCCGAGGCGAGGGTCAAGGCGAAGGATGTGGCCGAGGCCAGGCCCGAGGCGAGGGTCAAGGCGAAGGATGTGGCCGAGGCCAGGCCCGAGGCCAGGGTCAGAGCGAAGAACACGGCCGAAGCCAAACCCGAGGCGAGGGTCAAGGCGAAGGATGTGGCCGAAACCAGGGCCGAGGCGAGGGTCAAGGCGAAGGACGCGGCCGAGGCGAGGGTCAGGGTGAAGGACGCGGCCGAGACGAGGGTCAAGGCGCAGGAGACTACCGAGGGCGGATTCGAGGCGAGGAGTCAGAGTGCCGTCGAAGCCAAACCCGAGGCGCCCACACGGGCTCCCAGGCCGGTCATTTACCCAATCAATCTCGATGAATCGAAGATCGATTCGGACGCAGCGAAGGTCGTCACTCGTCTCGTTCGTCACGGTTATGAGGGCTATCTCGTGGGCGGATGCGTGCGAGATCTGCTTGTTGGTAGGTCTCCCAAGGATTTCGATGTCGCCACCAATGCGCGTCCCGAGGATGTTCGGCGGCTCTTCCGCAACTCACGCATCATCGGTCGCCGGTTCCGCCTCGTTCACGTCCTGTTCGGTGGGGGCAAAGTCATTGAGACAGCCACCTTCCGACGAAACCCATCTCCCGAAACCGAGCAACCCGACGGCGGCCTCCTGATTCGCTACGACAACGTTTTCGGCGAAGCACACGAAGATGCTGTCCGTCGTGATTTCACCATCAACGGGCTCTTCTACGACCTTGAGCGTGGCCAGGTGCTCGACTGGGTTGGCGGGATGCCTCACATCGAGACGCGAACCGTGCAGACCATTGGGGATCCAATGGTCCGTTTCCTCGAAGATCCGGTGCGGATCCTGCGAGCCATCAAGTTCGCGGCTCGTCTGGACTTTGGCATTGCCCCCGATGTCTACGATGCGATCGTCCAGTGTCGTGGCTCACTCGCGATGGCGGCTCGCCCCAGGCTGTTCGAGGAGCTGATGCGCCTGATGCGCGGCGGCGCGGCTCATCGCTCGGTGTGGCTCGCGTGGGAGACCGGGGTCCTCGACGTGCTGGTCCCCGAGCTTGCTGCATTCCTATCGGATCTCGACGAATCCGACGGTGTGGTTTGGCGCATGCTGCAGGAAGTGGACCGCCGGATGAAGGTCACAGCGGCGCCCCTCGATGATATTGTGCTGTGCGCAGCTCTGCTCCTGGATCCGATGCGAGAGGCGTGCAGTTTCGCGGTTGACCGAGTGGAGCGAGCCTCGGAGTTTCTGGAGCCAATCGTGGACCGCCTCAACGTTCCGCGACGCATCGCGGATGCCTTGCGGCGCATTGTTGCCGTAATGCCCAGACTCGAACAAGGCAAGGCAACCAAGTTTCGCAAGACCCCCCTCAGCACGCTTGCAGAGGAGGTGCTCGACATTAGTCTCGCGGCGCGCGAGGCTCGCCCTTCGGTGGCCAACGCCGATCACCCTTCCGCGGTTCGGCCTCGCCGACAGCGCTTGCGACCCGGCGCGACGACTCCGACATCGGGGGCCTGAACCGACAGCTCCGTCACGGTCGAGACTCGGCGCCCAGTCCGGTTGCCACGTGCATTTGCAGGATGTAGTCAGGTTCGCTGTCGGGGAGCGCGAGCGGCATTGGAACCGCGGGTGGTATGCACGGGCGCCGAGCGGTTCCGCCACCCATGCGATTCCGCTCCCCCGCATTACTGTCCAGCGAGGCCAGCGTACCGAGGCTCCCCGGCGCAGCCCATCGGATTCGATGAGCGCTAGTTCACGTTCATCTCGACGCGAAGTAGCTTTCGTCCAACAAATAGGTAGTCACCGTGAACGAGTGGCTGCTCGCTCTTCAGTCGGACATAGGTGCCGTTTCGGCTGTCGTGGTCCGTCAGAGTGAAGCGGCTGTCCTTTTCCTCGACGGTCGCATGACGAGCCGACATGTAGAGATCGCCAGGGAAATTCAGATCCGCGTCCTCGCGTCCGATCTGCAAGGTGGAACCCTGGGCGCAGACGACCAAGCCGGACGCTCCTCCTTCCAGGATCTGGGTGAGCCGGAAGGTGCTTGGATGCTTCGGAGATGAGTAGAAATAGGTGCCGTCGCTGTCCGTTGCGTCAGAGGTTTTGGGCGTCGGTTCCACACGGAAGAGCTGCTCACCTGCCATGAACACATCGCCGGCCACGAGCGGGACACTCCCCCGAACGCGGAGAAACACCCCGTTGAGCGAACCCTCGTCTCGCACAATCAGCCTCCCGTCCCGGTAGAACAGGTTGGCGTGTCGGGGCGAAATGAATGGGTCGTCCGGGAACTCGATCTGTCCGGAATTGCCGATAATGTGTTGATCGGCCCGGAGGTGGTAGCTCAGCCCGTCCATCCCATCACCCTTGATGAGGAGCAGGCGAGCCTTCTTCGGGTTCTGCATGTCGCTGAAGTAGCTCACCCGAAGGTTCAGGATGTCCTCGGGGACCGGTGCGCCGCAGCGACCGCAGAACTTGTGGCCGCTCGGCACGGGCGTCATGCAGGTCTCGCACACGAAATGCTTTGCTTGCTCCATCACCTTCTCCTCGGCGCGCTCCAAGCCTGGAGGGCCAGCGCTTGACCAGGTTCGATCAGTTTCTGCGCGAATGGAATGGATTTCTGGCCCGGGTGGTACCGGCGCTGTTGGCGGCCTGCTTCGCCAGAGGCGAAGGTCACGCCCGCACGACCAGCAATGCGCACTGCCCAACGGCATGTACGCGTCGCATCGTCCGCAGACGACGCCAATCTGCACCCGGGTTTCAGCCATTCTCTTCCAGCAGTCTCAACGAATGTAAGTGAGGCGGTGTTCAGCATCCTTCCATCCACTTTGACCCCAGAGCCGGAAGAACACCGCCTCTCTGCAGGATGCCCGGGGTACGGTCCCGAAATCGCGGGAATCGTAGCTAAAGAGCCGGTTGTCGCTGACCAGGAAGACGTCCCCGTGGGGTATTTTTGCCTCCTCGGTGGTGTCCTTGAACGGATGGCCGCCAATCTCTCCCTTGGGGTGCAGGACTCCATCCAAGTCCTCCACGGAACAGTGCTGTTCTATTGGGGTCTCCCGGTCTGGATGAATCACCTCGAAGGTTGGGGGCAGACAGTCGCGTTCGGTCCGAATGCTCCTCCTGTTCAAAGTGAGCTTGCCTTGCTCGAACTTGACGGTGTCGCCTCCCTCGCCAACCAACCGGGCAACAACCAGCCGTCCCGGCGAATCGGGCTCCGGGCACACGACCAGATCGCCGAACTCTGGCGTAGTCAAGCGCCAGAGCAGCACCCAGTCTCCCCCCGATAACGTCGGTTCCACCGAAGCCTGGAGCCATGGGTCGTCTGTTGGCACGCGCCACCAACGGATCGCAGTCAATCGCGCGAACCCCACGACGAGCCCAACCAGGATCGCCGCCCAAACCACGAACCGGATGTACTTGCCCATCTGCAAAACAAGCCTAACCCATTCGGCCTGGACCGGGTAATTCCTCGACCGGCGAAAGGACCGTAAGCCGCTTTCAATGAAGCAGGAACTTGCCCGACATCAGCGTTCGACGCCCACAGCGGCACCGGCCCGTTCTTCCAGTGCCTGATACTGTTCGGACCCTGCCCCACCCGGAGAGCCACCTCAGCATTGGGCAAAGACGCCGCCCCGCGCGACGCAGTGGACTCCTGTTTACTGGTTGGTGACCTAGTGGTTGCAGGTTGAGAAGCGTCGGGCAGGCTGCCCGAGACTCCTCCGCGTTCTACGACTGGTCACAATCGAGGGGCGGAAGCTCTGAGGCCGGGACTCCGTCCGCGATCAGCTGTGCGCGGCTGAAGACGGAGCGCCATCGATCAAGTCGCGTGAACTCGGATGGTTCCAGAGTCTTCTCGCTGCCGTCCATGGCGCTTGCCGACACCAGGCCGATCAGTCGTCCGTAGCCATCGATGCCCGGACCGCCCGAATCACCGGGGCAGACCGACGCCGTGAGTTCGAATCGATCACTCTCGACTTCGGTGACGGGCCCACCATCCCGTTGATGGCGTTTGATGCCGTCCCGCGATAGCGCACACCGCCCGAAGCCGATGGGGCTGACTTCGAGCCCCAGCTCCGGCGGGTTGTCGAGCTCTGGCTCGAGGAACGCAACGCCGCGCAACCGTCGCTCGAGTACCAGGACCGCAATGTCACCATTTCCCGCGACGTGGCCGCACGGAGGCGCGATGACTGCCCGCACACCGACCTCGCCCCAAGGCAGGTAGTCGCCGCCCAACTCGACTCGCAGCATTTCCGGACCGACGTCACGGTTGAGCGTTGAGCCGTCCGCTGCGCGGGCACTCACACAATGATGAGCCGTGAGGACCCGGTTTTCCGCAATGAGGGTTCCGGAGCACGTCACTTCCCCCGCGACGATGCGAACGACGTAGTCTTCGTCCTGGGAGAACAAGAGGTGTGCAAGTGGCGGTTCGATGCGGGTTCCGCCATCGGGAAGCGAGGCCGGTCTCGGTTGGGCAACCTCATCGAACGCGAAGGGCTTCAGATGGCCACAACCCGCGGCCCCGAACGACAATCCGACCGCTATCAGAAGGCAAGCGGTTGTGCTTCGGAACCCGGCGGTCTGGGAGGTGTCACCAAGGAATCCAAGTTGTTTGCGCGAATCCCGACGGGTCATCACCTTTGACAACATCACCTATTAGACAACGGACAGTCTGACGCGTTCCAACACTCCTTTCTTGGCTCGGAGTTGAGTTATTTTCTTTTCAAGGTTTTTCTGCTGTCCTTGATGTTTTACAGTGGAGCGAGTGTGAGCCCGTCTGGGCACCCGTGGCCGCAAGGGAGTGAACGCAGTGCCGCACTGCTGCACCGTCCCACGATCGGAGCAAGTGGCCCTGATCAACCGTCGGATCGCGCGCGAAGAAAGGTCTAGGCTTGACACCGTGACCCTTGAGCAACCCGAATTCAAGGCGAGGACTCGGAGTCTCCGTTCGCCGCTTGCGATGGCGGTTCTGACACTCACGGTCGTGCTTCCTGCACTTGCCGCCGGACCCGTTCTCCACGAGTACTTCATTCCCAGCACGGGCGAAGACTTGGAGCTGGGGGCGGTTGCTCCTGGGGGACAGATTCCAGCGGCAATTCCCGGCGCCGATCCCAATCGACCCATCCAGGCGCCCGATGTGAATCGGGACCCGTACTCGAGCCGAGTCACCTATGGAGGTGCCACGGACGCCGCCAGCGATCGGTCAGGCTACAAGATCGACCGGGCGACGTCACGACCGGACAGCGTGAGTTACCATGAGCCCTTCATCCCCAGCATCGCACCATTCAAGCGACTGTCCGCCTATGACAGTCTCGACGAGAACCTCGAGCTCGTGGTGGGTGACACGACACTTCGCCCTATCGAAGTCGGCGGAATGCCCGCGGATGGCGAGGACCAGTTCTATGGAGACCTCGCCGTCGAGCTAGTTCCCGGCACTCCGGTGCGAATTCCCTCCGTTGGACCGGGCGCACGCGTTCTGGCAGTGAACGTGAGCCCGTCGGTGCCGTACACGCTCCTTCGTGACAGCGCGGACAATTGGTTTGTGCAGTCGAACACCAGACAGCGGGTGCGGCTGACGTTGCAGTTGGCGATCGAGCGTGCCGTCTTCGGGGGGGGCTTCTCTGCCGCCGCTTCATACGACACGTTGAGGCCTGCTCTTCCCCGATTTCCACGGTCCGCGAAGCAGGCCGCCGCGCGTGTTGTGGAGCATATTGGGGTTTTGCCGACCACGCCTCCCGCCGAGGCGCTCGCGCGTCTGGTCCAATACTTCCGAAGCTTCCAGCCCTCCCTTCAGTATCCCGAGGCCGCTCTCGGTGCGCCGCTCTACGAGGAGCTGAGCATGACGCGAAAGGGGGTGTGTCGGCACCGCGCCTACGCTTTCGTGGTCACAGCTCTTGCTAAGGGCATTCCAAGTCGGATGGTGATGAACGAGGCTCACGCCTGGGTCGAGGTTTTCGACGGGACACGCTGGTACCGCGTCGATCTCGGGGGTGCGGCCGATCGCATGATCTTCGACAGAGAATCGCGATTCGAGCCCTACCGCCAACCGAAGGATCCGTTCGCGTGGCCCGAACGTTCGGAGAGCGGGGAGTCGATGGTGGGTCGGGCACTTGGCTCTGGCACGGTCGGAGGCGACTCAGGCCACGCTGAGGACAAGAGCCTGGCTACCCCGCCTCGGGTTCCCGGCGCTGGTCTTCCCGAAGGGGTCGTCGAGAATGCGCCGGTCCGCGCAGAATCCCATATCGTTGCCCAGATGGCGGCGAAGCGCATCGTTCGCGGGCAGGCATTCCGAATCACCGGCACATTCGAAGGCAAGTCGGGTCCGTGTGCCCAAGCGAGAGTGGACATCCTGCTGCAGGGGCCGACCGGTGAGCTCATTCACGTCCAATCCATCCCGACCGATTCCGACGGTAGATTCGATCACGAGATCACGATTCCGACCCACGTGCCCGTCGGGGACTACTCTGTGCACTTCAGCTCGCCTGGCACCACGACGTGTGGGGCGGCCACCTTGGAATAGTTGCTCCACTCGCGCTGCCCTTTTTCGAGGTCGTCATCCGAGCAGCCAGTGCCATGCATTATCTTCGACTGAACGCGGGGACGCCGCTTGATTGCTTTCCCGGGACCCACCGAAATTCCACGCCGTCATAGTGCCAATACCCCCGCTGGCCCTCGTTGGTGGGGAGCTCTGGGCGCCTAGCGGTTGGTGCGTCGCGCTCTCCCGCCCGCCATCGAACCGCATCAGGTGTTCCTGGGTCGAGTGGCGGCTCCCCAGCCAGTTGTGGTGGAGTTGGACGCGGACGGGAGCCGGCCACGCATCCGCTTAACAGCCACAATGCAATCCACAGCGACGATCGGACCACCCGGCAATGGTGCGTCACCTGCTCGATGCGGGCAAACCCGCGGGCTAATCGTGCCTCCTCGCGCTCGAATCCAGGAAGCGTTTGGCGGCCGGGTCGGAAGGCAGCTGAGCCTTGTGCGCGGCTGTTGATTGTCCTGGCTGCTGAACTCGAGGGTTTGTCGTAGTCTGCCCGCCACATGAGTGCGAGGTTGTCGCAGCAGATTGCTGCATTGCCTTGGGTAGTCAGAGACTACCTTCAACGACATGGATTCGACGAAGCGCGACTGATCCGTCTAGCCGAGCAGCACTTGGCGCGAGATGCCTCACGGGACAGGAACCGCGTCTGCGGGGACGTCCGTCAGCTGAGTCCCGACGACATCATGTTGCTTCCAACGCCGGGTTCCGCAGAACACCGACGGTGCCGTGAGACGGGCGAGGATGCTCTCCGTCGCGGTGAGTGCGCCATGGTCGTCTTGGCCGGCGGTATGGCAACCCGCATGGGGGGCATCGTGAAGGCGCTCGCGGAGGCTTTGCCGGGTCAGACCTTTCTGCAGCTCCGACTGCGTGAACAGGCGCGCTTGGTGGAAGAACTCGGAATACCGTTTCCTCTCTGGCTCATGGCGAGCCACGCGACCGAAGCGTCCATTCGGCGGGCATTGGGTGACCGCCTTTCCGCGGACCATTTGGCCGTCTTCTCGCAGTGCATGTCGCTCCGGCTTCTACCTGACGGATCACTCTTCCTTGACGCGAACGGCTTGCCGCAAATGCACGCCTCCGGTCATGGGGATCTTCCCGATGCGCTACAGTCATCCGGGCTGCTCCAGCGGTTCGTCGACCGCGGAGGACGCTGGGTCACCGTCGCGAATCTCGATAATCTCGGGGCTTCTCTCGATCCAGCAGTCATTGGTTGGCACATCAACCACTCGCGGCACCTCACCTGCGAGGTCGTGGACAAGGCTGCCGGCGATCGAGGGGGCATCCCGGTCCGCTGGTGCGACAAGCCGGTGGTGCTGGAGGAATTCCGCTTACCGCAAGACTTTGATCCCGCGAGCGTTCAGATGTTCAACACGAACACCTTCCACTTCGATGCGCAGGCCCTACTCTCCCTCAAGATGAACTTCACATTCTTCACTGTATTCAAGGACGTCATCGGTCAGCCTGTCCTGCAGTTCGAGCGACTGCTCGGCGAGGTGACCACTCAGTTATCCACGTGTTTCTTGCACGTCCCCAGGGTGGGTCCAGAGTCGCGTTTTCTGGCGGTCAAGGATCACGACGAGCTTATGCGTCGGAGGGCGGAGATCGATCTCGTGGTGCGCGAGCGGGGGTGGCTATGATCAACCGAGGCCGATCGCTGCGCTGTTCGGTGCTGAGCGCCACCGTGATCGTGGTCGTCGCCACTGCGTTGGGTCTGGCAACGACCGCTTCCGCTCAGGAGATCCAACGCCCGCTGCGTCTTCCGACGTTCGGCAAGAACCTCGTTTCCATTGATGACACTGGCGCGCTTGTGACGAATCCAGCGAATCTGGCCTTCATGCCAGGAGCCGAGTTGCGCTGGTCTAGCGCATACCTCGACGAGGCCGCACGGGTTCCTTGGCAAGGGCACGCCGTCGCTCTGGGTTTCCCATTGCCGATTGTGCCCATTGCAACGGGCGTCCGCCTAGACCTGATCGATCCACCCCATTCAGCCCTTCATGCAGAGTACCAATGGCTGACTTGGGGCATGAGCCTCGCGGCGTCGGACACAGCATCGATGGGATTCAGCCTGCAGAAGGCCTACTCCACCGACACTCAGTACGACAACCTGAAGTCGTGGAGCTTTGGCTTCACTAGCCGTCCTCACGATGCTTTCGGGATCGGCTTCGTCGCGCATCACATCAACGCGCCCCACACTCGCTCTGGAGGGGAGCTTCGTCCAGCGTACGATGTTGCCCTGAGTATTCGGCCGCTGGCGTCACGCATCGTGGAGCTCGGACTCGAATCACGTTACGTTGACGAGTCCTCCGGTTACTGGGTTCCGCGAGCCACACTGGGCGTTGATATCCCCCCCCTCGGGCGGCTTCGAGCCGATGCGTCGGTCGTCGACCCGGAAAAGGTTGTACGGGAACGCGAGTGGCTTGCGACGGCGGGACTGGAGATCGATTTCAACGGGCCCATGGGCTCCACGGCGATCGCTGCGGGCACGATGATCGGCGACGCTCTCGGTCCGCGAAGCAAGTCGCGACCCCAGGCCAACCTGACCTTGGATATTGCCCTCCGTTCGTGGAGAGAGCCCGTTGGGCTCGACGCGCCACGGCTGGCGGCTCGGGTCCGCATCGAATCGACCCCTGGGACTCGAGAGCACGTGGCGTTGCTGCGCAGCCTCTGGCGATACGCAGACGATCCTGCGGTGGACGCCGTCGTGCTGGAGCTCCGCACGGCTCCAGCCGGTTCTCTGGCCAGGGTTCAAGAACTCCGCGATGCTGTCAGCTTGCTCCGCCAGAGTGGCCGCAAGGTGGTTTGCCATCTCGAGGATGCGTCGGGTTCTGCGCTGTATCTGTGCGCGGCTGCCGACAAGATCCTTCTCAATCCGGCGGGTGGTTTGCGGTTCGCGGGGCTACGTTCGCAATCCTTCTACTTCGGCTCGCTCCTCGAGAAGCTCGGGATCCGCGCCGAGTTCGTCCGTATCGGGGACCACAAGAGTGCCCCAGAGTCGTTCATCCGACAGAGCGCGACGGAGGTTGCCAAGGCCGACAAGATCGACCTTCTGCAGCAGGTAGAAAAACAACTGGTTGCCGGAGTGGCCGCAGGGCGGAAGGCCACGCCCGAACGAGTCCGAGAGCTCCTGGCGACGGGACCCTTCGTCGCGAGCGAAGCCAAGCAGGCCAACCTCATCGACGACTACGCATACGACGACCAGCTCGAAGAGGCCGTCGAAGAGGCCGTCGGTCATCCGGTTTTCTTGGGAGAGGCTCCGCCCGGCGAGCGAGCGCCCGAGCACTACGGTGCGGTTCCCGGAGTCACCATCATCTATGTCGAGGGTGACATGATCGATGGGCGCAGCTCCACCGTTCCCCTGCTCGGGATGAAGGTGGCTGGCTCCTACACGATTGCCGAGGCGATTCGGAACGCGCGAAAGGACGAGCTTACCGGGGCCATCGTGCTGCGCGTCGAGACCCCCGGCGGTTCTTCGCTCGCGGCAGACGTGATCTGGCGTGAGGTCCAACTTGCGGCCAGGGTCAAACCGGTGATCGTCAGCATGGGCGGCATGGCCGCGAGTGGCGGTTACTACGTCGCCTCGGCGGGCTCGCGAATTTTCGCGAACCCATTGACCATCACGGGGAGCATTGGCGTCTTCTACGGCAAGGCAGATGTCTCTGGCCTCCTCAAGAAGATCGGCGTCAACGTCGAGACGTACAAGACCGCTCCGCACGCGGACTCCGAGAGCCTGTTTCGTCCCTTCACCGAGGAGGAACGTGAGGAACTCGCCAAGAAGGTGGGCCAGTTCTACGATCTGTTCTTGTCCCGTGTGGCCATGGGGCGCGGCATGGAGACGGCCGCAATCGACAAGGTCGGCCGCGGGCGCGTCTGGACCGGTGAGCAGGCGCTTGCCCACGGCTTGATCGATGAGCTTGGCGGGCTACGCGCAGCCCTTCGCTACGCGAGGGAGGCAGCCGGACTCCCCGAACACGCGCCTATTCGCGAGCTACCGCCTCCGGACGAGAGCCTGATCGGCAGACTCCTCGGTATTCCGGGCGTGAATGGCGCCGTGCTTCCGTTGCCGCTCGGGCTGGATGATGTCGTCCAGGCACTTGGTCCCTTCGTGATTCACGCTGGTGACAAGCCGTTGGCGCGCTTGGAGTATGCCATCGTGCATGACTGAGGAGCCCCTGTTGCATACGTCGGGGCTTCGGCTTCGAGATCCGGCAGGGCGCACCCATGATTTCCCCGACTTGCGGCTAACGGCAAGTCGGGCTGGGCTCGTGGGAGACTGGGAGTCGCTCTTTCGGTTGTTCTGTGGCGAACGTACCCTGGCGGGGGGCCGCCTCAGCATTGGCGGGGTGAGTATTCCGCGGGAGCTCGGGCACGGGCGCGTTGGAGTCGCCTTGCGACCCTCGACGTGGCCGAGGGGCTGGAAGGTGTGCGACTATTTGGCGACCAGCGCCGAGCTCGCCGGGTTCGGCAGGCGTGAGGCGCGGGCTGCGGGAGAACGTGCCCTCGCCGGCCTTGGTCTAGAGAGGCTTCGGGCCCAGCGTCTCTCCTTGCTGGCAGAGCCTGAAGCGCGCGGCGTGAAGCTGGCGGAGGCGCTGGTTACCGATCCTACGGTGCTTGTCGTGGAGTTGCCAACCGAGGATCTCGACGCAGAAAGTGGCTATTGGGTACTGGAAGTGCTGCGCCGTGCGTCGACTGGGCGCAGGCTGCTCGCCAGTTTTCTGAGCTGGCCCGTGACGGCTCCCGGTCATTCGCTGCTTCACGCCATGGACAGGATCGTCCAGGTTCAGGGCGATATCGTGGAGGAACGAGTTCCCGATGCGGAGGCCAGTGCGCCTCGGCGTCGCTACAGGTTGGTGCTTGCCGAGCCCGCTCGCGCCCTAGTGGAAGCGCTCAAGGAGAGTGGATGGTCACTCGTCGCGCGGCCCTGGGTAGTGGTCGGCGTGTTCCCATCCGCTCCCAGTCCGGCTGCGCTCGAATGGGTCGCTGACCTTCCGGCCTCCGAGAGTACCGAATCGCACATCGAGAGGTTGCTGGCCCTCTCAAGAAGCCTCGGAACTCCTGTGCTCGAGCTCGTACCAATCCCAGCTCCCCTCGCGGGGCGAGCCCAGAGCGGCCCTGCCTCGCCAGCCCCGCGGTCCGGCTGATTGCTGCGGTCCTCCGGGCTCACAGCGGTCCGGCGGTTGCTCCGTGGAAGGCGAGGGAGTGTCAACACTCAACCGGCGATGCGCACGATCTGGTCCGCGGCCTGACTGAGCTCCCGCACCGCAATCTCCTGGTTCTGCAACACGTCGTCCACCTGCTTGGCGGTCTTCAGCGCCTCGTCTGCGGAGGCTCCCTGGTTTCTGTGCGCGACGTTCAACTGACTCACCATGCTGCTGATATTCTCGATCGCCTGGGACATCTGTCGTCCGCCGCGAGTCTGCTCCTGGCTCGATCGCTCGACTTGCTGGGCGATCGTCCGCATCTTCTCGCTGCTGTTCATGATGAGTTCGGAACCCCGCGCCTGCTGGGCCGTCGCTGCGGCGATCTGTTGCACCGTCTCGGCGATCCGTCCGATCGCATCGGTGACCTGTTTGCTTCCCTTTGCCTGTTCGACAGTCGCACGAGCGATCGCCCGCACCATGTTAGTGCTCTTCTGCGAACTCTCGAGGATCTTCTTGAGGGCGCGCTCCGCCTCGTTCGAGACTTCCACGCCTCGGTCGACGTTGTGGGCTCCACGTTCCACTGCGGCGATCGCGTTCTTGCTTTCGGACTGAATGGTCTTGATGAGCTCGGCGATTTCCTTGGTGCTGGCACCGGCCCGCTCTGCGAGGTCCTTGATTTCATCAGCCACGACCGCGAAGCCCTTGCCATGCTCCCCGGCCTGAGCGGCGATGATGGCTGCGTTTAGTGCCAGAAGATTGGTCTGTTCGGCAACGTCATCGATCACGTTGAGGATCTGGCCGATGGCGTCAATCCGTGAACCGAGGTTTGCGATGACGCTGACAGCCTCCTGGGTGCTCTCCTTGATGCGGTAGATTTCCCCGATGGTTTTGAGGATTGACTCGGCACCGCGTTCAGCATCCTGGGCAACCTCCTCCGATAGACGGGCGGTCTCGTTCGCGTTCGACTGAACCTGGTCGATGGATACGTCCATCTCGTTCATGCTCGAGCTGGTTTCCTCGGCGGTCAGCGAGAGTGCATCGACGTTCTTTGCTACCTCCTTGATCGAGAACGCCATCTCCTCGATCGAAGCAACTGTTTCGCGGATGCTGCCTGCAAGCTCCACAATGTTCTCCGCCACCTCGTCGTTGGTGGCGGTCATCTCCATGATCGATGAGCTGGACTCCTCCGCACTGGCAGCAAGGACCTCGACGTGTTGGGCGATCTGCCGCAGGGACTCGTTTACGCCACGCATTGCGGCGATTGCTTGCTCGCTCATGCCGCGCTGTCTAGTGAGGGACTCGCTCAAGTTTCGCGCTGAGGTGCCCAGTGCCTGAGCCGCGCTCTTCATGTCGCGGACTCTTTCCGAGTCCCCCTTGGACGAGCGGACCACATCATGGAGCTCGTGCAAGTCGTCGTACACCGGGACGAGGAGCGGGACGATGTCGGCTGGCGCCTTGGGGCGCTTTCCCTCAACCATTCGGGCAATCCCGTCACGCAGATCGGTGAGCTGTTTGGGCGAGACACTCCCCTCACCGGGCAACAGGAGAAGCGCCACGGCTCCAACCACGACGCCAGCGATCCCTCCCCACAGCGAACTGAGTCCGATGCCAGGGACCAGGGATAGCCCCAGCAAGATGACGGCGCCGAAGAGGCTGACGATGATGTACTGACGGTGGGGAGCGCGATTCATGTCTCTTCCTGTCACAGTGGGTGGCAACGAGCACCGAGAGGCGGGAAACTGGCTGCGTGCGCCGCCGAAGGAGGACGATATTGGAGCAGGGACCGGCGGAACAAGTCCTCACCGATCACTCAGCGCTTACACGGCCTCCAAGTCGAGCCGGTTAAGCCACGAGCGTCGAGAATCCAAGCCCCGACCTTGGGGGGTCGCACCTCTCCAGCCGCGTCCCCACACCTGAGGGGCTCCACTAGCCCCTGCCCGACTTGCGGCGGGGATTCGTGGCGACCCGCGAATCGTTTGCCCGCGCCGAGGGGGAAGCGCAGTCCTCGGCCGGACGAACAAGGCCATTGAAGATTGTGTCATTCATTCGATGGGGCGGCTGACCGGTGGAGCTTCCGGGAGTAGGCCGGGCCCATTCTCGGGTAGAAGGATCACGAACCGAGCACCCCCCGACGACGAGCGTTCGTGGCGGATCTCGCCACCGTGTTCGACCACGATGCGTTCGACGATGGCGAGCCCCAGCCCCGTTCCGTGGGTCTTCGTCGTCGCGTAAGGCTCGAAGAGCCGCTCCTCCATTTCGGGAGGAATCCCGTGACCATTGTCCGTCACGCTCACCTCGACCTTGTCGCCGGTCTTCGTCAGTTGCACGGCGACTCGCGGCTCGTTGCGATCGGAGACGGCATCAATGGCATTTTGAACCAGGTTCGTCAGCACTTGGACGAGTTGGTCGGGATCCGCCACCACATCCAGCCGATCGGGGGCTTCCAGGACCAGACCCGGGCACGTGCTCAAGTGTAGACCCACGACGCGCTTGGCAAGTGCTGCCAGATCGCAGCTCGTTGGTTCTGGAGCTGGAAGGCGAGCGAACCGCGTGAACTCCTGAACGATGGTAGTGATACGGTTCACCTCATCGAGAACAGTGCGCGTGGCCTCATCAAAGTAGTCATCGAACCGCGAATCGTTTCGAGCGTGGAGTCGTCGGAGGGTCTCCACTGCGGCACGGATCGGGGCCAGCGGGTTCTTGATTTCGTGCGCGACCTGACGAGCGATCTCGCGGCGGGCTGAGATGCGTTCGGTGGCGGCGAGGCGCTTGCGCATGGCCGCAAGTTCCAAGATCGCACGATTGAAGGAGTCTGCGAGCTGCTTGAGCTCCCGGCCGCCGCGTGCCTGAACGGGGCGTGGTTCTGCGTGGACGGCGCGTTCCGCTTCGGATGCGAGTCTCACGATCGGCAGAGCCAGACCCCTCGCCAGGAGCGCTGCCACCAATAGCGCGCCTGCCAGGGTGGCCACGCCAAGCAACAGCACGGTTGCGTCGAGTCGGCGCAGGGCGAGATTGAGCGGCATTCGAGACTGTGTCGCCGTGACTTTCAGGTCGCCGAGCTCGTGCACGGTCACGGTGGCCGACATGGTCTCCGCGCGTGGCTGCGCAGACCCCACGCTCAAGTCGAGTTCGAACCGAGCCGAGGCCTGCTGCAGTAGGCTATCCAGATGGCGGGCCGCGTAGAGTCCAACGCTCGCCCCCCGATCCTCGCGCAGGCAGAAGGCCTCGATCGCAAGCCGTTCCCTCGTTGCGCGCAGGCGTGGCGTGCCGGGCGGATCTCGGAGTCGCGCCGCGAGGGCTGGATCTCGACTCCCCACTTTTCCGGGTTCCCCAGCACCCAGCACCTCGCCGTCACCCGTCACGAGGACGAGCTCGTCCAGTCCCAGAGCCTTCATGAGCTCTGGGACGCGCAGGCTGAGCGAGAGTCGGCGCTCCCTGTCCAAGCGACCGGTGCGCATGTCGACCAGCGTGGAGTCCACCAGCGGATCGTGCTCACAGAGTGGCTGCACGAGAGCGGGCAAGCGGCGCACCTCGTTCGCCAAGTCCTTCTCGAGCTGTTGCGCTGCCGATGAAGCACGCGTTACGAAACCCGCCTCCTCGGCGCGTCGCCATGCGTCGCGGACAGCAAAGCCAAGCGCGCCCGTCGTCGTGATGACGAGTAGGGCAGCCGCAAGCATGAAGCGCAGAGCGAGAGTCACGGGCCGGATAGTAACCCGAACACGAGGCACTGGCCGACAAGCTTGTGGATCCCGCCTGGGTTGCGCTCGTCGGCTGGCCTTCGTACCGTCGCGTCCCGTGAGACGACTTGCAACCATCCTTGCTACAACTCAAGCCCTTGCCTGTGCGGCCGCACAGCCTTCACCCACCGGAGGGGCCACACCTGAGCCCTCGACCATGGTCGGGCACAAGGACACCGAAGCTGCAGGACAGACCTCGCCTGTACCGGCCAGGCTCGTTGGCGAACTACCCAAAGGAACGGTGGGGCCCTACCTGGGCACTGGCACACCGGAACGAGTCGCGGCGTGGGCCGAACCGTCACGCATGGGATTCAACTGGTACGCTCGCTCGCTTCGACCCGGGGCGGATCCGATGCCCTTGGGGAGCTCTGTGGAGCGGCCTGAGTTCGTAACCGTACGTCGTGGCGGTGCGGCACGCGCGGATGCAGGGTTCGTCGTCGCGGCGAGTCTGCCTTCGGAACGAGCCGTCATGGTGTTCTCGCTCGAGGACAACGGCCGGCTGAGGAACAAGCCGCTGAGGGTACCGACGCGCGGCGAGCGGGTCCTATGGCTGGACGCCGTGGCGCACGGTTCCGGTACGATGATCCTGTGGGCGTCGACCAACGGCGACGGCGCAACCATCGAGGGAGCCGAGGTCCACCCCGGCGGAGTACTCGATCACGTGCCTACCATCATTGCGCAGGGAGCGCTTGCCTGGCAGGCCGTAGGCTTGTCCGATGGTGTGGCGGTGGTGTTTGTTGCGGACAAGGGAGCTGGCGTTCGCTCCGTCGAGGTGAGAACCATCAGCTCGAGCGGGATTGTGTCCCCCAGCCCGTGGGTGGTTCGCGAGGGCACGGGCATCGAGCTCGACGTCGACATGGTGATTATCGATGCACAGTTGATTCTCGCATGGACCGAGCGCACCTCCGAAGGCGCACACGTTCTCCGCGCGCGCATCGATACCAAGGCTGCAAACGTTGCGGCTGCGCGCCGGCTTTCCGCCTCGAACCAGGATCAATCCCTCGTGCGGCTCGTTGCACCCGCGCCCGGGCGAAGTCACGGCTACGCCGTGTGGGAGGAGGCACCGGAGTCGGTCGAGTCGCCTCGGGCGCTCACCATCGCTCGTCTCGACGGGAACGGCGAAGTGAGTCAGGAACGTGCCACACTCGAGTACGTTGGAGGAGGCACGCCGCAGGTCGAGTTCTCGGCATCGCGTCGCGGCCTTGGTGCTCTGACGCGAGCGTCTTTCTGTGGCGCCGACCAGGATTGCGAGAGCGGGCCCGCCCCAACGTTCGCCGAGTTCGAAGAGGATCTCCAGCTGCGCGCGAGTGAGCCCATTATTCTGGATGACTCGGGCAGGCTCGCCGATCTGGTTTGGGGGTTGAGCTGCTCCGAGGAGAACGGTTGTCGCGCGCTCGCCGCGATTGCCGGCAAATCAGCAGTTGTGCTTGACGTCGCCCTCGGAAAGCGGCCCTCCAAGCCGAAGCCCGCGCCGATGAAGCCTGTATCATCGGTGGAGCCGCAGTTGGCGGAGCTCACCCCACTGGTTCGAACGGACAGTGTCGCCGACTTTGATGTTGTCGGTTTTGGCTCGAGCCGTCTGCTGGCCTGGGTAACCGAATTCGACGCCGAGGGCACGTCAAAGGCGCCTCCCGGCCCGGCTCCAGACGGCAGACGGGAGTCGGTACGCGCACTCCTCGACGTGTTCAGGGTCGACGGCAATGGTCCCAGCTCGGAGCCGTTTCGGGTATCGTGGCGGGCTCGATCCGTGGCCGGGGTCGATTTGGCGGCGAGTGGCGACCGCGCCCTGTTGGCGTGGTCGGCGCTCGACAACGGGAAGCCGGAGGTCTTTCTGACCCTTCTGGACACGACGGGACGCAAGCTCAAACAGCGAATGCTCACCCGCCAGCGGTCGGAAATCTACGATGTCGCGGCGTCCCGCGTGGAGGGCGGCTGGGTCGTGGCTTGGATCGACGGGCGTAATGGTGATCCAGAGGTGTATGCAGCTCGCGTCACGGAGGGGCTCGACATGGTGGCTCCCGGGCGGCGCCTGACGCGCGCGAAGGGGTCTGCTTCAGGGCTCGAACTCATCACCGTAGGGCCGCGTGTGCTCGCCGTTTGGAGCGACGATCGCGCGGACCTCGAGCGCGGCTCTGGCAACCTACACGGCGTATACCTCTTGGCTCAAGACGCACGCCCCGAGCGCCCCGAATTCTGTCTCTTCAACGGAGCGGAACACGATTACTCACCGGTGCTCGCGGCGGACGGTTCCAGCATACGCGTCACTTGGATCGAGCGCAGCCTATCGGCTCGACAGGAGGCGTGGTTCCGGACGGGTCGTCTCGACGAGAGCGGACACCTAGTGGCCGAACCCGCACGCTCAGCCAGCATTCCCGAGCCCGCCGCCGATCTCGCCATGGAATGTGCCGATGGCGCTGGCTGCCACGTGGCGTGGGTTCAGGTCACGCCTGAGCGCCGCACCGTGTTCACATCGACCATCGACATGGAGGGCAACCCGGGTGCCCCTCGTCCGATTGCCAAGAGCGCAATCCGTTCGGCGCGGCCGCCGAGCCTTGTGCTCGATTCGGGCTCGCTGTTCCTCAACAGTGAAGCCGAGAGCGGTGAGAGCATTGACCTACTGGAGCTTCGGTAGGGATCCGTTGACACCTTGCATGCAAGAACTGATGCGACCCGCGTCGCGATGGTGCTGCGGCGCGGGATCACAATGGGGCATCGTCCGACTGCACGCGCCCGCGAAGTGACTGCTGCTTGAGGGGCATCGTCTCGATGCTGTTACGTGCCGAGGTCTTTCGGCGGCAGCAATAGCCATTTTCCGTGCACGCTGTGAACCCTCCACAAGCCCAGGGGCATAAAAGAAGGCCCCCTCGGTAATGCACCGAGGGGGCCATGTGCTGCTGCAACTGCTTGGTTTTGCGAGGATTCGGGATGTGCTTGGGTGGAGTGCGCTGCAGGGAGAGGAGCCGCCCACGACCAAGCAGATGGCTGTTGCTGGGCACAACAACCAGGAACTGAGACTGTCTCGAGTATCACCTCCTTGGTTCGTGAAACCCAACGTGGGGCTCCCTAGACCTATTCCACCCGAGGACTGGAAAGGGTGCACCCGCGCCCCATCGCCCTGGGCAGTGACCCCGATGCAATCACAGTAGAATACTGCTGGCGGAGGCGAAACCGTGTCGCGGATGAGCGGGTGCCTCGATGACGCCCGAGGCAAGAATCGGTGTTCCTGGCGGCCCGCGGGCCAGTGCCTGAGAGGGATGGGGCGCGCCGATTCCGGCGACAAACGATTCAGCATGCAGAGCAGTTCGAACGACTACTGAGTGTCCTATCAGCGTTCGACCACGAGTGGCCATGATGTGGTGTGGTCGGCACCCAATGTGCTCGGTAGACTCCCCTCCGATGGAATCCTCTTTCTTAGGGAAGGCCTTCGGGTACTCGTCCCTGTTCGTGTTGGCCGCCCTCCTCTCTTCGGCGTGCGGAGACGAGGTCGGGGGCAAGGCAGCGAGCTGCAGCGACCAGGATAAGAATGGCTACGAGACCGGCGTCGACTGCGGTGGAGGAGACTGCCCCGGATGCGCCGTGGGGGCCGCGTGCCGGAACGGCCGTGACTGCGACGGGGTCTCCTGCGTTGATGGCATCTGTCAGGAAAGCCACTGCACCAGCGGGTCGCGCAACAAGGACGAGTCGGACGTCGACTGCGGCGGTGCGGACTGCATTGCATGTGCGGCCGGCATGGCCTGCAATCGAGACTCAGACTGCCAGAGTTCGAGCTGCATCGACGGTAACTGCGCTGACGAGACGTGTGCGAACGGCGATACCGACGGCGACGAGACCGATGTCGACTGTGGCGGCGCCTGCAATCCCTGCGCCGTTGGTAAGTCATGCGGCGAAGACCGCGACTGTGGCTCCAATGTCTGCTCCGATGGTGAGTGTCAAGAGCAGGGCTGCGGCGATGGGTTGCTGAACGGCGACGAGACCGATCTCGACTGTGGTGGGTCCTGCAACCCGTGCGGCCCTCTTCTGCGCTGTGAGGTGGCGGGTGACTGCGCGAGCCAGAGCTGTCTCGACGAGCTCTGCCAAGCGGCGACCTGCGGCAACGACGAGCGCGACGAGGACGAAACGGACACCGATTGCGGGGGGGCGGACTGCGCGCCCTGTCGGCGCGGCGAACGCTGTGCCGAAGACAAGGACTGCTCAGCAGAGGATCTGTGCCTTGCAGAGCGGTGTAGTCCTTCCACGTGCGCGAATGGCGAGCTCGACGGTGAGGAGACGGATATCGACTGTGGCGGCCCCTGCGAGCCCTGCGAGTTCCGCGAAGCGTGTGGCGCCGGGACGGATTGCCGTAGCGGTTTCTGTCGGAACCACGTTTGCCAGGCGGAAACCTGCGGCGACGGGAAACGAAGCGCCGAAGAAACGGACACCGACTGCGGAGGCTCGGAGTGCGCCCCCTGTTCGTCAGGAGACCGGTGCCGTTCGGACCTGGACTGCGAGAGCTCCGTATGTGGAGAGGACGGGCTCTGTCTCGCGCCAACCTGTCAGGACGAGACTACGAACGGCGAGGAGAGCGACGTCGACTGTGGGGGCAATTGCCCGCTCTGCGAATCAGGGCGTGCGTGCCGAAGTGCGGGCGATTGCCAGAGTGGAGTGTGTCGCAGTGACGCTTGCGTCGCGGCGACGTGTGACGACGACGCACGAAACGGGACAGAATCCGATATCGACTGCGGCGGTGACTGTGCCGCCTGCAGTGCGGGCCAGGACTGCGACGACGACGAGGACTGCTCCACCAACTACTGTCTGAACGAAGTGTGTGCCGTCCTAGACTGCTCAGACGACCAACTCGACGGCTCCGAGACGGATGTCGACTGCGGTGGCGACAACTGCCCCGACTGCCCAGCAGGGCTAGCATGCCTCGCGGGTCCCGACTGCACCAGTGGGATATGCGGAGAGGACGGCCTCTGCACCGTTGCGTCGTGCGAGGATGGACGCAAGAACAGCGGTGAGACCGATCGGGATTGCGGTGGCAGCACGTGCCCCGGCTGCGCCACGGGTCTTGCATGTAGTGACGATTCGGACTGCGTCGATGGCGTCTGTTCGGCCAGCATCTGTCTGGCGGCTCGCTGTGACGATGAAGTGGCGAATGGCACGGAGACCGGCAAGGACTGCGGTGGTGCCGTCTGCGGCCGGTGTCCCGACGGTCAGGGCTGCGACGTCGGGAGCGATTGCTTGAGCGGCGTGTGCTCCAGCTCGCATACCTGCGCCATCGCGACCTGCGATGACGGTGTCACGAATGCCGGCGAGACCGACGAGGATTGTGGCGGCGCAAGCGAAGAGTGTCGGCGGTGCGAAGGAGGCCGAAACTGCAACGAGGACAGCGATTGCGCGGCGCCGGTCCTCTTCTGTGAGCAACAGTCGCATACCTGCATCAACGCCGATTGCACTGACACACTGCTCAACGGCACCGAGTCGGATGTCGACTGCGGAGGCACTGACTGTCTCAAGTGCATCGCTGGAAACGCGTGCAACACGGCGGACGACTGCGAAAGCCTGAACTGCGTCAACAGAGTCTGCGCTGAAGCGACCTGCACGGACGGGGTGAAGAACCAGGGCGAAGGCGGCATCGATTGCGGCGGCAGCGCAGAGTGTGGCATCTGTGAACCGGGGGACACCTGCACCGTTCACGAGGACTGCTCGAGCGGAGTCTGCATGGGGGGCCAGTGTCAGCTGCCAGCCTGCGATGACGGAGTGAAGAATCAAGACGAGACCGATACGGATTGCGGTGGGACGACCTGCAGAGGCTGTCCTCCCGGCGGCCTGTGCCTAGGCCTCGCCTCCAATTGCGCCAGTCGGAACTGCAACGGCACTGGTCCCACCAGCACGTGCCTCGCCTCCACCTGTGAAGATGGAATCCAGAACCAGGATGAGGGCTGGATCGACTGCGGCGGGCCTTGCGTCGATCTGGCGACACCGAAGTACTGCGACCTTGACGGACCTTGCCTTGTCGGGGCCGACTGTCTTCACGGAGTCTGCAGCAACGTGCCGGTGTCTTGCGTGAGCGAAGACTGCCAGACGGTTGGTTCGGATATCACATGCCAGCTTCCGACCTGTACCGACGGCGTCCGGAATGGCCTCGAGAGCGGTATCGATTGTGGGGGCACCTCCGACTGCGGTCGTTGCGGACAGGGCCAAAGCTGTGCCTCGGATCTGGACTGCGAATCGACCCCGCTCGAGCTGCTCTGCCTCTCTCAGAGATGCATGCCTCCGAGTTGTGAAGATGGTCACCAAGACGCGGGCGAAACGGACGTCGATTGTGGTGGTGAGACGAACTGCGATCGCTGCGCGGTAACGGAGGCTTGCCTCGTTGCCGCGGACTGCATCGAAGGCGTCTGCGGTTCAGACCTCACCTGCTTGGCGCCGGAGTGCGACGACGAAGTGAGCAACGGCAGTGAGACAGGATTGGATTGTGGCGGTAGCTGTCCAGGGTGTCTCCCGGGGGAGTCCTGCTTGGGGGACGAGGATTGCGACAGCCTGCGTTGCACCGGTAACGTGTGTCAGGAGCCGTCCTGCGACGACCTGGCCAAGAACCAAGGAGAGACGGACATCGATTGCGGCGGGGCCAACTGCCCCGCATGCCCGGCTGACGCCGACTGTGTCACGGATTTCGATTGTACGAGCGGAATGTGCTCTCCGACGTCCACTTGCGCGAGCAGCCCAGTCGAGGTCGACTACCACAGCGACGGCAGCTGGATTCGCACGCCCGCCTACCCGCAAGACTACATCTACATCAGCGTTCGCCTCAAGAACGTCTCGACGGCGAGCCTCGATCCGCGGCAGTATCGTCTGCGATACTACTACACCGACGAGTCTGGGCACGTGAACGCGGACTTCTTCCAGGCCCCGGTTTCTGGGGGTAGCTGCAGTTGGAACACCAACGAGGCCAGGGTTTGCGCTGGCAACGACTGCTACGTGGAGTTCTCGCTCGACACCGCAAATCCGTCGCTCCCGAGCGGCGCGGAGACCGCACCGTGTCAGTTCGTGATCGCAAACTGGCACGAGGCCGTGTTTGATTGGTCCAACGACTTCTCCTACGGGTCTCAGACAGCGTTCGCGACCAACACGGACATTCCATCCCTTGGGTATCCGTGGGTGCGGATCCTCGTGTTTGGCGGAACCACACAGGTTTTTGGCGCCGACGCGCCCTATTGACAAACAACCGCCCGCCTACCGAGCGATGAATCGGCGCGCAAATTCCCCAAGGCGCAGCACCGAGGGCAGTCCCTCCTGGGACTGGAAAGTCAGATCCGAGGCGAAGTTGACCTTGTCGGCCGCGTTGTACCCGACATAGGCGCGGCCAGCCGGAGAGTTCATGAGCTGGTTGACGCGGCCTTCATAGGCTCCCTTGATGGTGGCGATTCGGGCATTGCCCTCGGCGGACAAGCGTGCCGATACGGCGTCGGCCTCGGCGACGACGCGCTGACGATACTCGATGGTTTCCGCTTCGATGTTCTTGATTCCGAGGAGGTGTCCTTCGGAGATACGCGCCTCGTCGATCTCGAAGATCTCGGCTGCTCGCGTCACCACTGCAGCTCTCTGTTCGGGCGACAGGGATGCCAGCATGCGACGAGCGGCACCAGGCGAACGGTCATCCCCGGTGTCGACCAAGCCAACCTGGTAGGCTCGATCCAACTGGGCGATGCGTTTGCCCCAGTCCTGCTCTTTGGCGGCCACCAGCGCATTGGTGTGCTGATTGTAGTTGTCGAGGGACTGCTGGCGAGTCGCAACGGCGCGCTTGGCGCCATCCAGGAGTTTCTGCTGGGAATTGAACTGAATCTGAGCGAGCTGGTTTTCGTACTCCTGGCGGAAGTAGGCGGCACGGAGCAGCACCGTATTGGCTTCGAGGTGGTACACCGCGAGCTTCTTGTTGAGTGCCTGGAGCGTCTCCTTGGCGACCTCTAGCCTGCGGTCCGTGTTGTAGAAATCTTCGCTGCGAAGCTGAGCCAAGTGGCCGCGAAGCACGTCCGTGGCGGTTTGTTCGGCGAAACGTTGGAAGCGATAGCGTCCCTCTCCGTCGGTCAAGTGGTTGCCGGCCTCCATGATCCGCCACGCTTCCCCCCGCTTGATGCGATAGGGAATCGACACGTCGACGTTGACGGTGTTGTTGTCCTTGGTGCGGATACTGAGCGACTGGGGAACGATCTCGGTGTTTGGTCCCTTGCTGCGGAGGCTGGAGGTCTCTCCCGCGGTCTGCCCCGCTGCGTAGTTGATGATGAGGTAGCTCGACGGCATGCGCCAAACGCGCTGGAGTCCGAGGAGTTCGAAGTGGTATCCGGGGCGGAGGTCCACCCTCTTCAAGCCGAGGGCATTGTTGTAGCGTACCCCAACCGTGCCGACCTCCACCTCGGTGACCGCAATCCCCCGTACCAACAACAGCACCGCGAGCGCCAAGAGATAGCGCTTGGACCAAACAGCGAGGCGACTCGGTGGGTCATTCGGGGGCTTCGTCGCGTCCAAACCCTCGTCGAGACTCGTCGGGCCTGGTGACCCTGTCCTCTTGCTTCGCGCAGACAGTATGGCTTGTTTTAGGCTCATGGATTGATTTGCTCCAGGCGCACGCGCGAAGGTGCTGCATCGTTCGCGTAGGGCTCGATATGAATGGTCACGTTCTGCAGACGAGTGGCGAGTTTCTCCATCACTCGCTCAAGGGGCTGGGTGCGAAACGCGTCGATCTCCGCCTTCCGGGCTTGATAGCTGGCGGCGAGCTCTGCCTCAAGTTGCTTGGCTGCGCCTTCGGCCGCGCTGAGTGCCGCTTGGCCTGCGGCGATTTTTTCGATGTGGTAGGTGTCCGCCTCGCGTCTTGCTTGGGCCTGACCCGTGATGGCCTTTGCCAGATCGCTCTCCAAGGACGCCCGGCGCTCCTGGATCAACTGGTTCTGGGCCTGATCCACCTCTGCCAAGCGGCGATCACGTTCGGTGCCGGCGCGGTCGAGGTTGCTGATAATGACCTGCTCCTGGTTTCCCAGCGCGTTCCGCTCCTCGATCGCGTGCTCGTAGGCGTCGTTGAACTTGGGGCGAGGGGTCACTAGCTGGGAGACGAGAACGCCGTGCGGGTTCAGAACCTCGTTCAAGCGATTTCGTGCATGCTGAGAAGCTGCCTCGTACGTGGTTGGGTCCGACACGGCGATGGTGCTCTCGCGTCCAAATTCGTCACGCAGAATGGAGCGCACGTAGGGCCGAAGCCACGTCGTGTAGCCGTCTCCCGGACCGCCGTCGCGGACGGCGACCACCGCGTCGCTTGGGCGCAGCTGGAACATGATGGTCGTGTCTTCGAAGTGGAAGTTCGACCCATCGCTAGCGCGCACCGTGAGCTGGGCGACGTGGAGGTCGTCGACATCCCGGGTTCCCTGCAGGCTGAAGGTGTGGGGGGCGGCATCCAGGATGTGCACCTTGTGAATGAACGGAATGCGGACCATCCACCCCGCCGTGGTAACGGCGGTTTGGCTCCCGGTGATCTGATTGAGCCGCACGGCTGCCTGTCCAGGCTCGAGGTCGACGACGCTCAGAGCCAGGAAGAGCAGAGCTGACAATGCTGCGCCGACCGTGGCGCCTCCCCCCATGATGGCTATGACCTGACGCAGCCGCGCCACCAACCCTCTCACGACTCTCTCCTCGAGCTGGGCTCTTCGTATTGAGGAAGATCTGGCACTTCGATACCTTCTTTCTTGCAGGCAACCCGGATTCGATCGGAAAAATCCCGATACTCCTGCACGGTGTAGAGCCCTGCCTCGAGGCCTTGCTTGAGCGCCCGGACGTCGCCCTGAATGCGCTTGGCCGCCTTGCTGTGCGCATTCTGGCGAAGAGCGCGGGTAATCCCGTAAGCGACGCCGAAAACGATGGCGAGAAGCAGCCCAAGCCTGACAATCAACCCCAGCACGTACGCTCCGGAGAACAGATCTCGGCCAGTGGACGCCCAGAAGATGGACGCACCGCATAGCCACACCTACAATGGTGCAGTCAGCATGCCCGAGAACCGTCCGGCGTCCAAATAACCCGCGCCGATGGCGCGTGTCCTCGGAGGAGGGACGGCGCCATCGGCCGGAACTCGGTCGAACGCTTTGCACGGGGGAGCGAGGCCGCACCGCTGGTCGTACCGCTCGCCTCGGCCGGAGCGAGGGGGCGCACTTTCAGAAGCGGAACCTCGTGTCCGACATCCGCTCGGCAAACAGCCGCATGTAGTCCCGTTCGTCGGACTCGGTGGGTGCCTCGTAGGTCACGGCGAAGCGTAGGTGCGGTCCGATATCGTCGAAGGGAACCGAGACCACGCTCTTCTCACGGATGAACCACTGGCTCACTGCCTCGGCGTCCGCGAAGTCCTGGCCGCCGATGATGCCTTTCGGTGCCTTGGTGTAAAGGAAGTACGTGCCCTCTGGCATGTCCAGCGAGAAGCCGAGCTTGCGCAGCTCTGCGACCAGGAGCTCCATGCGGCGCTGGTACTTCTTCTGGGCCGCGCGCCACAGGCTGTCGTCGTCGAGCGCCGCTGTGGCTGCCTTCTGGATGGCTTTGAACTGGCCCGAGTCGGTGTTGTCCTTGATGTCGCCGTAGGCTTTGACGACGAGGGGGTTTCCCGCGACGAAACCCAGGCGCCAGCCGATCATGTGCCATCCCTTGCTCATGGAGTGGACTTCGACGCCCACGTCCACTGCGCCCGGGGTCTGGAGGAAAGAGAGGGGCTTCTGGCCATGGGTGAAGGGCAGGTGAGCCGCGTCCTGCACGACGACGAGCCGGTTTCTCTTGGCGAAGGCCACGACTTTCTCGTAGAAGGCCGGGGTGGCTACCTTCCCCGAAGGGCTGTTTGGGTAGTTGATCACGAGCAGCTTGGCGCGGCCGAGAATATCCTCCGGGATGCCGTCAAGGTCTGGAAAGAAGTCGTTTCGTGGCAGGAGGGGCAGGTTGTATACCTCCCCGCCCAGATACTTGGTCCAGGTGCTCGCCACCGGATAACCGGGCACGGTGAAGAGGGTCACGTCCCCTGGGTTGATGAAGGCCGTGGGGAGCAAGGCGAAAGCTGGCTTGGACCCAATGCTGTGGATGACCTGCGTTGCCGGATCGAGCTCGACGCCGAAGTTGCGCTTCAGATAGCGCGCAGCTGCTTGCTTGTACTCCTCGATACCATTGTCGGCGTACCCACGGTTCTCGAGCTTGTCGATTTCCTGGCGCATGACCTGCCGCACTGGCGGGGGAGCCATCTCGTCATTTTCACCAATGCCGAAGTCGATGAGTCTGCGGCTTGGAAAGTCAGCCAGAGCTGCGCGCTTGGCGCGCTTGATCTTCTCGAACTTGTAGATCGCAGTGGACTTGCCGTAGTTCTCGCCACCAATCCGTTCAGCGAAGAGTCTCTGGATGTACGAATCCGACACTGGGCGTCTCCTGTTCTGCTGCTGATCGCCCTCGGTCGGGCCTGTGAGTGGCCTTCCGAGTGCGGCCGCCGCAGTACGGCTTGGTGTCGACGCGCAAGTCAAGGGAAGCCTTTCAAGTTGCTCCAGGTCGTCGCGAAACACGTCGGTGATAGGTTGCGCGGCCGGATCGTAGGGTTTCCGTGGGCTTCTGCGTCTGGTGCGGCACGATGAACGAAGCACGCCAAACGTCCTCCGCTCCCGCCACTCCCTGGATCGCCCTCATTCTCGGCATGGGTTTCATCGCCTCCTTCCTTCTCGGGGAGGGTGTGGCGAAATCCCACCAGCTCGAGGGTGCGGTATTGCACGCCCTGCTGGGTCTCGCGACCGCGGCGGTGGCTGTGTGGCACGCCCTTCGTCACCGAGCCCGGCTCGGGAGCGTGTTCCGCCTCGGCGCCAAATTGGGGAAGGTCCAAGGTGTTCGTCGCGTCGCCATTCTGCTCCTTGGGGTCGTCTCGACCTTGATGATCGTGACTGGTGTTCTGTGCTCACGGTTCCTTGGGATGGAACCATCGCGAGGGGTGATCGGCCTCCACCACCTCACCACCAAGCTCAGTCTCCTCCTGGTTATCTGGCACCTGGTGCTCGTTCGACGCCAAATCTCGCACTGGTTCATGCGCCGAAGGGCGAACGCCACCGACGCGTCGAATGACGTCGACCTCGCGTCGTAGCGATGCGCCCAGTGCCACGGGATGGTATGCGTTCACGGCTCCAGAATACCCGCTGCGCAAGCCGCCTCGCCCACGAGGCGCACCGAGGACCGGAGCGGAGCGTACGCGGGTACGTGAGCACCGAACCACAGGCGCAACCCCCCAGGCTCCCCCACCCGGGCTGCTGCCCGAGTGGGACCCCGAGCCTGAGGCCCCCCGTGTGCGAGGTGGATCGCGCAGCGCGCTTGCAGGTTGGAAGGCGTGAACGGATACACGGGATGGCAACCGGCGTCGAAGGCTCAGTGCTTGCCGCTGGGGGCTTTCCCGGTTTGCGGATCGGTGGTGGGAGAATGGGCGTCGATCGGGGGCTGGCTCGCCTTCGGTGCTTCGGGGGCCAAGCGTGTGCTGGACGTCCCGCGGGCGGGCTTGGAGGCCGTATCGGCCATGTCAGTGCTCGACAGGATCTCGAACCAATGGGCATCCATCTGTATCGATCCGGTTTGACAGGATGTGTCCGCGACTTATAGATTCCGACACCAATCAGCAAGGGTGGCGTTTGCCCGCTCATGGGCGCGTCAGGTTAAGGTGCTTGGGACGGTCGGGCCGCCGTCCACATCGGGTTGTCAACAAGGCAGCCCCGTGTGGAGTTGGCCTGTGTCTCACGATACTGATCCGACTGGTTCCGTGCCGGAACCAGAGGCGGCTTCGTCTGCCGGTTGCTTGGTTCGGCTGCTCTGGCTTATTGCGGGGCCGCTTGCGTTCATGCTGGGGATTGGACTGCTTGTTCATCCCGGTCGCTCATTGCCCGTCATGGGCCACTCCCTCTTGTGGGGCGCCGCAGTGTCGATGGTGGGGATCCGTTATCTCGACGTGACTCGCTTCGAGGGCCTGCGCTCCGACGGAAAGCCGTCCACCCTGTCCGATTTTCGTCGCTATGCCGTCCAAGTGTTGGCGCTGGCTGCGCTGGTTAGCGGTGCAGTCGCACTGTGGGGTGGCTAGCACTCCTGCGAGAGGTTGAGCGGTGACGGTTGGCCGACCACCCATCGTCGTTGAAGCGACCTCTCGCAGCTTGGTTCCCAGCTCAGCCACCCACGTTTGCGACGAACCGCTGCATCTCGGAATCTTCTGCGACGAGCAGGCAGATGTCGCCCTCCTGGATCACATAGTCGGGCGACGGGGCCTTCAGTTTGGTGCCTCTGTCACCCGCTCGACGCACGCCGATGACGTTGATTCCGTAACGTTGCCGTAGCCCGGAATCCTTCAAGGTCCGTCCCACCACATCTCCCGTGGCGGGCCAAGGTACCACCCGATACTGCGACGCCAGCTCGAGCAGATCGCCGGCGCTGGGAGTCATCAGCTGTTGCGCGACGCGCACTCCCATCTCCTGCTCCACTTCCAGGACCCGGGTGGCGCCCACGGCACGTAGCACATCGGCGCGCCGCGTCGTCTCGCCGCGCGCAATGATCTGCGGAACGCCAAGCGCCTTGAGGCTGGAGACGGCTAGCACCGCGCACTCGAAGGACTCGCCGAAGCTGACGACCACGGCGTCCATGGCCTGAGCTCCGACGCTTTCGAGAACCGATTGGTCAGTGCCGTCGGCAACGAAGGCTGCCTGCGTGCGCCCCTTGATCGCGTCCACCAAGACGGGATCGCGGTCGACGACGGTGACCTCGACGCCCCGCGCCCATAGGGTATCAGCCACGGCGTTGCCGAAGCGTCCGAGGCCAATGATGAGCACCTTCTTGATTCGAGTCATGGTTTTTCCTACTCGCTTAGCCGATTCCGATGCGCTCCTCGGGGAGGGCGATGGCTCGCGGCGTCGGGCTCGACGCCAACGCCATTGCCAGAGTGAGCGGTCCAATGCGTCCGAGGTACATGGCGGCGGTGACGATGGTCTTGCCGAATGGCGTCAGTTCCGGGGTTATTCCCGTGGACAGCCCTACTGTTGCCAGGGCACTGACGGCCTCGAACCCAAGACGCAGGGGCTCGAACGGCTCGATGCAGAGCAGCAGGAACGTGATGAAAAGAACGGTTCCGCCACTGATCAGGGTTACCCCCACCGCGCGGCGAGCCGCGCCGTCAGCCAGCGACCGCTGTCCGAGCTCGATGCGACCGCTGGCTCGGAGATCGGCCCAGGTTGCCGCCACCAGAACGGCAAGGGTCGTCGTCTTGATTCCACCACCCGTGGAGCCTGGGGAGGCTCCGATGAACATCAGCACGCACGCACCGAGCCAGGTAGCTGTCGCCATCTCCGAGTAATCGAGGCTGTTGAATCCAGCGGTGCGGGTGATCACCGATTGGAACGCCGCAGTGAGCACTTTGGCGTGGAGGGGCAGCCCGGACATCGAACGCGACCACTCCAGCAAGAGATACATCACGGTCCCGAGCGCCAGCAGCAGTCCACTGACGAGGAGTGCCGTCCGACTGTGTAGACTCAACCGCTCCGGACGCCGTCGCCGCAGCCGGGTCCACAAACGCCCGAGCAGCTCGAACCAGACCGGAAACCCCATCCCGCCGACTATCACCAGTAGCATCACGAACCCGGAGACCGCCCAGTTCCCGGCGAATGGCACGATTCCATCGCGAAAAAGCGAGAAACCGGCGTTGCAGTAGGCGCTCACGGAGAGAAAGACCGCGGCCCACCACAGGTTTCCCGCGCCAGCGCGCGGCAGGTCAGCGCCCGGACCAGCCGCAACCTCAGCGAACGGGCGGAGCGAGAAGTAGAGCCCGAGCGCTCCTACGCTTTCCACTGCCAGGGTGAAAGCGACGATCCCCCAGATCAGACGTCGAACGCTTGCGAGAGACGCAATGTCGATGACCTCCGACATCATCCGCGCGCTCCGGGTGCTCATCCTCCGCCCGGCGAGCGCGACTACGGCCCCATACAGAACCATGATGCCGAGCCCCCCGATCTGCACGAGGCCAAGGAGTACCGCTTGCCCAAAGGGGGTGTAGGTTGACGGGAGCTGGCATACCGTGAGCCCCGTGACACAGACAGCGCTCGCCGACATGAAGAGGGCATTCACCACCGAGATGTCCGCCGCGCTGCGTACCGACACGGGCAATAGGAGGAGGAAGGCTCCGAGGAGGATCGTTCCACCAAAGGAGAGGGCGATCATTCGCGCAGTGTGATCCGCGACCGCGAGCAGGAGACGCTGCATCGGACGCGGCCGCATCGACAGGCCAAGGCCGTTCACCACCAGTCCCACCAGGATGTAGCTGCGATATCCTGCCAGTGGCGGGCCCGGCGAATTCCCGAGATACATCTCGCGAAGCAGCCAGATCTTGGCGGCCTGGGCGGTCACGTACAGCATCCACAGCAGCACCAACCCGGCCAGGGACCAGCTGCGCACGAAGGGGAGAGCTCGCTTCGGCGCGCCCGAACCGTGCAGGAGGAGGCCCATCCGCACCAGCCACACCAAGGAGACGAGAAGGGACGCCGCCGCAAGCGGTCCCTGCTGCCACCATCGCAGGGGAAGAACCCACTCCGCGGTCGCGAGCCCCAAGGCCAGAGCCCAGAAGGGCCAGAGCGTTGGCGTCGCCTTGCTTGCGCCAGACTCCTTGGTGAGAACGGGCGTCACACCGGCATCCTCACTGAGATGGCTACCCTTCGTCCAGTTGCTGGCGCTCAGGAAGACGAGCCGCGGTGCGCCAGTCGAGCGCCAGTCGAGCGTCGTTTGGCGTCGGGGGAAACCCAGAGGGCACGGGCGGAAACGCCCCTTCGCGGCGTGGCGGCTCCAGCTCTAGTGTTACGCGCGCACCATGAACCTGCGCAGCACGGCAGACCACCGCCGAACCGGCCATTCGATTCTGATGGAGATGCTTGGCGCTGAAGACCGGCTTCCCGATCAAGACGTGCGGAGACGATCTTGCTAAACCAGTTGCGAACTGGCTTGGATCTGGCGAGAACGGCGACGTCCGGCAGGTTCTTTGCTGTCGAGCTGCTCCAAACGCGTGCAGAGGCGGCGGGAAGCGAGTACACGCGAACCCGGAAAGGCGCAGCCGACCCTTTTCAACTCGAATAGAAAGTCCCCCACTTCGTTCTCCCTTGTGTATGGTCTCTGCGGCGAATCGGCCAGAGTAGTTCGAGACTAGGTGGTCAGCTCAGCCGGTCCCAGGGTACGGCTCAAGCCGAACCCCAGGCACCCACCGACGCCGCAACTTCCAGCTGCCAACGCCAGGACTCCAACGCAAGCCCACCTCAGAAGCACTCTCCCCCGCCGAAACGGACCCGCGATATGACTCATGTATTCATGTTTCCTGGCCAGAGCTCCCGATATGTCGGGATGCTCGACCGGGTTTGCGATGTCTGGCCCGAAGCGCGAGGTGTCATCGCGTCCGCTTCTGAGGTCCTTGGTCGCGACCTGGCCAAGCTGTATCGGGAAGGCGACGAAACCCTGTTCGACAAGAACCGCAACGTCCAGGTGGGCGTGTTTCTGACGACGCATCTTCATATGTCGGCTCTCAGCGCCATGGGCGTCGACGCGAACGTGTCGCTCGGCCTGAGCCTGGGCGAGTTCAACCACCTGGTTCACATTGGGGCACTCGACTTCGAGGACGCGCTACGTCTGGTAGATGCCCGCGGTCGCGTCTACGACGAGGGGCCTCGCGGCATGATGGCGGCTCTATTCCCTGTCGATCGAGAGATGGTGGACGAGATTCTGGACAAGGCCAGGTCGAAGGGCACGATCGAGATCGCCAACCTGAACTCCCCATCACAGTTCGTGGTTGCCGGCGAGACCGCGGCCGTCGAAGAAGCCATGCGCGTGGCCGACGAAGAGTATTCGGTCAGCCCCGCTCCGATCGAGAGACATATCCCGATGCACACGTCGGTGTTTCGGCCCGCGTCGGTAGCCCTTGAGCCCTACCTCGCGGCCGCACCTTTCAGGTCGCCGACGCGGCCGTACCTCTCCAACGTGCTCGGGGGTTTCGTTGAGGATCCCAGCCCGGCGCTGTTTCGGGAGCTCCTCGCGCGACACGTGTACAGCCCGGTGAAGTGGCGGGATCAGATCGACGCCGTTGCCGCTCGCTACTCTGGCGCCGTGTTCATCGAGGTCGGTCCGCGCGGCGTCCTCTACAACCTTCTTCAGAAGCGCTGGCACGCCAACAGGAAGTACAAGACCGATTCTGCGGAGAACTTCTCCGAGAGTTTCCGCGCACTCACGAGTGCGTTGGGCGGCAGTGCCGAAGCCGCGCGGTGCGCTTCATAGGGACCACGCGATGTTCGAGTTCGACGATGAGACCCAGAAGTACTTGCGCAATCTGCGCAAGAAGCCCCTCTGTCCCGAGGGAACGGGCACCCCTGTCCACTACGGCGCTTCCGAGGTAGAGCGACTGATACCGCACCGGCCACCGATGCGATTCGTCGATGGTCTTAGTTCCGTGGACCTGGCTGGACGTCGCATCGTTGGCCATCGCACGCTCGATCCGCAGGATCCGGTGTTTTCCGGCCACTTTCCAGAACGCCCGGTGTACCCGGGCGTGTTGCAGGTGGAGTCGATGGGCCAGCTCGCCCTTTGTCTGGCCAGCATGCTTACGTGTGGCTCCGTCGAGCTTGGCGAGAACACCAAGCCGTCGGATGTACGCGCACTGAGGATTCTTTTCGCACAATACCTAGAACCCCTGGGACCGGGTGATGTCGTCACGTTGCAGGCATCCATCCTCGACGAGGACGGAATGACAGCAACTGCCGCAGGCCAGATCATCAAGCAGGGCAGAATCGTTTCGCTTTCGCTGCAAGAGGTCTACTTTGTCCAATGAGCGCATCGTAATCACGGGTATGAGTGTCAACACCCCACTCGGGGACACCCTCGACAGTTTCTACTCGGGACTGCTCGCCGGGCGTTCGGCGATTGGGCCGTGGAGGTTTTTCGACACCGCGAATTGCTACTCCAAGGTCGGGGCCGATCTCTCGGACTACGACGTCAAGAGGAAGCTCAAGGAGCTCGAAGCGGTGCTCGAGCCAGAGATGCACAAGCACCTGGTAAGGCTCGCCAAGCGCGCCCCGTTCTCAACGAGACTCAGCCTGCTCTTGACTGCCGACGCTTGGCGTGATGCCGGCCTCATCGGCAAGGCCATCGACTTTGATGCTACGGGCGTGGTCGTCGCTGGGCACAACATCAACAGCAATTACAACTACATCAACCGCACCCAGCACGACGAAGAGCCGGACTTCATCGACGGCATGCTGGCGATCAGCAATCTGGACACGGACCACGCCGCGATTTGTTCGGAGCTCGTGGGTGCTCGCGGCCCCATCTACACGGTAGGTGGGGCGTGCGCCAGCGGCAATATCGCGCTTCGCTGCGCGATTGACGAGATCCGACATCACGACCACGAACGCGTGCTCGTCGTGGCTTCCGCCCTCGACATGGCGCCCATGGATCTGCACGCCATGGCCCTACTTGGCGCCATTAGCTACCGAAGCTTCAATGAGGCGCCCTACAAGGCTTGTCGACCCTTCGACACTCGCCGTGAGGGCTTCGTGCCCGCACATGGCGGGGCAGTACTGGTGGTCGAGTCCTTGAAGAGCGCGCTCGCCCGCGGCGCGCACATCCACGCCGAGGTGCTCGGGAGCGAATCGAACGCCGACGCCTGCCACCTCCCTTCTCCGTCCGAGGAAGGGCAAACGAGGCTCATGACCCGCCTTCTGAAGCGTTGCGGTGTGGCCCCAGAGCAGGTCGACTACGTGAACGCCCATGCCACCAGCACGCCGCTCGGTGATCTGACAGAGATCCGTTCCATCAAGAACGTCTTTGGCAAGCATGCCTACGAGCTCAAGGTCAATGCGACCAAGAGCATGCTGGGTCACGTCTGCTGGGCAGCCGCCACCGTCGAAACGGTAGCCGCCATCGAGCAGATGAAGCACGGCAAGCTCCACCCCTCCATCAACATCGAACAGATTGACCCCGAGATCGACCTGGACGTCTGCAATGGCAGGGTCGTCGAACACGACGTGCGAATCTTTATGAAGAACTCCTTTGGCTTTGGTGGCATCAACGCCGTCAGCCTTTTCAAGCGGTGGGAGAGCTGAGACTAGATGACGACTTTCCTAATCACAGGCGGGTCCCGAGGGATCGGGAAGGCCATCGTACTCGATGCTGCGAAGGCGGGTCACAACGTCGCGTTCACCTACGCAACGAAGCCCGATCTCGCCCGCGCGGTCGAGGCCGAGGCCAGGCAATTGGCGCCGGGTGTCACGATCAAGGCCTATGAGCTCGACGTCAGGAATTCCGCCAAGGTCGATGAGGTAGTCGACGAAGTCGCAGGAGAGTTCGACGGTATCGACGTGCTCGTCAACAATGCCGGGATCAACCGTCCCGGCATGGCGATGAGCATGTCGGACGAGGACTGGAAAGAGGTTATCGACACGAACCTGACCGGTTCGTTCTACATGGTGCGGGCCGTTCTCCCCCAGTTCCTGGCTGGTGGGGGCGGAAGCTTCATCCACGTCTCGTCCATTGCTACCTACGGCATCAGCGGGCAGATCGGTTACTGTGCGGCCAAGGCCGGGCTTCTCGGGCTTTCGCGCGGGCTTGCCAAGGAGTACGGACCCAAGAACGTACGCAGCAACGTGCTGATGCTGGGGCTCTTCGACACCGACATGGTGCGGGAAGGCCTGAGTCAGGAGAACCGCGAGTTCTGGCTGAAGTACTGTCCACTGCAGCGCTTCGGGAACGTCCACGAGATCTCGCAGATGTGCGTCTATCTGGCTTCGGAGGCCGCTGGCTTCATCAACGGACAGGAACTGACGCTGACGGGAGGCCTTGAGCACGCCAGATGACCTATCCCGAAATTGGCATCGAGAAGCTACGGGTCTACCCCGGAAGCCTGTCCCTTCGGATTCGCGCGCTCTGTGAGGCTCGGGGACTCGACCCCGAGCGTACGTGTTCTGACCTGATGATCGATGAGCGCAGCGTCAACCCTCCCTGGGAAGACGCGGTGTCGATGGGCGTCAACGCGGCAGAGCCGTTGCTCAGCGAAGAAGACCGGCAGCAGATCGGGCTGCTCTTGGTTGGTTCCGAGAGCAGCGTGGATCAGGAGAAACCCATCAGTTCCTGGGTCCATCACTTCCTGCGGTTGCCCGACGATTGCCTCAATCTCGAGATCAAGCACGCCTGCTTTGCCGCCACGGGTGCGCTCGAATTGGCCAAGGCGTGGCTGGTTTCTCCGGTGGCGCGGGGCCGCAAGGCCCTCATCGTGAGTACTGATCAGACCACGCTCACCTTCAACGAATCTTGGGAGCCCGTTTGTGGTGCGGGCGCGGCTGCGGTGCTCTTGTCCAGCAGCCCCTCGATACTGAAGTACGAGACGGGTCGGGCCGGTGTCTTCGCCCACGAGGTCAGCGACGTCATACGCCCCAACATGCGGCACGAGACCGGGAACAGCGAGACGAGCCTGTTCGCCTACCTGCACGCAGTCGAGAACGCCTACGCGAACTATCTGAAGGTGGTCGGTGAGCCCATCGAGTTCGACCGGTACTTCGCAAGATACCTCTACCACACGCCCTTCGGTGCCATGCCCTATCGCGCGCACCGAGCGCTCCTCAGCGCTTTTACGACGCTCAGCAACAAGGAAACCAAGGTTCACTACCAGCAGAAGGTCTTCCCCGCCGTGCGCCACAACCGCCGCATGGGGGCGACCTACGGCGCCAGCACGTTCATCGGTCTGCTCGGGCTTCTCGATTCGGATCCCGAGGTTCAGGCAGGTGACCGGCTGGGAATCTTCGCCTACGGTTCTGGGTCCTGCGCCCAGTTCTACAGTGCCATCCTCGGCCCGGGAGCGCGCGATGCAGCGGCGCAGGCTAACTTGGGCGCTCTCCTGGATGCTCGCCGACCACTTACCGTCGACGAGTATGAACTGGTTGAACGAGTTCGTGATGAGCATGTTGGCGTCAAGAGCTTCGCGCCCGATCTGACAATGCTCGACAACTGGTACAACCAGTACTATCGCGGCAAGCATCTACTGGTGCTGCGCGGGATCAGCGATTACTACCGCGACTATGGTTGGAGCTGATCCCGAGGCTGCCGTCGCCACGGTCAGGGTACCTGGAGCCCTCAATCGGCCGGCACTGGCTGCTTTGCTGGTAAAGCTGTCGACGACCCTCGCCCACGAATCCTTGCGGGTCCTCGTGCTTCGGGGGAGCTCCGAGGGCTTCTGCAGCGGGATGGATCTAGGGGAAATCGCCGTCGACGCCGAGGCCGTGCCTGCGTGGCGCGAAGCGACGACCGATTTCGTTGCGGTGCTGCGAACCATCCGCGAGGCAGGCCCCATCACCATCGCTGTCGTGGAAGGTCCCGCCATGGGTGGCGGCGTTGGGCTCCTCGCTGCCTGCGATCTCGTCCTCGCCACGGAGTCCTCGACGTTCTCCCTCCCTGAACTGCTCTTGGGTCTCGTTCCCGCGATGATCCTACCGATCTTGGCCGAACGATTGGGCTTGCACCAAGCGAAGCGTTGGGCTATCACGCAGGCCACCTGGCAGGCCGGAGAGGCAGGCGCCAGAGGCCTTGTCGACCAGGTGGTTTCCAAGGAGCGAATCGACTCTGCTCTGAAGCGAATGCTTCGAACGTTCACAAGGCTGCATCCGCGCGGCGTCCTGGCCTTGAAAGGCGCGGCGCGCAATCTCGAAACAAGGAACACGGTCTCGGCGATGGCCGAAGGACAAGAGCTGCTCGTGAACTTGCTCAGCCAAGCGGATGTTCGTGCGGATGTGGTCGCCTTCCGCGACTTCGGGATTCTGCCTGGTCAGATCGAATCATGAGGGCCTTTCGATGATACCGGCGCTATCCGACTCTTCGCGCCTCGTCGGGTTTTCGGTCGACGAGAGCGGAATTGGCCGCGTCGTCCTCGGGGACGTTCAGAATCGTAACGCCTTCTCCGAGCGCTTCGTCGAAGAGCTTTGCGAGTGCCTGGAGGCCGCCGCAGAGCACACGACCGTGAAGGTCGTCATCCTTCAGGGCCTGCCCGACGTCTTTGCGGCTGGCGCCAGCCGGGAAATGTTGAAGCGCCTCGCGCGAGGAGAGATCCCGCCAACGGACATCGTCCTTACCAAGTTGCTCCTCGACGTTCCGGTTCCCACGATTGCGGCGATGGAAGGACACGCGACGGGGGGAGGGCTCGCTCTCGGGTTTGGTGCAGATATCATCATCTGCGCCAGAGAAAGCCGCTACGGTGCCAGCTTCATGAACATGGGGTTCACGCCGGGCATGGGCATCACCGGCCTGCTCGAGTACGCGCTCTCACCGGCCGTTGCCCACGAGTTACTCTACACGGGCGAATTCCGCAAAGGGAGCGAACTCGGGGAACGCGGCAGCATCAATCATGTGCTGCCTCGGGCCAAGGTACTGGCGAAGGCCAATGACATCGCCGCTCAGATTGCGGAAAAGCCCCGGCGATCGCTGGAGTTGCTCAAACGCACCTTGAGCATTGGCCGCCGACAGAAGTTCGAGGAAAGCCGGACGGTGGAATCCCTCATGCACACGATCACCTTCTCGCAGGGTGACATCTTGGGCAGGATCGAGAGAGAGTATGTCGAATAGGATCGTGTCGAATGACGTCATGGCGCAGCTCGGGATCAACGACTATCGCGGCAGGGCGGTGCTCATCACCGGCGGCACGCGCGGCATTGGTCTAGCGACCGGACTCGCGTTTGGCAAACTCGGGGCCAACGTTACTCTCACCCACAAGTGGGGCAGCGCCGACGAAGATGCCATCTTCCAGGCTTTTGCCGATGCCGGGGCGCCCAAGCCCAGCATCGTCGAAGCGGACGCGGGATCCTCGGAGGACACGACCGCGTTGCTTGAGGAGATCAAGAAGACTCACGACAAGGTGGATGTCTTCATCTCGAACGTCGCCTTTGCGCAAATCGTCAAATCGATGGACGACTACCAGAAGCGCGCGCTGCTTCGCAGCATCGACTACAGCGTGTGGCCGATGGTCGAGTACACGAAGCAGATCAAGACCATCTTCGGAGACTACCCCAAGTACGTCCTTGGGCTATCCAGCATTGGGCCCGACAAGTACACCGCGAACTACGATTTTGTCGCCTCATCGAAGGCGGTTCTGGAGACCCTGTGCAAGTACATGGCATTCCGGCTTGGTCCCGAGGGTGTCCGTGTGAATGTCGTGCGGGCAGCCTTCGTCCGGACCGAGTCTCTCGCGGCGACCATGGGTCCTGAATGCATCCCCTTCATCGAGCGATTCGACCCATCGATGTTCGTGACGGTGGAGGAGGTGGCCGACACCATCCTGGCGCTCACCTCCGGTCTGATGGACGCCGTGCAGGGACAGGTCGTCTCCGTCGACCACGGTACCCCCTTCTACGACAACACGATGCGGCTCTACGGAGAACGTGAACACCTACATATCTGAACCCGAACTTCACCCGAGGGGTGCTGGCAACCGGCACCTTCTCGCGCTTCAACTTAGGACTACCGATAGTAAGGAGAATGGACAATGACTCGTGACGAGATTTGGGGCGTAATCAAGAAGCACCTGGCTGATGCAGTGGACGATCTGGATGTCGATAGCATCGACACCACCAAGTCGATGAAGGACTACGGTGCCAACAGCCTCGACTTGGTCGAGGTTGTCAGCCGTTCGATGCGCGAACTCAAGGTCAAGGTGCCCCGCGCTGAACTGAACCAACTTACCAACATCGACGGTCTCATCGATCTGTTCCACAAGACCGTTCAAGAGCGCGACGCCAAGTAACTTCCAAGCCTTCCCATGCGCGTCTGCCCTTCTGCAATACGAGAGCCGTACTTCGATTCGACGTCAGGATTCCGAGGAGCGAACCGATGATCCAGTCCTACAACGATAAGACCGTCCTGGTTACCGGAGGTACGAGAGGCATCGGGCTCGCAACGGCTCTCGCTTTTGCCCGGATTGGGGCGTCTACCGTTGTCACCTACCGATGGGGCAACGCCGATGAAGACGAGGTGAGGGGCAAGTTTGCCAAGATTGGTGCCAGAGAGCCCCTCATCGTTCAAGCAGACGTCGCGGAGGCTGAAGACACGGAAAGCCTACTTTGCGACGTGAAGAGCCGGTACGGCGGAATCGACGTCTTCATCAGCAACGTGGCAGGCTCCGTGGTCGTGCCGGACTTCGAGTCCATGACGGAGCGTGCCCTCTTGAAGAGCATCTCGTACTCGTCCTGGCCGACGTTCGCCTATCTTCAGAAGATGAAACAGGTCTTCGGCAAGTACCCGAGGTACGTGGTGGCCACGTCCTCGCCCGGGCCAGACAGCTTCAACCCGGGGTACGAGTTCGTTGCTGCGTCGAAAGCCGTGCTGGAGACCCTGGTTCGCTACTCGAGTTATCGTCTTCGCAACGAGAACGTCAACATCAACGTGGTGCGCGCCGCCGCGCTCGACACGCAGTCGACCCGCGAGATGTTTGGCGACGAACTCTTCAACTTCCTGGGTCGCCTGGCGCCACCCGGGTTCAAGTGGCTGCGGGAGGAGGAGGTCGCCAAGGTCATCCTCTCGCTCTGCAGCGGCCTGCTCGATGGTGTGAAGGGCCAAGTGCTAACAGTCGATCAGGGCATGCTCTTCAGTGACGACATCATGCGTCTCTACACGCAGCGTGAGCAGCTTTCGCTCTGAGCTACCCCACGACAAGTGGCGGTGTTGCACGCCGCAAGCAGAGCGCCGAGGTAATGCACATGTCTTGGTTGCAGGATAAGACTACGGAACTACTTGCTCGCATTCAGACGGTCAAAGACCTGAATGCCTATCCGTATTTTCGGGCGTTCGAGAACATCGGCACGCGAGTCAAAATTGGAGACGGTAGCTACATCAACTACACGTCGAACGACTACCTCGGGCTCTCCCAGGACAAGGCGCTCATCGAAGCTGCCTGCGCGGGAACCCGAGCCTATGGAACGGGGCTCGGCAGTGCGCGGCCCCAGGCCAGTTCCGTCCGCCATACCCTGCTCGAAGACCGTCTGGCGCGCTGGCTGGCGTATGATGCATGCGCCGTTTTCACGACGGGCTATCAAGCTCTGGTGGGAACGATGCAGGCGTTCCTGGATGACGAAACCACCGTCGTGCTGGACAAGCTCAGCCACGCCGCCATCATCGACGGGGCGCTGTTGGCCAAGGGGCAGTGCGAGGATCTCGAGATCCGCTTCTTCAAACACAACGACGTAGCCAGCCTGGACAAGACCCTCGCTGGCGCCGCCAACAAGAAGAAGATGGTGGTGATCGAGGGGCTCTACAGCGTGGACGGGGATCTTGCCCCGCTCGCCGACATGATGGCTGTTGCGCGCAAGCATGGCGCCGTGGTGATGCTCGACGATGCCCACGGCATCGGCACGCTCGGACCAACCGGGCGGGGCGTCTCCGAGATGCACGGCCTGCTCGGTCAGGTCGATTTGCTCATCGGCACGTTCTCCAAATCGTTTGGCACGGTGGGAGGCTTCCTGTGCGCGGAGCGGTCGCTCGTCGAGTACGTCAAGTGCAGTGCGCGAAGCTTCGTGTTTTCCGCCACGCTTCCCCACGCTCAGGCGGAGGCCGCGCTTGCTGCGCTAAACATCATCGAGCGGGACACCACCCTGATCCGGCGCCTGGAGGCGAACGGACGGCGCTTCCGGGAGGGGCTCCTGTCGTTGGGGTTCAACCTGGGCGACAGCACAACCCACATCACGCCCATCTTCCTCAACGAAGAGGAGCTCACGATGAAGTTTGCGGCCTATCTCTATCAGGGCGCTGGCATCATCATGATTCCCTTCGTTGCGCCGGGCGTTCCCAAGGGCAAGGAGCGCCTGCGCTGCAACGTGACGGCTGCACACTCGGAGGCGCAGATGGGCTACACCCTCGAAGCCTTGGCTGAGGTTGGCAAGATGCTTGGCGTCATCGACAAGCGCATGTCCACGAACGCTACGCGCTTCGATCGCGCCAAATGGGCACTCCAGTTCGAGGCCGAGGGTGTCCGCAATTCCGGGCTACCGTTCCTGCGTCGCGAGGTCCTTACCCATTCGAAGCGCCTGCTCAGCAAGTACCTGGGCCAACGAACATGACTCGTCCGCCCAAGGCGTAAGGGGGGGACGGCCGGTTTGGCGCTCCCGGTCTCGCAGCGAGACTCCGGGGTCCGCCATTGTGCGCTGGCGCCCCGTATTCGGAACCGATGAACCCTCGCGCTTCCACCGAGACCCCCAGGGGGCTCCTCATCGTGCACACCGGCGATGGCAAGGGAAAGACCAGCGCCGCGCTCAATCTGGTCTATCGACACCTGGCGCACGGAAGGCGGGCGACCGTCGTTCAGTTCATCAAACGACCGAAGGACTACGCCTACGGTGACGCCATCATGCTGGAGCGGCTTGCGAAGCTTGGAGATCCGGTCGCCCTCACCATGCTGGGGACCGGCTTCAGTTGGTCCGAAACCGATCCGGCCAAGAGCCGCGACGTGGCCCACCAGGCGTGGAAGATCGCGGCCAGTGCCATCGCCGATCCCGCAGTCGATCTGGTCGTGTGCGATGAGCTTCACATCGCCTTGCGTCTTGGGCAGCTGGACATCGACCCCATTTTGCAGAGCATTCGCGAACGCCCCGCTTCGTCCCATGTCGTGACGACCGGTCGAGGCGCCCCAAACGCGCTGATAGAGGCAGCCGATCTCGTCACGGAGTTCGTCGACGTGAAGCACCCGTACCGGGCGGGGGTGCGCGCTCAACCGGGGATCGAGTACTAGGGTCGCGGGACATGACTGTCCAAGCCGCAAGGCATCCAATAGGGCAGAAATTCTGTTCCGAACGCAGGATGCCGATTATGGCGGAAGCATCGTTGCCCCGTCAGTGACGGACCGCGGCGATGCGCGTCACTCAATGCGCGTCACTCAATGCGCGTCAC
>CAYRKE010000012.1:58184-73129 GCA_964424695.1 uncultured Polyangiaceae bacterium
ATGCGCGTCACTCAATGCGCGTCACTCAATGCGCGTCACGAAATCACGCGGACGGCCGTGCCTCTTCTGAGCAAGGCGTTCAAGTCCTGAGCACTTCGGACACCACGCATTTCAGCCCGCCCAAGACCGACTGCCTCCAGACACTGCGCAACCTGAACGACTTGAGGTGCGCGGAGTCCTGCCCTTGCCATTGTGGCGCTGTCCCAGAGAACCGAGGCGGCGTCCCCCTGAGTCATCACTCGGCCTCCAAGGAGTATGGCGACCTCGCTGGCGAAACTGAGCGCGAAGTCCAGATCGTGAGTCGCTACGACCACCGTCTTGTCGAGACCATGGAGCCTCCCGAGAGCCTGCAATATGTCTTCGGTTCCCTGCGAATCCAAGCCGGCGGTCGGCTCGTCGAGGACCAAGACGTCGGGCTGCATCGCCAGGACCCCGGCAATCGCCACGCGGCGCTTCTGGCCGAAGGACAGAGCATGGGGCGCCCTTCTTGCGAGCTCCGAGATCCCCATTGCATCCAGCGCTTGCAGAACGCGGTGCTGCACGGCCGTTCCTCTGAGACCCTGGTTTAAGGGACCAAAGGACACGTCCTGCTCTACCGTTGCCGCGAAAAGTTGGTCGTCCGGATCTTGGAACACCACGCCCACCGAGCTGCGCCAATGAAGCAACCCCTTACGGCTGTAGTCTGCCGGCGCTCCGTATAGGGTGAGCGAGCCAGCGTGCGGTCGTAGGGTCCCGTTTAGGTGGAGAAGCAGGGTACTCTTGCCTGCACCGTTCGCGCCCACGATCGCGAGGCGAGCGCCCCTTCTTATCGTGAGGTCGAGGTCGGACAGAGCGTTATCCTCACAATCGGGATAGCGATACGTCACCGAGCGAAGCTCCAGAATCGAGTCAGTCATTGAGTTCTCCAGGGGATCCAGAGGCCGAGGCCAACGGAGACGAGCTGAAGTGACAACGCCGTCACGACTCGCCAGGGGGCGAACAGGTTTGGCGGCTCCATCACCCGCAGCGCGCCGTCGTAGCCGCGGGCGGCAAGCCCGGCATCCATGCGGCGGGCTCGCGCGAGGGAGCGGACCACCAGCACCGCAAGAATGCTTCCATACCCGCGAATGCGGGCGCGCACACTCCGAGATCCGAGCCGCGCCTCCTGTGCTCGAAGCATCCGGGTGAAGGTGTCCCGGGTGAGCCATAGCCAGCGCCATGACAGTCCCGCAAGCTCAACGACGATCGGCGGAACCGGCAGACGGGCGGCGGCGCTGAGGAGGACCGTTGGCGGAGCCGCGAAGGAGATCATCAGCAGACCGGACGTGGCCGAGAGCGCGCGCAACGCGACCCTCAGCGCCTCATGCGTTCGGGCCGGCGAGCAGACGAGCGCGACCCCGCTGTTCGTGAAGTCGACTCCGAATGCGATGCCCGCGCTGCTGAGCGCGATGAAGCCCAGCGGAGGGAGTTGACGGCGTAGAACTCGGCCCATCGAGACTCGGGCGAGAGCGACCGTCAGCGCCGAGGTCGACGCCAGGAGCAGCGCATTGCAGGGCATACTGGGCGCGACCATGGCGAGCAGCACGGTGACGGGCCCCACCACGAGGCACTCCAGAGCGAGGAACGGCTGCGCCGCAGGCGAAACGAGTTGTCGCGATCCGCCAGCAACAAGAGGACTACCCAGCGAACGCATTCCGGCGCTGATCGACCGGTGTTGCCCCCTTGCCCCGAGTCTGGGTGGATCCGGGAGCGCGCGGAGGTGGCCAACCGATTGGTGCTCTTGGGTGGCGGGTAGCGACGCCAGCGTGTCTTTGGACTCGGAGATCATGCTGGCTCGTTCCCGCAACGTCGAGCAAGCCGGGCGGTTGCGCGCCCCCTCAGATAGCCGCACGCGTATCCTAGGCAGCCGGCTCCTAAGGCTGCCTGGAGCGCAAAGAGCAGGCTCTCGACCTCTGGCGAGGGAGGTGTCCAGAGTGCGCCGACCCAGGGGCGATAGCTCGCACTTTCGGCTTGCACCAGCGCTACTGCCTGGCTGTCGCTACCGGTCCAGGCTGCCTTGTCGTCGTGGAGAATCAAGACTGGCGCGACGGTGAGGGCGATCACCGCGACCACCAGCGCTGCGCAGCCCCGATTCATCGCCAAGCCTCCGGCGAGCGACGCTTCGGAACCAGGTCGACGGCCGGGCGACCACCGATGAGCACTGGCACGTGCTGGCAGAGCGTGCGAAAGACAACGGCGGTCAATGCTCCCTCCACGATGGCCAGCGGAAGCTGCGTGACGGCAAAGACCAGGAGGAACTTGGCGAAGGCCCCCAGGAATCCGCTTCTCGCGTCGGGAAATGCGAGCGCCAGCTGACCAGCCGTCGTCGCATACGTGGCGAGATCGGCGAGGGCTGCCGAGAGGAAGACTGCAGTGGCGGCTGGCACCCGCACGCACCGCAAACCACGAAACGCCAAGCATGCCGTCCAGGGACCCACGACCGCCATCGAGAAGACGTTTGCGCCGAGCGTCGTGAGCCCTCCGTGCGCTAGCAACACCGCCTGAAACAACAGCACCAAGGTTCCAAGCAGCGCCATGCCTGGAGCACCCAGCAAGAACGTTCCCAGGCTGGCCCCGGTCGCGTGCGAACTGCTGCCTGTGAGGGACGGGAGCTTGAGCGCCGAGAGCAGAAAGCAGAAGCCCCCCGCAGCGCCGAGTAGCAGCTTGGCTTCCGGGTTGTCGCGGGTTTGCCTCGTCACTGAGCGGACCCCCCACAGCACGAACGGCAGGGCGGCCAGCGACCAACCCACCGCGTGTTCAACGGGCAAGTAGCCCTCCATGATGTGCACGTCATACCTCCTGTTCTCGGTGAATCGCTAGTGACCCAGCCCTGCCAACGGGAATCGTGGGTCCACATCGCTTGCGTTTGGAGGCACCACGAGCCTCCGAAGCCGGTCCAGAAGCTCCGGAAGCGACCAGAGAGTGTCGCTAGGCTCCTCGGGGCGTCCCACGACGATGGCGCGAGCGTTTAGCTGCCGTGCGGCCTCCAGTTTCTCGAGTAGCCCGCCTTCCTTGCCCGAATCCTTGGTGACGAGGACGTCCGCCTCGGTCCGTCGGAGCAGTTCTAGGTTCTGTTCCAGGGTGAAGGGACCGCGGCCGTAGATGATCTGATCCGCACCGCACCCCAGGGCGCGCACGATGGAGCGACTCTCGGGGGCATCCAGCACGCGCGCGAACAAGACGACCCGCGCCAAGCGAGCAGCTGTCACGTAGCGAAGAAGGTGACGAGTTCCAACGGTCACCAGGATGTGGGAACCGAGACTGCAGGCCACGTCGGCTGCCACGTCGTGCGTTGCGACCTTGACGGCAGACTCGCCGACACACGCCTTCACGCGTCCGAACCGCAGGAGCGTGGATCCGGTACGTGCTGATGCCGCGCGCAGCGCATGACGCAGCTGGGCAGCATGGGGGTGCCCCGCATCTACGATGGCGGCGGCCCGAGTCTCTCCGATGAGGGTCGCCCATCCTTCCACCGTGAGGCGGCCGCTCCGACGCTGCAGTCTCGGATCCTGCCTCAGCAGAAACGGAGCAGCCGTAGCTTGAGAGTACAGGACCCGATAGCCTTCGACGATCAGGGCCTCTGCGACCGCCCTCGACTCGGTTGTCCCGCCAGCGACCAGGATGAGCGGTTCAGCGTTCATCGGGAAGGGTAGCCCCTCGGGGTGAGCATCCACCCGTCCTGGACGCGGGTCGTCGAGTTGCCGACGATCACGATCGTTCGCATGTCCACCTCCTGCTCTCGAAATCCTCCCAACGTCGACAGCGCATACGACTCGTCCGAGTGCCCCACCGCGCGCGCCAACCCAACCGGCGTCGACGGCGGCCGACAGCCAAGGAGGATCTCTCGTGCAGTCGCGAGCGCCTGTCGTCGGCTTTTCGAGCGCGGATTATACAGCGCGACCACCAGATCCGCCTGTGCCACGTGCTGGAGTCGCCGCTGCACGGTCTCCCACGGCACCAGGAGATCACTCAGTGAAAGCGCAACCCAGTCCAGCATCAAGGGGGCGCCGAAGCGTGCAGCGGCCGCGGTAGCCGCCGTGACACCGGGAACGATCTCGATGTCGAGCCGCAGTCCGAGGTCGTGGGCACGCTCCAGCGCCAATCCCGCCATGCCGTACATCCCGGCGTCACCCGAGCTGATGAGCGCTACCCGACGACCTGCCGCGACCTCGGCAAGGGCCGCATCCACGCGCTCGCGTTCTTGGCGCATGGCGGAATGGATCAACACCTTGCCCTCGGTCAGATCGGCAACCAGGGCGAGATAGGGTCGATAGCCGACCACCACCTCGGCGTCTAGGATGGCCCGCTCGGCGCGATGGGTCCGGTCTTCTCGGCTGCCTGGGCCGATTCCGACCACGGCAAGCTTTCTTCGGCAATGGCCACCGTGACTCCGGGTCGCAACACGGTCTTCTTCATCAAGCATCGCGTCCTCGTTCCTGCCAGCATGCTTGCCGGCTCGGCGACAGCCGGCAGACCCACCGCCGAGCGCACTCTTGGACTATCGGTGATGGTCCAGCGCTCAACCTCGACGCTGGGGACGAACCGCAAGGGCAAGCTCAGCTGTTGCGCAGCTTCTCGCAGCCCGGGCTCCCCCCGCTTCACGTCGACGCTCACGAGCCAGCGTACCGTTTCGATCCCGACACCGGCGTGGTGAAGAGCCGCTCGCACTGCGAGCGCGATCTCGCTGCCCGCAACACCACGCCGGCATCCCACCCCGACGATTCGTCGCTTCTTTGCCTCAGTCGTGGTGGTGATGACCGGCTCTGCGGCGAGGAAGTCCGCGACCGCGAGACACAGGCTATTGGCGCCGCCCTCATGGCCGGACAAGAGACTGATGGCGTAGCGACCGCACGCATCGACCACCACGATCGCCGGGTCACGCAACTTGCTCTGCACGAGTGGCGCGAGGCTGCGCACGACGACGCCGACCGGTGCCAGCGTCACGATCCCGGGGGTGGTGTCGAAGAGCTCGGATAGCCGCTCGGCGATCCTCGTGAAACTGAATTCGGTGGGGGCTGTCCACGACCGAGGCGGCAGTGGCGGCGCGGCTCGTAGAACCGATGCATGGATATGCAGCGTCGCGCGGCCGAACCGCGCCGCCAGGTGCCGCGCCAGAGTTGCTTCCTCCGGTCCCAGCGCGACCAAGGCAATGGCCTGCTCCAGCCACTCGTCAGGTTCGATGGCCATGGATGAAGTCCTCAGAGTAGAGCCTCGACTCGGGACCACCGGCGCCTATCGTCCTCCCCACAATCAGCATCGCGTGGTGGTCGATGCCTGCCGCACCAGCCCGCTCGGTGATGCTTCCGAGGCTGCCCCACACGACGTGCTCCTCGGGCCAGGTAGCACGGTAGACAACGGCGATCGGGCAATCGTCACCGAGGATCGGGGCCAGCCTGCCGGCGATCTCCGGCAGGCTAGCGGCGCTGAGAAACAGGCACAGGGTGGCGCCGGTTCGGGCGAAGGCCTCCAGGGATTCTGCGGGTGGCACCGCGGTGCGCCCGCCCACTCGCGTTAGCACGACGCTCTGGCACAGCTCTGGCGCGGTGAGCTCGAGGCCGAGCACGGCCGCCGCTCCCTGGAAAGCACTGACGCCAGGGACGACCAACCAGGGGATCCCGAGCGCATCGAGCCTGCTCTGCTGTTCCCGAATCGCGCTGTACAGACACGGGTCACCCGTGTGCAAACGCACCACATCGAGGCCGCGCCGGTCAGCGTCGTGACAGAGCTCGATAATGGTGTCTAGGGTCAACCCGGCAGAATCATGGACCTCGGCATCGTCGGGCAAGAGCTCCAGCAGAGCACGGCTTACTAGAGAGCCTGCCCAGATGCACACCCGGGCGCCCTCCAGGAGCTCTCTGCCGCGAACGGTGACGAGCTTCGCATCACCCGGACCCGCGCCGACGAAGTATACGGTCATGGCTGCCCTTTGGCGTCGAGGTCGACGAGCAACGTCGACAGATAGCCCAATGGTTCAAGTGGCAGCCCCGATTCGAGATGGGACACCACGCGCTCGCCCGGGAGCCCAGCCCGAGACACGAGCCGTGCTCCGCGAAGGAGCCCAAGCTCTCCCAGCCACTCGCTGAGCTCGGGGAGTCTCGCGCCGACCTTCATCAACACCAGGCGCCCTCCGAGGTGCGTGAGCTCTCTCAACCCTTCCAGACTCGTGGGAGCTGGCGCGAGGACCATTCGGGTTTGCTGCTCACCCAGCACGAACTCGGTCAGCGCTGCGCTGGCGCAGAAGGAGGTGACTCCCGGAACGACTTCGATCTCCACCGAGGGAAGCAGCTCTCGAACGGCCCGGATCAAGTACGCGCAGGTGGAGTAGAGCATGGGATCCCCCAGGGTGACAAACCCGGCATCTTTGCCGCCCACCAGAACCTCCACCACGGACTGGGCGGCTGTCTTCCAGTGCTGGCGCAGGACGTCGGATGAGCGCGTCATCGGATAGACCAGCTCGCGAAGCTGCGTGTCGGAACGCATGTGGTGTTCTGCAATGCGCCTCGCGATCGACGAGCTTCCCTCGTCGGCTTTCGGGGCAAACACGTGGTCCAGGCTCCCGAGGAGCCGACTCGCCCTTCCGGTCACCAGCTCCGGATCGCCGGGGCCGAGCCCAATGCCATAGAGGCGACCCAATCCCGCAGGTACTCCACTATTCATGGCAACACTCGTGGGTGAGGACGACGATGCGCCTGGGATGGGAAGGCAGCTCGGCGAGGGCTTCGGAGTGGGTCATGACGATGCTCTGGGTGTCGAGGGAGAGATCCTCGCAGACGAAGCAGAGGCGACTCGTTGCCTCCGCGAGGTTGGCCACGAGGGTCTCGCCTCCTGGAGCTCCCATGAGGATCACCCAGGGATCCCGCGCACATAGATCGAGCGGCAGCTCCTCGGGGACCGACCCATGAACATCGACGATCGCGGCGTTGTCCCACGACAAGCCCAGAAGCGCGCATGCCAGCTGTACGGAACTGACAGCCGGAATCACCTGGCATTCGGAGCGCCCGAACCGGTGGCGAACGTGAGCCGCCAGGCTCGAGACTCCGGGATCTCCAGAAACCAGCACCACGAGCGGGCCCTCCGGCTGGGCGGCGAGCTCGTCGAGCCAAGCGTCGATCGAGCTCCGAAAGGGAAGCCTGACGGCCGCGCTCTCGCCAAACAGCTCGAGCAGTCGAGTCGCCCCGGCCAGCACCCTCGCCTTGGCGACCGCTTGCTCGACCGCAGGTGGAACGTAGAGGCGCGAGCCCGGGCCGCACCCCGCAATGACGAATCGCGGTTTCAGCGGTTCCACGGGCTCAGATCTCCTGCTGTTCCAAGCTGGTTTCCGGCGAGATCAGTCAGCCAGACCGCTAGTGCGAGCGCCGGGACACGCCGCTCGGCAGCCTCGCGAATGGCGGCCGCCACGGCACAACCGAGCTTGTGGCGTTCCGAGGGGCCGAGGCTCCCGAACACCCCCTCCGCCGTCGGGATGGCCTCGTCGACAGTGAGCCTCAGCTGCCCCGCGATGGCCGCGATCGAGCGCACTGCCGGCTGGGACCGACTCGAGTGGGTATCGAACTCCCCTGCCGCCAACTTGGCGAGCTTTCCCGGGTGACCCAAGAGTAGCGCGCTGTGCATTCCGCGAGCCGCGCAGCGCTCCAGCATCGCGCCAAACTCGTTGCTCACGTCGATGACCCGCCCTTCGGAACAGCGGAGCGATGCCAGGGCATGCCGCCGGCCCAGATGACCGGGAACCAGCACTGGGCTCAGCACCCCGCTCGCTCGCGCCACGTCCACGCCCAACACGAGTGCGTCGATGAGGCGTTTGCTCGAGAAGGGGCGGACCCTGCCGTCGGTGCCAAGGATGGACAACCCGCCGGAGACTCCAAGCCTTGGGTTGAAGGTCCGCGCCGCGATCTGCTCCCCGCCCGGAATCGACAGCGTGATCGACACGCCCTCGTCGGTGACGTCGCGTACTGCCGCTGCGATCTGGCGGCGCGGCATGGGATTGATGGCGGGGTGCCCCGGCTCCACGGCGAGCCCTGGAAGGCGCACTGTGCCGACCCCGGGCCCGGCACGGAATTCCACATTCGTGCCGCCCGTTAGCTCAACGCGGGCCAGCACGAGGAGCCCGCTCGTAACATCTGGATCGTCTCCGCCGTCTTTACGAACCGCAGCCTCGCCCAATCCCGGACCGGCATCGACCTGCTCGATGGGGATTCTCACGCGCTCGCCGCCCGGCAGCGCAACCTCGACGTCTGCCGGGCGCGCGCCCGAGCAGACGGCCATGGTGGCTGCCTTGGCCGCAGCGGCGGCGCACGTGCCGGTGGTGAAACCGAGTCGCCATCCCGTCATCCCATGAACGAGGACGTCTGGCGCCGTCGTAGCCGTATCCACTCCAGAAATGCTCCGCAAAGCGCCGCTAGTCATGTCTTGGTCCCATCGGGGGTGCGGAGCCAATGGTCATCCCTCTCGGTGTGCCGGAACCTTTTCGCTTCCTCGGGCATCATGGGAACGAACTCACACTGCCCGTCGGGGACTGGAAACCTTTCGCGGGGAGGCAGTGCGACGTGTCTGATGTCCGTCAACACCATGGACTCCTGGATTCGCTTGTAGACCAGATCCACCAGGGACTCATCGAATCCCAGGTTTCGTCCCAGGATGATGGTGACGTTCGCGTACTTCCGGGCCTGTTCCTGCAGCAGTTCCGGAATATCGAGGAGGATGTGCAGGCCGCCGTGCAGAAAGTAGGGGACCACGATGACCTTGCGTGCGCCACCGCGAACAACCGTCTCCAGGACTTCTGGCAGGTGGGGGCCGAGGCGGGACATGTAGCACGTCGCCACGACCGGGAAGCCGTGCCTCCGACTGAGCGCTTCGGAGACCTCTTCCATCTGCCTGCCCGCCCCTTGCACCCGGCTGCCATGGCCCAAGAGAACGATGGCGACGTCCTCTTCCTGGCGCATCATTCCGCGGCTCCCGGTGTGGGCACGGCAGCTAGGGAAGCCAGAGCGTGGAGCGTGGCGACGGCCAGAGGGCTTCCGCCGCGACGACCGAGCACAACGATTCGTGGAACTTTCAGGCTCATGACTTCCTCCTTGCTCTCCATCACGTGAACGAATCCTACGGGCATTGCCACCACCAGCGCTGGCGCTAGCCCCTCCTCCAGAATCATCCGACCGAGCTCCAGTAAGCCGACTGGCGAATTGCCGAAGCACACGATCGCACCGTGGAGCATGGGGCGGGCCTTGCGCAGGGCGTAGATGGCGCGGGGAAGGCCAGCAGCCCGCGCTTCCGCGACTACATCGGGGTCTGCGACGTGGACGTGGATATCATCGGCCCGATATCGGGGACAGCATCGCCGCAGACGATCCAAGGAAACTCCCGCGGCAATCATGTTGGAGTCCACGTAGATCGGGGCGGCCGCCCGCAGAGCCCTGAGGCCTCGCTCCATCGCGTCTTCGGAGAAGACGAGCTCCTGGAGTACAGAAAAGTCAGCCGTCGCGTGGATGATGCGACGTGCCACCTCCCATTCCGAGGGCGAGAGCGTGTGCGAAGGCGCTTCGGCGTCGATCAGCCGGAAGCTCTCGCGTTCGATGTCTTCGGCGCCCAGCGGATGCTCGTAGAGATCAAGGATGCGTGCTCGGTTCATTGGGCCAGTTCCCTCAGGAAGTAGGTGAGACAGTCCGGACGGCTCGCAAAGTGTAGATGGACGTAGCTTCCCAAGACGCGTCTGCGTTGGTAGCCCTCGCGTCGGGACGTCCCCTTCGAGTCCTGCACGTCGTAGCAGCGTTGCATCGGCGGATCGCAGCCGATCGCGGGTGGCGATTCTCTCAGCGACGAGGGCTCCACGAAGGAATAGTGGAACTCGTGCCCGCGACAACGCATGCCGACTCTGCCCCAGAGACTGTTGTGGACCAAGCGAACTTCGGAATATCCGAGCTGCGCCGCGCGCTGCCCCATGCCAAGCGAGAGCGGAAGGACTCCGCTCATCGTGAAGCGCAGCCCACGACGGTCAACGAGCGACTCCCCCAGAAGCATGAGCCCTCCGCATTCGGCATAGACTGGGCGCCGGTTGGCGAAGTCCCTGAGTGACGCGAGGAAGGATCGATTCTGCGACAGCTCGTCTGCGTGCTCTTCTGGGTATCCACCAGGGATCAGGATTGCGTCAGCGCCTTCGGGAACGGCCTGGTCGCGAAGCGGAGAGAAGGGGATCCATTCGGCCCCTTGCGCCACGATACTCTCGCGGAGATCAGCGTAGATGAAGCCAAAGGCGGCATCCTCGGCCACTGCGAGTCTCAACCCTGGAGCGCTCTTGGCAGCTGCAGCAGGGGGGGCCGCGCTGGGTGGGAGCCGGACGGGCTGCGCCAAGCGAAGCAAAGCTTCGAGGGAGATGGCTGGCTCTACTGCTGCGCCAAGCGCGTCCAGTACGGAGTACTCCTCGGGGGCGATCAACCCCAAGTGTCTCGACGGGAGGTGGGGCAGAGCGCCGGCTCGGATGGCGCCGACCAAGGGAGGCAAGTCGAGCGAGGCAAGCGCTGCTTCCAGGAGGGTGCCGTGGCCCGCGCTGCCCACCTGATTGGCGATGACTCCAGCCACCCTCAAATCGGGTTGCAGGTTGGCGAAGCCGTGGACGGTCGCCGCGAAGCTGCGGGCCTGGCCCCGGGCGTCAGCCACCAGCAGAATCGGGGCGTCGAGCAGTCGCGCCACTTCTGCAGTCGAACCCTTTGACGAAGTTGGCCGAACCCCATCGAAGAGGCCCATCACGCCTTCGATCAGCACCAAATCAGCGTCCGCGGCGGCCTGGGTCACCTGATCGCGAACGTAGGCTTCTCCCATCATGTAGGTGTCGAGATTGAGGCAAGGACGTCCGGTTGCAGCGGTGAGGTACATTGGGTCGAGAAAATCCGGACCGACCTTCGCCGCTCTCACCCTCAGCCCTCGCTGACACAGAGCTCGCGCCAGCCCGACGGAGACGGACGTTTTTCCGACGCCGGAACCCGTGCCCGCTACCACCAAGATGCGTGCCGTCACAGCCACCCCCGTATCCACGGTGGACACTCGACCAGGAGTGCGGTCGCGACGAGAGTACTCGCGCAGAGCCAGGTGGCGTGCCACATGAGGGCCACCGCAGCCCCGATGGTGCCCGGGCTCGCACTGCGCTCGCTGTCGCCGAGGAGTAGCTGCTCGCCCCACACGCCTTCGTAGCGGTTGCGACCTCCAAGACGGACCCCGAGCGCGCCGGCAAAGGCCGCCTCGGAGAGGCCGCTGTTGGGGCTTGGGTGCCGCTTGCCGTCGCGCCAGGCGACTCGCCAGCAGGCCCTGAGGGGTTGGAGCCCGCGAAGCGCTGCCGCCGCCGTGATCCAGAACACTGTCAACCGTGCCGGAACGAAGCCGGCAATGTCGTCGGCTCGCGCCGCCGCCCAGCCGAAGCGTTCGTATCGAGCGTCGCGATGACCCCACATGGAGTCGAGGGTGTTGATGGCCCGATAGGCCACGGCTCCGACAGGCCCCAGGAGCAGGGCGTAGAACAAGGGTGCCGTGACCCCGTCCACCGTGCTCTCGGCAACGGCCTCGACCGCGGCCCGGGAGATCTCTGCTTCGTCGAGCTCCTCGGTGTCCCGCCCCACGAGGTTGCCTACGGCGCGACGGGCTGCCGGGAGATCGAGGGCCTCAAGCCTGCCCTCGACCGTCCGGGCGTGTCGAGCCAGATCGCGCGGCGCGATCGCCGAGTAGATCAGCATGACCGATACCACCGCCTCACAGGCGGGGTGGATGCTGCGGGCTGCAACCACCATCCCCAGTGCGACGAGGCTCGCCGCACTGACTACTAGTAGCCATCCGAGCGCACCCCACGCCCGAGACGAACCCTTCTGGCGGATCGCCCGCTCCACCGTCGCTGCGAGCCTGCCGATGAGCCGTACCGGGTGCCATGTCCAACGGGGATCCCCGAGCGCAGCGTCCAGTCCCAGCGCAAGCGCAAGATGGAGCCCAGCGTTCATCGATCGAGCCCGATGAGCCGATAGATGGCAGTCAGATCGACGCTCTCACGGAATGCTTGGGCGAGCCCGTCCAGTCCTGGTTCGAGGCTTGACGAATGGCGCGAAACGCCGATGCGCCGAAGCCCCTTGCGTTCTCGCAAATCGTCGAGAAACCTGCGCCGGAACTCGTTGGCGTCGAACAGCCCATGGAGATACGTTCCCCAGACGCGACGCTCTGGGAGACCCGCGCCGAGCACGGCCCCATCGGCGTCGACCAAGAGTGGTCGCAGGGCACGGAGGTCAGTGTTTCCATGGTGGATCTCGTATCCCTCGACGGCAAGGCCGCTCTCGAGCTGATGGCCTGCAATGTGGCGCCGGGTCTTCTCTGCCGCGAAGCTCGTCGTGATGGGCAATAGTCCCAGACCCTGCACGCTGGAACCGCTTCCCTCGACGCCCTCGCCGTCCTCTATCCATCGGCCCAGCATCTGTAGCCCCCCGCAGATCCCAATGATCTCGGTCCCACGCTGATGTGCTCGAAACAGTGCATCGGCGAGGCCAGTCCTCCTGAAGTGCGCCAGGTCGCTCTGGGTGTTTTTCGTGCCGAGGAGCAGGATGGCATCGACCTCCCCGAGCTCTTCGGGACGCTCCACGAGACGTACCGAGACGTCTTCCTCCCCCGTCAGGGCGTCCAAATCCGTGAAGTTTGACACGTGAGGCCCGGCGACAGCCGCGATCTGGAGCGGCGCCGAGGGATCACCCCATCGGCGTGGCCCCGAGGAGAGAGAGAGGCCGTCCTCGTCCGGGAGAGCAAGGCCCGGAAGGTATGGAATGACGCCGAGGACTGGCCGCCCCGTGTGTTGCTGGACCCATCGGTGGGCGTCCCCCAGCAGGCTGAGCTCTCCGCGAAAACGATTGACGAGGAATCCCCTCACGTGCGAGCGGTCGGCTTCGCTCATCACTTCCATGTGCCCGACGAACGAGGCGTAGACTCCTCCGCGGTCGATGTCGCCCACCAGGAGCACAGGCATCGGTCGCTGGGACACGAAACCCATGTTGACGATGTCCTTGGCGCGCAGGTTCATCTCCCCTGCGCTCCCTGCGCCTTCGCAGACCACCACGTCGTATTCGGTAGAAAGGTCGTCGAACGCTGCCAGCGCCTCGGTGAGGCACCGACGCTTGGTGGCTTCGAAGTCGAGCGCATCGTAGTGGCCGATCGAGCGCCCCCGCACCACGACCTGCGCGCCGCGGTCCGAGCTCGGCTTGAGCAAGATGGGATTCATGCGGGTGTCCGGTGCGACGCCACAAGCCTCAGCTTGCAGCATCTGTGCGCGGCCAATCTCGCCGCCGTCCCGCGCCACTCCAGAGTTGTTGGACATGTTCTGCGCCTTGAATGGCGCCACCCGATGTCCGTCCTGACGCAGGCAGCGACAGAGGGCAGTCGCCAGGATGCTTTTTCCGGCGTCGCTCGAGCAGCCCTGGAGCATGATCGCCCGTCGACGGTCGTCACGTGGGTCCCGCCTCCCGGTCTGGCACGACGTCCGTTTCGAGCCATCGCGTGGCGAGGCAGAGCCCATCACCTCCTCGAGCGCCTCCACGATGCGCCGATTTCCCTCGTCGTCGCGCACCGAGATCCGCAGCCAACACCCGCCGAGCTCTGGGAAGTCATCACAGTTGCGGAGTGCGACCCCGCGCTGGAGACACCGTCTGGTCACATCGGCGGAGCTCGGAGCACCGGGCAGTAGGTGAATCAGGAGCCAGTTGGCGCAGGATTCATGAATCTCGAGGAGACTCAGTTTCCGAAGCTCGTTCGCCAAGGAGCGCTTGAGCGCTCCGACGCGTTCGCGACAGTGGGATCCAAGGGGACCGTTTGCGAGAGCACGGATCCCCACCCGTTGCGCGAGGAGGTTGACCGACCAGGGGGGGAGTCGCTCACGCCAACGCTCCGCAAGCCGAGGTGCTGTCATTGCATACCCCAGTCGGAGCCCGGGAATGGCAAGGATCTTGGTGAACGAACGGACGACGACCAGGTTTTCAGCAGCGGGATTCCAGACAGTGGAGAAGTCGTCGACGAAATCCCCGAAGGCCTCGTCGACAACGAAGAGACACTCCGCATGCCGAGCCCTGAAGTTCTCGAATCCTTCGGCTGAGAGGAGGGTGCCAGTGGGGTTGTTGGGATGGCCCAGCATCACGACGCTGGGCAGGGTCAGCTCATTCTCGAGCTGATCCCAGCACACCTCGAAACCTCTGGCATGGCTCAGTGGGACCTCGACGAGTGCTCTGCCCGCCAAGACCGGAGCGCGCCGGTACTCTCCGAAACTCGGTACCGGAACGACCCAGCGGCTCTGGGCTGCGACGTAGGGGAGCCAAGTCAGAAGCTCCGAAGAACCGTTGCCGACGACGATCTGCTCCACCGAACACCCGCTAAGGGCTGTGATGGATGCCACGAGCTCACGGCAATCAGGGTCGGGATAGTGTCGGACGGCCGAGAGCCAGCGGCTCACCTCTTGCCGCAACCAATCGGGGGGACCAAGGGGATTGATGCTCGCCGAGGCGTCAATCAGTTCGGTGCCGCCTGGGCACGGGCAGGACGCCTGACGAGCTCCACCATGTCGAACTTCGGGCAGGGTCCGTGAACAGTGGCCAGTTGCAGGCAAATCGTGCATGTCTCGCCTCATTGGCCGATGGCGAGAAAGACACGGAACGGAGCCGGGCCCTTGCCACCGGTCTCCGTCCTCGCAGAAATCGATGCATCAACTAGCCCTGGGCAGGTCTTCTGACTTTCGGATCGTCCTCACCACGCCCCTTCCCACCCTTGCGGGCAGTGGTTTGGCGTGGTGGTCCCCGATTACAGCGGCGGGACCGTGCCGGATTCTCACCGGCTTCCCTATTGAGGCCCGTAAGGGCCACCCAAGACATGCATCGAGTAATGCTTTGCATCGATCGTAGCAAGAGAAATCTCTTCGGCCGATCGGC
>CAYRKE010000013.1:0-21914 GCA_964424695.1 uncultured Polyangiaceae bacterium
CGTAGCCACGGCCTTCCACGTCCGACGCGCCGATGAGGAGCACGAGTGGGTCTAATTGGCGCAGCCGGGAGTACCGCGCAGGCGGAGGCTCGAGATCCGTTATCATGACCGTGGCCCCCTGCTCGCGCAGTGATTGCGCCAGGACATCCGCCCGCGCCGCGTCCGGATCGGCCAATGCAAGCGGGACGCCGGCAAGGTTTCCGAGGACACCGCCGCTCCCTGCTGCGGCCTTTCCAAGCCAAGCCACGGTACCGGTGGCGCGTTCGTCGAACTCGTAGCGCAGTGGTTCGGCATGTATGACGTGCCTGCGCACGCGCTGCACAAAGTCGTCGACGAGTTCGACGAGCGGGCGTCCTTCGCCGAGAACGAGGCGTAGTTCCGGCTCGCTCTCACCCGTCTTGACACTGAGTACTCCCTGCCGGAGTTCCCGAGCCAATGCGTCGACGAAGCCGCGCAACGTCGATTCTCCGAGCTGCCCGAGCGATGCTCCCGTTCGCTCGGGGATCTCTCGGGCCAGATGCGCAATCTCGAGTGCCATGGCGTCGATACTCGGAGACCGAGCAACCACGGCGACCGCCCCATGGCGGAACGCCTTGAGTCGCGCATCGACGCTCGGCTCTTCTTGCAGGAGGGCTACCGGCACCACGGAGGTCAGCGGCGATGCCGACAATTCCCGCAGAAGAGCCCCCCCACCGTCTCGCGCGGACTCTCCCGCGAGAAGAATCAGATCGGGCGCCGCGGTGATGGTGGCACCGAGCAGACCCGCTGGCGTCGCGATCTCCACAAACAGACCGTGGCGCCCAAGGGCGGCCGCAAGCGGCTCCTCCAGCTCCGCGCCCGCCCCCACCAAGAGGAGGGCTGGCTCGAGCCCGCGGGTGCGCAACGACAGCGAGTTCGGGCCGGGGGTCGAGGCAGCATCCACCGGGTCGGGCATCGGCCCAATCATGAACCGGGTGTGCTCCGATTGGCCAGCCCTATTCAGGATTGCTGCGGGTTTCCGGCAGCTGATGAGGCCCTAGCCAAACACGCGAGCAGCCCTCCGCGGGCGAGGCAGACGCGCGCGTTCGGCGACTGGGGGCGACCTCATCTGAGCAGGTGCCCCCCCACTGTGAGGCCGCCGCGCAAGGAGACCGGTGCATCGATTCGGTCGGCACGGAGTGCACGTGCGGGTTCACCGCAGGCGAGCTCGAGTGTGTCGCGAATTCGGGCGACCGCGGTGTCCAGTTCGAGGTCCCAAGTGGTGCCAGCCCTGCACCACTTGGGGTGCGAGGCGAAGGAAACCATCGACGCGCAGCGCGACGCGAGAATGTGAGCACCAGAGCGCGGCATCTCCCCGGGCTCCCCATACAGCGGTTTGGCGATCGGCCTCTTGACCAACGGGTAGTTTCGAGGGCTCCGCACCGGACTCGTGCGCGAATGGACCTCACGGTGATAGCTTGCCAAGGGTGAGCCGAGTACTGGTTCCGGGTTCGGTGTTCGCCGGAGACTATCGCATCGTCGGTCATCTGTCGTCCGGTGGAATGGGGGCCATCTACGTCGCGGAGCAGCTCTCGACCCGAGTGCAGCGCGCGCTCAAGGTGATGCGTTCTGAGCTCCTCGCCGACGATGAAGCGCGCCGGCGCTTCGAGCAGGAGGCGCGAATTGCGGCGGGTATCGCCAGCGAGCACGTCGTACAGGTGCATGCTGCAGGAGTCGACGCGCAAACGGGAATGCCCTACCTCGTCATGGAGCTGCTCGAAGGAGAGACTCTCGACGCGTTGATGCGCCGCCGGGGTGCGTTACCGCCAGCCGAGGTGCGCGAGATCCTGGGACAGGTCTGTCATGCGCTGGGGGCCGCGCACAGCGCAGGGATCGTGCACCGCGATCTCAAGCCCTCCAACGTCTTCATGGCGGCAGCGAAGCGCACCAACGCGTCGTTCACGGTCAAGGTGCTGGACTTCGGTATCGCCAAGCTCGTCTCCGAACACTCTGCCACCACAGCCGCCTTGGGTTCGCCGCTCTGGCTCGCGCCAGAGCAGACCGAGCGGAGCCCCGTGACGCCCGCCACGGACGTATGGGCGCTGGGGCTGCTCGCGTACTTTCTGCTCACCGGGCGCGTGTTCTGGAACAGCGCCTATTCGCCCCAACGCTCCATAACCGAGGTCATGCGCGAGATCCTGATCGAACCAATCCCAAGCGCCAGGCAACGCGCGGGCGCCGCAGGCTGCCAGCTTCCCCCGAGCTTCGATGCTTGGTTCGCTTGTTGTGTTTCGCGAGATCCGCGCGCCCGGTTCGCGGACGCTTCCCAAGCTTTCGCGTCCTTGGTCCAAAGCTACGTTCCCCCCGAGGTCGGTTCGGGAACCGCGCCTGCCACGTGGAACGTCCCTGCGCCTTCGCCCGCCCGGTATCCCCTGCAGGCTCCGCTGGCGACCCCCCCCGCGTCGCCATGGACAGCCCGAGCTGCGCCGGCCGCGGGGGGACTCCTCGGCCCCCAGAACGCCGTGGCCCCAACCGAGGGCTCGTGGGGAGCGATAGGAGCCGCGGTCGCCACAGGAACCCCTCAGGGATCCTGGGGGACCCCAGGAGCGGCAGGACCAGGACCCTCCGCTCCAGCACAAGGATATCGTCCTCCGGTCGTGATACCGGCGGAATCAGGAACGGCTGTGACCAACCCAACTCCGAGGTCGAGCATTCCCGGGGGCTGTGTGGTTGGCGCGGCGCTGGGAGGGGCTGCGCTCTTCATCGGCGCGTTGTCTCTCGGATACCTCGTGTGGGGGCGGAGTTCGTTCATAGGTGGCATACCCCCGGCGGCGTCAGCTGACGGAAACGCATCTCCATCAACGATCGCGGGAGGCCCAGCGAGCCCCGCGACTGCCAACGCTGCCGCGGCGGTTGCCCCCCCTAACAACCCGCGGCCCAGTCCGGTAACCCCGGTCGGCAGTGTCGCGAGTCCCGATATCCTGCCCCCATCCTCTCCGCCTCCCCCGGGCGCGGCACCTCCGACCACTCCACCGACGCCCGCGCCAGTCCCAACGTCTTCGCCGACCCCAACTCCTTCACCGACCCCGAAACCGCCGGTAGCCTTGCCGGCCCCCGTGTCTTCCTCGCCTCCGAGCACGACATCAGGTGCTCAGCCTCGAGCCAGAGTAAGAACGCTGCTCGGGGGCGACCGCATCAGCGACTTCCCGAGTGACGCCCAAAGCGTCGTTCGGAGTCGCGAGCCACAGTGGAAGGGATGCTACCTACGGGCACTTGGCAATGATCTCACGAAGCACTCGGATGAGACCATGATCTTGTGGCTCACGCTGGCAGCGAATGGCAGCATCAGCCGGGTTCAGACCCGAATCGATAGCACTCCGCCCGGAGTGGGAACGTGCGTCGTTCCCATCGTGCAGGGGATGCGCTTTCAGCCTCCGCAGAATCCGCCACTTCAAGCAAACCTCATCATTACGTTCACGGCGAACGACTGAAGCGGCTCTCGGTTGACTCCCGCGGGAGGCCAGCATGAGAAGCATTGATTCTCGGCGCGCCGCTGCACCCACGAGCCTCGCGAGCTCTCGAACGGCGCGAGGACCTCATGGTCTCGAACGGCACGTACCGCCGTGGCCTCATCATCGGTTGGAGGCTGCGCCCGACCAATCGATGACCGAGGTCCTTTGCGCCCCCCACGCAAACCACAAAGCAAAAAGAGAACCGGTAGAGTCTCCACCGGTTCTCTCAGCGCGCCCAGGAGGATTCGAACCTCCGACCCCCGGTTCCGTAGACCGATGCTCTATCCAACTGAGCTACGGGCGCAAGTGAGGCGAAGTCTTAGCACGCCCTCGCACAAGTCAATGAAAGAAATCACAGGATCCCCTATCCTTGGTCGATGACCCCGTCCGGTTCGAGTCGGCTGACGACCCTTTGCGGCTCCCTATCGCTCCATCCCGTGAACACCGGTGCCCTAATGCACCGAGCCGGATATGCGGCGCTCGGGCTGGACTTCACCTACATTCCGTTCCAGGTGAGGAACGATGACTTGGCGGGGGCGCTCCAGGGAATGCGGGCTCTAGGAATCCGCGGTTTCGGCGTCTCGATGCCCTACAAGCAGGCCGTCCTGCCCCTCCTTGACAGGGTGGATGGGCTAGCTGGCCGCATTGGTGCGGTCAACACGGTGGTGAACGATGACGGCCTGCTCGTCGGCTACAACACGGACTCGGCTGGCTCTGTGGCCGCTCTCAGTGAGTGTTCTCAGGTCCTGGATGCGCGGATTCTGGTCGTAGGAGCTGGGGGAGCCGCCCGCGCGGTCGCGGCTGGCCTGCTCTCCGCTGGAGGCCACGTCGAGCTCGCAAACCGTACTGCCTCCCACGCCGAAGAGCTGGCGTCGGAGCTCGAATCGTCCTTCGGCAAACCAGTTCGGTTCAGCGGCCTGGAGCGGCTCCACGCCACGGGGGAGTTCGACATCCTCGTGAATGCGTCGAGCGCCGGAATGGATGGCTATGGGGAGTTCCCGTGGAAGCCAACGGCAGCGAACCGCAGGTTGATCGTCATGGACATCGTCTACAAGCCCCTCACCACGGCGCTCATCCAACAGTGTCGAGCCCTGGGAATGCGGTGTATTGGTGGAAGTCGCATGCTCCTCCACCAGGCGGCGCGCCAGTTTGAGCTCTACACCCACCATCCGGCGCCGCTTGAAGCAATGAATGCAGCGCTGAGCACTGCACTCGAGTCACCCGCTTGAACGGCTCACTGGTCGTCGAGCCATCGCACGACGCGGGCAGGCGCTACGCCCGCCGCCCGGAGTCACGCTAAATGTTGCGGTGGACGTCAGCGGGTATGACTCCAATGCCAGGGTTCGAGCCACGCGACAGCTGCGTGCGGCTGGATAGCGCTGCCCCCAGGCGGAACACAACCACCCAGATCCAGTAGCGATTCCCGGGCCGTCTCCTCCGTGGCACACGACGTGCTTAGTGTTTGGGTAATCGAGTTCGGGTGAGCGGCGCGGACGCAGCGCCGTGACCGGGTTCGGAGCTTGCTTAACTGGCGACTCTCTTGGCTTACAGCTTATTTTTGGTCCTAGTTCTGGCGCCCTTGACTTAGTGTTCTTGCCTCTCCTGGTCGGGATAGAGGCCGTTCAATCGAAGCCCTTCCCCTGCTTCATAGCTAACCGAGCTTTGCGACCCGACGGAGGCCATCCGTCGGGTCGATGTGTTTCGAATGGTGCCTCACTGTGTTCGGAGAACACCGCGCGCTCTCGGTTGATTCCCACACGAGACGGTCAACGCCACCGAGCGCAATGTCTCGGCTCAGAGCAAGGCAAGATAGACCGTGCATGCGTGGGGTTCGTAAGGCGTCAAGTCGGGATCGAAGGGAAAGGACGCGCTAACACCACCAACGTTGGTGCCTGCGATGAGTAGCGCGCGGGTGCGTTCGAGGTTGCTCACTGTGCGCTCCATGCGCTGCGAACGGGACTCGAACACAACGGGCACCCGCCGTGGCTTCAGCTCGGCGCCTTCGAGCTTCGCGACCTCCCACTGGAAAGCCACAGGAGCCTCACACTCTGCGCGAATCCCCAGAGTGGCATCCTGCTGAACCCCCACATCGAAATCCACCCAGACGAAGGTGGAACCCGTGGGTGCGATGGGCTCTCGAGTCAGGAGGCGACGCGGTAGACTCGAGAGCCGTATCTTCCAGTCGAAACGCGGGCGGTACAGGGGCGCGCTCCAGCCGGACCCGAGCGACTCCCACTCGGAGGCTCTCGATCCCAACAGCCCTCGGGCGAGCGCGAATTCACCGAGCAGGCGTGGCCATGGAAGCGAGGTCTCTTCGAACGAGCTTCGAACAACGTCCACAATATCGGGCTCGTTGTTCCACCTGCTCGCAGAGGGACGGGTTCGACTCCCGGCGCGCGATACCAGCGCCGTGGAGAGTTCGCACGACCAGGGACGGGAACCTTGAACATCGAGGAACTCAAAGAGGAGCGCAGCGCCCTCACTCGAGGGCGTACGCTCCGCCCCGAAGACCGCAACCTCGGGGGCCAACTGAAAGAGTCCGACCGCAGCCGCGTCCTCCAAGCGAGCGCCGCCAACAGCCCACCAGAGATGAGTGGCATACGCTCTCCGAAGATGGTGGCTCATTCCCGGATCGAGACCAAGTGCAAGTGACTCGCCAACGCAGATGGTCGCCGCGCGCTCGAGAGCACCTCCGTGAAGCCCTCCCCGGAGGTGGCACACCGCGCTCGCAGCATCGAAGGAGCCAAGCGCGACCGGGACCGCTTGTACGCTGACCGCCTCGCGTTCCTCGACAGCGCGACTGTCGTCGAGGAGCACGGTCAGCCTCGCACTCGACGCGCCGATGGCGCGACGGGGCGGAGCAAGCCCCATTGCGACGACAGTCCGCGAGTAGGCGAGCTCCAACGCATCGAGGCTTTCAAGGACGTCGCTGGGCTTGGCACCGACCGCAGGGTAGACGCAAATGGGATAGTCGAACGAGCACGCTGGCGCGCCACTGCTGGCCAGAGGTTCGGGAATCCCCCGATGTCCGCCCGTGGGCAGACGTGGGTCGGCGGGGGGCAGACGGAACGGCCGAGAAGTCGTCCCAAGCAGCAACCCCTGTGATTCCCCGGCTCTGGAAACGGAGAGCACCACAAGAGCGGCACACAGCGCTAGCCCAATGCCGGGAGCACGTGAAGAAGATTTCGCGGGTCGGGTCAAGACTACCCCGGATTTGACACCGAACTGGCCAGCACCGCTATACTGTTGCACCTCGGCGCCGTAAGGGCGGCACCAGCCGGAGCCTCATGGCAGAAGCACAGTTCGACCCCGCAGGAATGCTCCAAATCGACCTTGGCCGGGGCGTTGTCCAGCTGCAAGGCGCCTCACCTCGCTTGGTAGTACCGGTGAAAGCACTGGTGGCCCTGTGTCGGGAGGCGGGAAACGACGCCGTCCGAGACTTCGGCACGAGCTGGGGAACCGAACTTGGAGCTCGAGTCGCTGGGCGGCTGGGCAACGACCGCGGAAGCGCCTCCCTCCAGGCGTGGCTCGAGCACCTAGGCGGCGAGTGGGCACTTGCCGGGCTCGGCGCGCTGGCGCTCGAGCGCTGGGGAAAGGCTCTTGTGCTCAGCGTCGACGGTTCGCCGCTCGGCCAAGATGGGGACGTTCTCTTGGAGGCCGTACTGAGCGGCGCGCTCCAGCGTGGCGCGTCGCGCGACTTGAACGCGGTGTCCTTGGGTCGAGACGACGCCGTTGTACGGATGGTGGTGCTCGCGCCCGGCGCGGCTCAGCGCGCTCGAACCTTGCTCGAGGCAGGGACCTCTTGGGGTGACGTACTGGTGCGCTTGCACGATTCCCGAGGTGCAGAATGAACACGGACCAGCACGTCGCACGTCTGGAAGCTCTCCTGGCAAAGATCCGGCACAACGCCGCGATGCCGCGTGTCGCCTCGGCTCCAAAGCCCGGCCCCGAAATCGCCGAGATTGATGAAGAAGATCTCGAGATTGAGGATGCCGACATTGCGGATGTTGACCTGACATCGCATGCCAAAGCGTTCGACACGCGGGCCGCGGCAAGCACCGTCGAAGTCGGAATCGAAGCCGAGCCCCCGAGGTCCTCGGACCGCTCCAGAAACGTGGCCTCCACCATGGAAGAGGCCCTGACCGAGATGGACCTGAAGGCCGAGCCACGCCACGCCGAGGCGGAGCGCCCTTCGGCCGCACCAGCAGCGCTGGGGATGGCGGCCCTTCAGCTCGATGACGCTCAGGATCTGGGGCTGAGCGCCCGTCCAGGCGCCCACCCCGTCGCTGAAGACTACGCTCCAACAGTCGAGCTCGAAGAACCCTTCGATGCCGAACTCGAACTCGACGACGCTCCTCCGCCCTCAATCCCAGATCGCAGCCTCGTACCCGGGAATGAACTGGCGGAACCCGCCGACCAAGAGCTCGCCACGGTACCTCCACCGGTCTCCTCGGCAGCACAGAAGCCATCCGCCAGTGAGCCGATCTGGCCTGCTCCCGAGAAGACGGGGCCGACGCCGGAGAGCGGCGCCGCGCCCCGACCAGCTGCCTCCGAACGCTACCCCTCGGCCGCGGTAACGGCGCGAGAGGTTGTGGATCGGGAACCAGAAGTGGCCGCCCCGATCCCCCTGGTGAAGGTACTACCTTCCGTCGAGCCCGAGCCAGCTGCCCCTGAGTTGCTCTCGCGCCCCCAGGTGGACCGTGCCGCCCAACCGCTGCACTACATCAGAGCAACCCGAGAGTTTCGGCCAAGAACCTTCGTGGAGCTGCTGGACGCGTCTCTGTCTCTGGGCACCAATCAGGATTAGCGGGGACAAGCCGCAGCCGGCAGGAAGAGCTGGTCCTCACGCGCACGGTGGCCCCGGGCCGGGGCTGGCTAGAGCCGCGAAAGCAAGCAATCGCGCGCCGACGACCCGCATGTTTCCCTGCCGGTGATCTCGATGCGTGATTAAAGGGTCAGAAATCTGCAAGGGTGCAGCGATGGCATCCGAGCAGTCACGACGCACTATTCCGTCTCCCCGACGTCGTGGGCGAGGCCACACGCAAAACCGGCACCTATCGCGGACAAATGCCGTGCAACCCGAGCCCGTGTTGGCTCGCTCCGGATCCGTGTCCGACCTTCTGCGATGCGGACGCACCGAGCGCTAAGAATGAGAATGCGCGCTGTCCCGACGACTGCAACACTCCGCAACATGGACCTCGTCAGCGCAGGGATCGGTCCACTCGGAGTACGACGACCAGTAATCCGGTGGATGAGTTGGCTCTTCACTGCCGTAGCGGTGGGCTGCGGAACCTCGGAGAAAGACACCCTCTCCGGAGGAAACGTGACGCCGGACGGCTCGGGCACCGAGGTTGAGGAAGATCCGCCAGTCGTCGATTCGGCGACAGACCTCGTGTTCTCACAGAAGCGGGGATTCTATGACGCGAGCTTTGAGCTCGAAATCACCCGAGAAGCCGGCGGCAGTGTGGTCTACACGCTCGACGGTAGTGATCCTCGCTCGTCGTCCTCGGCTGTCACGCTCCCACTTCCTGCGCGCATCGCCGTCAACCCAGACGACACGACCGGGCGCTTCGTAGCCCCTGCGGTGGTGCTCCGCGCATACAGTCCGGAGCAGGGCGACTTGCCGGAGAACGTCGCGACCCACACGTACCTCTTCGTGGCCCGCGTTCGCGATCTCTCGCCCGATGGCGAGTCTCCAGGTACCGGATGGCCCGCTCCCTCCACCCCCAACGGGGGGAACGTGTGGGGTGGATGGGGCTCGGACGCCATCGGAGGGAGCGAACAACGACTCGACTACGGGATGGACCCCGACGTCGTAACCCACCCGGACTACGACGCGCAAATCGAGCCCGCCCTCACGAGCATCCCCACTATCTCGTTGGTCAGCGACCTCGGAAACTTCTTCGACGCCGCCACCGGGATATACACCAACGCAGAGCAGGATGGCATCGAGTGGGAACGACCAGGCTCCTTCGAAATCATCACCAGTGACGGTAGCCAGAGTCTGCAGGTCAATACGGGGATCCGAATCCGAGGCGCCTACAGCCGCATCGGTACGAACCCCAAGCATGCCTTCCGGCTATTCTTCCGAAAGGAGTACGGCGCGGGCGAACTCGAATATCCACTCTTCGGGAACGAGGGCGTGGACGAGTTCGACAAGATCGACCTGCGCACCACGCAGAACTACTCCTGGAGCATGCAGGGAAATGTCGGCCACAACACCATGAACCGCGACGTGTTCTCTCGCGACCTGCAACGAGAGCTCGGCCGCCCCTATACACGAAGCCGATACTACCATCTCTACTTGAACGGCGTGTACTGGGGCCTCTACCAGACCCAAGAACGAGCAGAGGCCAATTTCGGCGCGAGCTACCTCGGCGGAACCAAGGATGACTACGACACCGTCAAGACGGGTACCAACGCGAACGGTAGTCACTTCATCGAGGTCACCGACGGAACGCTGGATGCCTGGACCAGAGTCTGGGATCTCTGCCAACTAGGCTTCACCGCCGATGAGAACTACTACAGGCTCGAAGGTCGTGGAGCCTCGGGCGAGCGCGATCCCGCCATGGAGGTCCTGGTCGACGTCGATAACCTTATCGACTACATGCTGGTCATCTTCTTCACGGGCAACTTCGATTCCCCGGTGAGCAAGTTCTACGAGAATCGGCAGCCGAACAACGTGTTCGCGCTCCGCAGTCGCGTTAACCTCGACCAAGGATTCGTCTTCTTCGCGCATGACAACGAGCACACGCTTCACGCGACAGCAGTCGATCCCACGATCGGCGTCGACGAGAACCGCGTCAACATCGCAGAGGCGGGCACCGACGCCACCGGGCGGACCAATAACCGATACAACATGTCCGTGACGAGCGTCGACATGTTCCATCCTCAATGGCTGCATCACCGCTTGACCGAGAACTCCCAGTATCGCGCGCGTTTTGCGGCACGGGCACAGCAGGTTCTCGAGGGAAATGGCGCAATGACGCCGGGAGCATCGCAGCAGCGGTTCAGCGCGCGGGCCGCCGAGATCGAAACGGCGATTATTGCGGAGTCCGCCCGGTGGGGCGACGCCCATCCAGAGCGAGCGGACAACCCAAGAACAAAGAACGACGATTGGGTGCCGGAAATCCAGCTTGTCTTGAATGAGTTCTTCGGACCGCGCACCGACATCGTCATCTCACAGCTTCGGGATGCCGGACTCTACCCCAACTGACATGCGGACCGGCCACTGAGTCGCTTGACGAGTTGCTCTCCGTGGGGCGACTCTCTCGACACGTATGCGTTCACGGCCCAATCAATCCCCAGCCGCAAGCCGCCCGGCGGGGCAGGCGCAGCAGGCGTCAGAGCGGAGCGTACATCGGTACGTGAGCACTGGAGCACCGCTGCAACTCCCCCGACGCCCCCCGCTCGGGCTGTGCCTGAGCGGCATACCGGGCCGCGCCGAGCGGGCGGAGCGGATCGCCGCCGGTCCTTCACGCGGGGCGTGAACGGGTATCTCGAGATTGCTTTGCAGAACACGGCTCCAGCGGGCGCGGGTTCGCCCATCCCAGGAGGTCCCTCTTCGATGAAACGCGCATTGATCCTCTTGCTGTCGACGCTTTTCGTCGGCTGCGGATATTCGGAAAAGCAGTGGCAGGCCCAACTCGGTCGCTATCAGGGGCTCGCTCAGCAGTACCAGCAAGAGCAGCTGAGCCACCAGGAGACTCAGAAGGCACTTGCTGCCGCGCAGGAGCGAGTGGCGCAGCTGGAGAACCAGCTGCGCAAGCTTGGATTCAACCTCGATTCCTTGCAGGCTCAACTCCAGCAAGAGGGAACCGAAAAGGCGCAGCTCGCAGCAGACCTGGATCAGACGCAGAAGGCGCTGCAGGAGTACATGGCGCGCGCAGCTCAGCTGGAGAAGATCAAGGCGCGCTTCGAGCTCTTGCGCAAGAAGCTGCAGAAGCTCACCGACCTCGGCTTGAAGGTCGAGATCCGACGGAACCGCATGGTGATTCGGCTACCAGGTGACGTCTTGTTCGCGTCGGGTCAGGCGACGCTGACCAAGGAAGGCGGGTCGGTCCTTCAGGCAGTGGCCGACGTCATTCGAAACGATCGACAGCTCTTCAAGCGGTACTTTCAGGTGGCTGGCCACACCGACAACATGCCACTCAAAGGCGGGCGCTTCGGCGACAACTGGGGCCTAAGCGTGATGCGTGCTCGGGAAGTGCTGCTCTACTTGATCGCGCCCCTCGACCCGAAGAAGGGTGGAGGAGGACTCGACCCCACTCGCCTCCACGCTGCGGGGTACGGGGAGACCGACCCCGTCGAAACCAACGATACGGCTGAAGGTCGCCAGGGTAACCGCCGCGTCGAGCTGGTGCTCATGCCAGACGTCGAAGAAATGCTCGATCTCAGGTCCCTCATCTGAGATCGGTCGTTGGAACGAGGCCCCCGCCGCCGCTCGGTGTCCCCCGAGCGGCGGTTTCGCGTCTGGCGTTCCGCATCCATTCGAGCGGAATCGGGCAAAGACAGCAGACCGGCCGAAGGTCAGGGTCCGAGCGTTGGTGCGCGACCGGAACCGGGGCGTACACTCGACCCGTGCTGGACGCCGTGTCGCTCGAGACCCTGATGCAACGATACGTGGACGGGAGTAGCGCCGCGTTCGAAGCTCTGTATCGCCGCGTCTCACCACAGGTGTACGCGTATCTGACGAGGTTGACTCGCGATCCAGCCAGAGCGGAGGATCTGCTTCAGGTCACCTTCGCCAAAGTCCACCGCGCACGCGATAGCTATCTCGGCGGGGCACCGGTGCTCCCGTGGGTATTGGCGATTGCGCGCCGATCATTCTTCGATGAACGGCGTGCCGCGGGGAGTCGACCCGAGGACCTCAGCCCGGATGGCATCATGCCGGAGATACCCGAACCTCACACCTTCCCGCTCGAGCTTTCTGAGGCAGTCGAAATGGCGTTGGTCCAGATCCCCCTTGCCTATCGCGAGGCCATCGAGCTCACGAAGATCTCAGGGCTCTCGGTTGCAGAGGCTGCAGAAGTGCTGGAAGCGACACCAAGCACCGTCAAAGTGCGTGTGCACCGCGGCTATGCTCTACTGCGCAAGCAACTTGAGGAGTATGCGCAGGGTGGCGAACCATGACCCGCGTGCCGAGTGAACCGCCGTTGCCGATGCGCCCCGTGCCCCCGCCCGAGGCGGTCACGCAGGCAATCCTTGAGCGCTGCTGCAAGGAGCTGACCCCCCGCCACGGCCGATCGATTCGAGCGCGACTGACAATCTCAGTGGCCTTGAGTGCTGCGCTCGTGCTTGCGTTGCTGGGCGTCGCGTGGACGTCGCATCTCCGTCAGCACTCGATGGCCGGCGTTACGGCCATCGCCCTGGGCTGGGGGCTGCTGCAGCTCTCGGTACTCGTGATGGGGCTCGCTCTGCCCCCGGGGAAACGGCCCTCTCGACGTTGGCGGTGGTCGACCATCGCCGCTGCGCTCTGCCTTGCCCTTCTTCAGCCGGTTATCCTGCTGGTGGGCGGAGCCTGCGAACCGCCTCAGCCTGAGCTGCCCGGCGCCCTCGGGGTGCTACGTTGCGGCGTCCTGAGTCTCTCGTGCGGTGCGGTCGTCACCGGGACGATGATCTGGATCTGGCGACGCACCGACCCTTTCAGCCCACGCCTGAGCGGGACGATGCTGGGCCTTTCCGGTGGCCTGGCAGGGGCAGTTGGCGTCGGTTTCAGCTGCCCCGATCACGGAATGACTCACCTGTGGCTGGGTCACATCTCTGCCGTCGTGGTCCTAACGGTCCTGGGCAGGCTCGCAGGAAAGCGTTGTCTTAGCCCATGAAAGGAGGCCCGCCGCCCCGATCCGGGAGCAACCGCTGGCCCGCATGGGTCCGCTATCTCCTCTACTTCTTGATCATCGTTGGACTCGTGAAGTCTCTGTCGGGCGGCGCTGGTGGCCCCAAGGTGGGCGCCACGGCCGCGGACTTCGAGCTGCGCAACGTCTTGAGTACCGGACGAATTAGGTTGTCCGACTACCGCGGACGCCCCGTGCTCGTCGAGGTGTTCGCGAGCTGGTGTTCCAGCTGCCGCGAGGCAGCTCCGCTGGTAGCCCAACTCGCCGCAACCCATCGCAGTCACGTCGATTTCGTGGGCGTGAGCGTCGACGAAACGGCTGAACAGGCCCTGGCCACGGCCACACGGTGGGGAATCAAGTTCCCTGTCGCCCACGACGACGGCACATTCTCCCGTAGCTACTCGATTGGCACGATTCCCAGCTTCATCCTCATCGATCGTAACGGCGTGGTAGTCCGCACAATCCGGGGAGTACCCAAACGCGATGCCCTCGACGCTTGGCTGACAGAGCTCGGTCGGAGCCGCTAACCACTCGGGGACAAGAGCACCCAATAGATCGCAAACTCTGGACAGCTCGCGCAGCCGCCCCGACCTCGAGTGTGCGGGGCGTCGCCCACCCGCCCAACCTCGGCTCGGCTCGGCTTGGGCGGGGCCTGGCAGGGCTGCCGAAAGGACACGAATTCCGAAACCACCGGTTAGCACTACTATCGGAGACTTGTCTGAGAGGACGCCCGCCGATCTCGGCTTCCGGCTTCGTTTCGCTGAGCTTCCGGTGCTCACGTACCCTGCGTACGTTCCGCGCCGGTTCTCGCGGGACTTCGCCAGAAACCGAGAGCCCCCCACGGGCGGCCAGCCCGAGAGTCTTCGGCAGTTGGATTAGGGCGCCGCGGACGCGGCGGGAAGCGAGACACTCGCCGCCGCAGACGCCGCAGGGGAGGACCCCACCGTGCGAGGTTGGGCTGGAACGGAAGCACTGCCAACGCCTGGGGCGGGGCTTGCGCCGGCGTCTGCCGCGCTGACCGATGCGTCGCCGGTGCCCGCGTCCGAAGCACTATCCGCCGGAGCCGGGGGCGGGGCGGGCCGCGTGGGTTTCTCACCGGGCTCCGCCGCACGTCGGCTCACGATCTCCCACTGCTTGCTCGACCGGTCTCGGACCACCTCGAGCACGTAGTTCTGTTCACCGGTAGGCATGCCTACGGTTCGTACCCAAACCCGATTGCTAGCGCCGTCGCGATCGATGATGAATGCTGTGCTCAGTATCGCCTCGGCAGCCGCCTGACGCGCGCTGGCACATGATCGGTCACAGGCATTCTTTTCCTTCTCGAGCTCGGCAGCCACCGCTGCCGAGGCCAACTCCTGTGCCCCAGTGAAGTCACCTTTGGCCCAGCGCTGCTGAAGCTCGATCGCAGCATGCTTCGGCGTGCGGACAATCTGTTCGACGGTGACCTTGCGGGGCCTGGTAACCTGCGTCCGCATGTTACACGCCGCCTTGGCTGCCACCCAGAGCACGACGGTAAGAACGGAGATGATGCCAAGCAGGATCAGAGTCTGCCTCTTGGGCGTGTCGATCTGCTCCTCGGTTAGCCTGGTGCTGCGACTCCGTCGAGAACGCGACGCGCTGCGACTACTCGACGCGTCCGTCGCCTGTAGATCCGACGGCTGTTCGACTCCCGCGGCAGGCGCCGCTTGGTCACTGGAACGGCCCTTGGAAGACGACCTGGATTCACGCCGCTTGTCCGCTCCGTCGCGCTCCTTCGATTCTTCGGCTCGCTCCGACTCGCGTCGCTCGTCAGCGTCACTTCCGGAATCGCGCTCCTGCTTGTCGCGCTCTGTCTCGCGCCGTGTCGCGTCATCAGCCATGGCGGGGAGAGCATCCCCGCGAGGCGGGTTGCTGGCAAGCGGAAGATGGCGGATTTCATGCCAGGATCCGGCACCCCTGGTCGCCAAGCGAAAAGACACCAGTCAGCCGACCAGGTCTCAGGTTGGGGTCAGAGCAACGATCGCAGACTGTCCGCGAACCACGCTACGGCTCCGAGGGCGCGGGGATGACGCTTGCCAGCAGACGTTGGCGCTCGTGCTCGGGAGGCGCAACCTGAGTGATCCGCGCGTCTGAAGGCACGACGATCCCGTCGTTGTCCTCCAGGCGACTGATGATGCTGGAAACGGGGTCGCCAAATCCGGCTGCGTCGCCGAGTAAGTAGGCCTGAAGGCCCTGAAGTAGCTCCACAGAATCGGGAGTCGGCAGGAGAAGCGCGCCTGCGCCCGCCTCGACCTGTGCCTCGAAACGGTCCCCCCAGAGGGTGATGGGCCAGTCCGGGAAGAGAGCGCGCACTCGCTCCCCCAAATCCGGCGCATCTTCGGCAATCCAATAGCAGAGACGGTGTTCGTCCCAGTCCAGGTGAATCCCTCCAGTCGGGAACTGTGCCCCCAGCTCTGACCAGTCAAACCGACTGCTGATGGCTGCCGTTTGGATGCCGGCCAACAGCGGGTACCCGACGTTGAGGAGCTCCACGACGCTGTAGTCCGTCGCAGCAAACGCCAACTGACCGTCTCGGACGCTCGATATGATGGTGGAATTCCACGAGGCGTCCTGAACTGCCTCGAAGCTCCATGACTTGTCGCTCCGCGGCGGAGCAATGGTCCCCATGACTGCGTTCTTGTGGATCCCCAGGTAGTCGGCAATGTCGACAACACCTTCGCTCGCCCAGCGGACCGTCCACCCCGGCCAGAGACCGCACATCAGACGGAGGTGCAAGCGCCGCCGCGGCACGTCGTATCGAATCTCGTCACCCCCGTACCAGACCACGGTCCGGCGACCGTGATCAATAACGGCCCCGCCCTCAGCCCACTCGGCGCGGAGCAACTCGAAAGGACCAGACTGCCGGATCTGACTCCGAACGAAGGCCGTCGCGTAGCTTGGACCCCAGAACAGATCCGCGTCAAGGCTACTGGCGCGCCACTGGGAGTAGTAGAGCTCAGGAGTCGAACCGTCAATGATGACCAGATTTGCGCGGTGTCCCATGGCTGACGAGTGCGTGTCTCGGAACCGCAACGCTCCGACCTTCCGCATCGCTCGTCAAGCACGCCGTCGTAGATGAGCAACGCCACGACATAAAACCCGCCAGGCGCCAACGCCTCATCGGTCCACCGGCCAGCAAAAGGAGCTGTCAACACCTTCGTCAACGACTTGGTTGGGGCCCGCGGCTGGGACGGGTGGCGGCGCACTGGCAGCGAGCGCTGGGCTCGAGGGGAGGTTCTCGGGGTTCGGACGCGCCACGGGGCAATCGCCTTGCGTGAATCTGGGAAGGCGTGACGACTTGGCGTATCACCAATGGGTGAAAGGCTTGGGCCTCCCATGAATCTGCGAGAGATCGACAAGTCAGCCCTGCTTGACCAGCTAGTCGCCGTCGTCGAACGGGATCTCGCCCAATGCATAGCTGCGCAGAAGGTCACGTCGGAAGGCGCCACCCACGAGGAGAGCCGCCCCGAAAACGACAAGGATACCCGCGCTCTCGAATCATCCTATTTGGCTCGGGGCCAGGCTCGACGGGTCGTGGAACTACAGGAGGCGCTGACGCGACTGTCTGCCGTTACCCCTCGTCGATTCGACGGGGAACACCCGATCCAATCGACTGCGCTCGTCGAGCTCGTACTGGACGACGATTCGATCGAATTGTGTTGGCTGCTGCCGGTTGCGGGAGGAGTCCACCTCAACGCGAACGGCGTGACCATCACCACCGTCACGCTGAGTGCGCCCTTGGGCCACGGCCTGGTGGGCAGGACTCAGGGGGAGTCCTTCGAGGTTCAGCTGCCGCACGGTCCACGCGAGTACCTGATTGGCTCGATAGCATGACCAAACCCGTCGCGGCCCTCCGGGCCTGAGACTGGGCGCGCGCAAAAACCCTTGGGGGTTCCCCACCCTGCCGGATTCACGCCGAACTCCCGATCGGGTCAGCGCACCCAAGCCATCAACAGCTCGTCCGCCTGCATGAACCCGCTCTGCAGGAAGAGTCGCTCGAACCGGCTAAAATCGTAGGGGACTCGCCGCAGATCGATCGACAACCGGTGCGCCCCGACATCAACAATTGCGTACTCCGCCCAGGGATAGATCGTCGGAGTCCCCCCCCCGAAGGGCGCGGAGAAGGGCATGCCCACGCTTCCCACGTTGACGATGGTACGGGAGCCCAACCGCCGGATGAGCTGCAAGTGGGTGTGACCGCAGCACAGAATGTCGAACGAGCGCGAACCAGCCCACCGGGCAAGATCGTCGTCGCAAGTCGCGGCGAGAATCGGTCTAACCAATGACCCGGGGGAGGCGTGAACGGCCCACAACGCACAGCCATCCAAAACGGACTCCCACTCGGTAGGTAGCGACGCGAGCCAGTCGCGCTGATCCCGGGTCAGTCGCTCCTGCGACCAGATCCGAATCGCCTCGAGCGCAGAGACGGGGGAACGCTCGTCGAGCGGGTCGTGGTTGCCAACGACGACTGGGCAATCCAGCCCCCGCACCCGTTCGACCACCGCACCCGGATCTGGCCCCAAATCCACGATGTCTCCCAGCACCAGGTGCACCGTCACTCCCGCACTCTCAGCATCGCGCAGCACCGCATCGAGAGCCAAGGGGTTCGCATGGATGTCCGAGAGCACAGCGATACGCACTTGCGTACCCTAGCAGATCCTCGCCCCGAACAGCCAGTCTCGCATGACCTGCCGATACCAGCGGAGAGCCCGCCACGCCATCCAACGCGGGCGCCGCCCGTCACTGGCTAGAATAGGCGCTTACGCCAGAGCAGAACCACGGTGAGCGCACACAGGAGAAGGCTCAGTGCGACGATTCCGCTGAATGCGTTGGGTCCCCCCAGCGGCTGGGGTACATTCATCCCGAAGAAACTCGCCACCATCGTTGGGATAGCCATGACGATGGTGACCGAGGTGAGCACCTTCATCACGATGTTCAGGTTGTTCGAGATCACCGAAGCGAACGCATCCATAGTGCCGCTGAGGATATTGCTATAGATGTTCGCCATCTCCACCGCCTGCTTGTTCTCGATCACCACGTCTTCGAAGAGTTCATGATCGACTTCGTTCGAACGCAGGTGCTCGAGCCGGATCAGCTTCTCCAACACAGCCTCGTTCGAGCGGAGCGACGTCGAGAAGTAGACCAGACTCTTCTGGAGTTTCAGCAGCTGGATGAGCTCTTTGTTCTTGAGCGAGCCATGCAGTTCGTGCTCGATACGCTGGCTCGTGCGGTCGATGCTGCGGAGGTACTGGAGGTATCGAGTCGAGCTTCGGTAGAGGATCTGAAGCATGAAACGAGTACGCAACTGGGTCTGGAGCCCCTTGACCTTGCCGCTCGCGAACTCCTCCATCAGCGTGTCTCCACGGAGGCACACGGTGACGATGCAGTCTCGAGTGAGGATGATTCCGAGCGGGATAGTCGTATAGACGTCCAGTGTCCCCTCTTTGGCCATGGCGGGCAGATCGATGATGATCAGCATCGCACCATCAATGGCGACGCGGGGCCGCTCCTCTTCGTCGAGCGCAGCCTTGAGGAGATCCAGCTCGACCTCGAGCCGCTCCGAGAGGCGCACCATCTCCCGCTCGCCCGGATTGACCAGATTGATCCAAACCCCGGGCTCGATGTCCTCGCAACGCTGGAGGCTCCCTCCAACCGTTCGATACACCTGCATGTGCGCCGAAATCAGGTCGGACACCGGAGCCCCGACCGCCGAGGGTCTCATCGACGGAACCCGCTCGACCTCCTCGAGCTGTGCTTCCACCTGGGCTTGTAGTGAGGGCTGGAGCGCAGCAATGAGGAGATCCCGGTCCGGTTCGGCGGCTGCCGTGGCAACATCCGTGGCCGATTCGGTGTCGAGCAAACTCGCCCACTCGGCGCGCCGGTCCGGCTCCATGTCGAGAAGCAGGGTCGCCTGATCGACACTGTTCAGCGCCTTGAAGAACTCCTGGGCGTCTTCCTTTCGGAGGCAAAGCAACCCGTCGATCCGCTCCGCCACGGACAGCACTTGCCAGGCCTCCTCGAGCTCTTCCCGGGTGATGACAACGTCTGCCGCATCCATGCCGCAGCAAGCGCCGTACCACAGCCGTTCCGCTCTGGCCATCACTCGACGAGAATCGGAGTGCCAAGGCAGCAGGTCCGACGCGACCCCGGCTGCCTCATGATGGGATGAAGACCAAACGTCGTCTGCGCGCTTTCCAGTAACCCGACCGTGCGTGGCGAGGCAAGCTCAGTGCCCCGAGGCGGGCGGTCCTCCGGGAATCGCTTCGAGGCGCTGGGTGCCGATGGCTCGTTCGGACGGGCAGCCCATCGGCGTGAAAGCCCCGCCGCTCGGTGGCCAGACAGGCCCGGCGGACTCGGTGCAAGAGGCGAAGCTGGGCGGAGCAACGCTCCACCAAACCCACTCCACCAATACCGAGCAGCGTCGATCCCTTGACCCCGGGCGTCCAGCGAGAAGAACACGCGCCGAAGTCCCTGTCTCCACTTCCATTGCGAGTGCTCCTCGGGCCTCTCGAGCATGCCCGTTACACCGAGCTGAACAAGCACTGGAGCGGCTCCGATATCGGGTAACGGCGCCCAAACGAGCACAGGTGGCGAGGGCGCATGGCGTGTTCTTGTGGGAATCGGGAGGGTTGGCGCGGGAGGCGTAATCGCTCCACAATAAGCGATCGCGGAGCGGCTCCTGCAGTAGAGGCCGCGCGAGAGGAGTAGGCCATGGAAGCACAGATGGACCTCATGCTGTCTGCGGAGGAAGCTCGGCTACTCGCGCAGTTGCTGATCGGAGACAAGGCTCGACTCGTCGAGGAGATCAATCGTACGGACAAGCGCGAGTTTCGGGAGTTTCTGAGGCATCGCGCGACAACCCTCGATGGAGTACTCAACAGGCTCAAGGAACAGGATGGCTTCGACACTCACTGACGCCTCAGCGACGACGAAACGGCGAGCGGTTCGCCCTCAGTGAGACCGCGGTGCAGCTACCTGCGTTGATCCGAGTACCGATCCATCCAGTCGCGCCTCGCGCGGGGAACCGCCATCGATCCGGCCGACGCGAAGATGCTCCGGCTTGGGCACCCAACTCGGGCATAGCCCGGATGGGAGCCCGCAGGGACTTGCCGCTGTTGTGAGGCCCCCATGAAATCCCCTGACCCGACGCTCGGGTACCGCGGCCCGGGTACGACGCCGCCCCGGGGCGGCGACCTCTGGCACCGGGAGAGCAGATTGCAGACCAGTGCACAGAGACCCTGGTGACGGAAGCAGCGTCAGCCCCTTGATAGGGGCCAAAGCGAGTCTGCGAACGTGAATCCGTGAGAGTGGTCCCAGGAAGGGAGCGGCATCCCGAACCAAGAAGCGTCTGCCAAGCGGTCTAGCTGCCACATGGTGGCCCGTTCGACAGAGGGAGACCGGATTCCACCTCTGATTCAGGATTGCCACGCGCGTGGACCGCTCACGCCCGAGGTTCCCAGCACGGTTCAGCCGAAATCTGCAGGACCGAAGCACGATCGGGAAGGAGCCAGCGAGCGCCAAGAGATGACGACGTGGAGGTTCGCCGGGCGGTGCCTGTCAAGAACGCACTGCAACAGTCTGACAGCGTCAACGTTAGTGGCGGCCCCCGCGAGGCCCTGATGCCCACCGCCAGCGAGCTGGAGCAACCAACCACAGAGTCCTCGATGGTCCCGTGACTCGACCTTGGCCAGCGTCGCGACCGGCTGTCTACCCAGACTGCTGGAAACCCATGTAGGAAATGGTCACCCGCGTTATGGCTTCATGATACAGTCGCGCACTCTCAAGTGAGGAGGAGTGCAATGGGCGAGTCAATGAGAAACCTCGGACGAGTAGGGCTGATCATTAGCGTTCTCGGGATTTCCTGTGCATCGATCGCATGCGGCAGTGACGACGACGATGATCCCAGCGGCACTGGTGGCGCGACCACTGGCACTGGTGGCGCGACCACTGGCACCGGCGGCGCAACCACTGGCACCGGTGGCGCAACCACTGGCACTGGTGGCGCAACCACTGGCACTGGTGGCGCGACCACTGGCACTGGTGGCGCGACCACTGGCACTGGTGGCGCGACCTGATAGGGCGCTGATCCGAGTTCGCGTTTCTACAACGCCGAAGCGGGCTCGCTCCCATCATGGAGGCGGAGCGGCAAGCGCAATCGCCTTCAATTGGCCGATGGCGTCCGAAGCATCGTCGTCATCCACGCCGACAGCCATCGGGCGTTTCGTGCGGATGTGCACCCAGAGCAGCAATCACGTTGATTGCTGAGAAAAATCGACAACGTAGAGCAACGAACGGGGAGCTGATCCCGGGGATGGCGGTGATGGAGCCGCACCCTCACCTTGGAGGGGTGCGGTTCCGGCGGTGCCGTGGCTGGCGGAGCCGCTCCGACCTCGGGTACGGGGTTGACTCTGTTTTGTTCTTGAACGACAGACGACCCGCTTGTCGTTCAAGGCGCTCGGTGACGCATTCGGCAGAAGGTTCGCCAAGTTCGCATCAGATGCCTTCTGCGCCAAAGCTCGCAGCGACTTAGGCGCGTCAGAACCGCCCTCGAGCGGCAAGCCTCGCATCGGGGCGAATCGGGGCGAATCGG
>CAYRKE010000013.1:22014-71065 GCA_964424695.1 uncultured Polyangiaceae bacterium
TCAGAACCGCCCTCGAGCGGCAAGCCTCGCATCGGGGCGAATCGGGGCGAATCGGAGCGAATCGGAGCGAATCGGGGCGCATCAGACCGAGCGAGCAAGGGATCCTGACCCACTCGCGTACCAGAAGCAAGACTACCAGCTCCTGCGTTGCCTGGAGCGCTTGCATTACAGCACGCGGCCTTTTCCCACAAGCCCCCTGGTCGTCATCCATTCCTCGGCCAGAGGCCTCGCGCCGCGGGCGACCATCCAGGAGAGGCCCCGCAATGAGGTTACTCCCCCCGCGTGCGTGCCTCGCGCTACACTCGGCTCTCTATGCGCAGTGCTGTCGTGGTCTCATGGGTGATGCTGTTGGTTCTGTCGTCGGGCTGTGGCTCTGAGGATGGAAGCGGCGGCTCGGGTGAAAGCGGGAGCTCGAGCTTGGACGATGGCTCGGGCGGAAGCGATAGCTTGGGTGGCGGCGGCTCGAGCGGGAATGGCGACTCTGCAGCCGAGGAGTACCAGAAGCTCTACGCCGAAACGATTCTGCCAACCTTTGAACTCACTATCCCCGATCGCTGTTTCGACCAGCTGTCGAATCCATCGAATCGATCCGACGAGTACTGTTCGGGCGGTCTCTCGTATCGGCTCGGGGATGAAGGTGAGGACAACGACGCCGACGCGACGGTAACCCTGACGAACGTGGGGATTCGGCTCAAGGGAAGCGCATCGTTCCGTCCGCTGGGGCAGAAGGCGGGTTTCAAGATCAAGACGGACGAGTTCGTCGAGGGTCAGCGCATCCTGGGTCTCAGAAGGATCACGCTCAACAACATGGTCCAGGACCCCAGCGTGTTGCACGAGCGTTTGGGCTATCGCTTCTATCGAGCCGCAGGTGTCCCTGCCCCGCTCGCCAATCACGCGCGGGTCTACGTCAACGGCGAGTACTATGGCCTCTACGCAAACGTACAATCCATCGATGACGAATTCGCCGAGAAACTGTGGGACGCGGCACCCGGTAACCTCTATGATATTCCCAGCGGCGAGTACTTCTACGATCTGCTCCCCGAGTACCTCGACCGTTTCCAGCTCGAGACCAACACCGAGGCAAACGATCGCTCCGATCTCGAGGCACTCATCACGGCTGTGAACGGTCCGCAATCGAGCTTCGTGACCAACGTCGAATCCGTGCTCGACCTGGAAGAATGGCTAGCAGCTGGGGCAGCCCAGGCCATCATTGCCGACTGGGACGGCTACTTCGGAGCCAGAAATAACTACAAGCTCTACCACGAGCTCGATCGCGACCGATTCATCGTGCTCCCGTGGGGCATCGATCAAACCTTCGGGAAGGGGGATGATTTTTGGGACGATCCCCTCCTCCACCATCTCGACTATCCCATCGACCACAGCAGGTCGGAGCGCGAGCCGGGGCGCGTCTTCCAACAGTGTCAGAGATCGACCACGTGCTGGCAGCGCTACCTCGACGCAGTCGAGGCTGCCCTCGCAGTGTTCGAGAGCCTGCCGCTGGAAAACGAGGTAGACGCCATGATCGAGCAGACAGCCGCCGCGCTCAGCGAAGACGATATGAAGGAATATGAGGACGACACGATAGAGCGTGCCCGTGAGGGACTGCGCACATTCCTCGCGGATCGCCCTGGGCGAGTGCGCGAGAACCTAGCAGATTACGGTCGCTGATCGGCGCTTTGCTGGTCGCCGAAGCGGTCTGCATGCCCTTGGGCGACATCCGTCAGTGTCCGATCGCCTTGCGGCCGCTCTGGCTCCGACGCTCGGGGCTGGGGTTTCTCAGGGCTCTTGCTGCCGGTGACGAAGGTTGGCCGAGGCGCCCGCTCTGCTCCGTAGCCGGCACCGGGCTGCCTGCCGCCGGACCACAGAGCTGGCGGGGCTTGGCGCCTGTGAGATCCGTGGAGTCGGGTTCGGGTGTCAGTGCTCTGACGAGCGTGGCCACATTGCGGTGGACCGGACCCCGTTTTGCACGTCCGGACATCGACGATGTCGCCGTGGCGTTTCTGCGTGAGGGGGTATTGACGCCACCGACAATGGCTTCAGATATCGATCAGAAACGCTCCTAATTCGGAATCGCTCTGATGTTAACCGAATCCCAGCTAGCCGACCGACTCCTCGAGTTCAGGAGGACTTGTCAGACTGCTGGCATCAGACTGACGCCTCAACGGGTGGAGGTGCTGCGCGAGGTGGCGCGGAGCGACGGACATCCGACGGTCGAAACGATATTCGCAGGAGTGAGAGCTCGCCTGCCGTCGGTTTCCCTCGACACGGTGTACCGCACTCTGTGGCTCTTGACGGACCTGAGAGTGATCGCCACCCTGGGCAGCCGTCGCGATGCCGCTCGGTTCGACGCTAACTTGGAGCCGCATCACCACTTCGTATGCATGAGGTGCGGAGCGATCATGGACATCGAGGGCATGGACCTAATGAACCGTCAGATGGTGGAAAACCTGAAGCGCTATGGCTCCGTGAACTCTGCTCATCTGGAGGTCATCGGGCTCTGCCCGAGGTGCGAGAACTCCGCCAAGTCGCCTCCGACCGTTGCGTGACGCTCGCCGCAATCAGGAAGCCCCTTGGCCCGAACGACCCGAGCCCCCCATTTCAGAGGCACACAGCGTTTTCGGTTAGCGAGTCCCGTCCCGGGAAGACGGGAACCGTCGCCCCAACGATCCGGCCCCTCCGGGAACCCTAGAACAAGGAAGTAATCGTCCATGGAAACTCTCATCAACAGCAAGCTTGTCGAGTTCAAGGTACAGTCGTTCCAGAATGGCGAATTCAAGGAAGTATCCAGCACCGACCTGAAGGGCAAGTGGGCGGTGTTCTTCTTCTACCCTGCGGATTTCACGTTCGTGTGTCCCACCGAGCTGGGCGATTTGGCGGACAAGTATGCGCAGTTCAAGGAACTTGGCGTGGAGGTCTTCTCGGTCAGCACGGACACACACTTCACCCACAAGGCTTGGTACGACGCTTCGCCGACCATCAAGAAGATCAAGTTCCCGATGCTGGCCGACCCCACGGGGCACCTCAGTCGAGCATTCGGCGTGTACATCGAACAGGAAGGCCTTGCCTACCGGGGAACGTTCTTGGTTGACCCAGAAGGCAAGATCAAGCTCGCGGAAGCGCAGGACAACGCCGTGGGACGCAATGCTGACGAGCTCTTGCGCAAGGTTCAGGCTGCGCTCTTCGTCGCCTCACACCCCGGCGAGGTGTGCCCCGCGAAGTGGACTCCCGGAGCCGCAACCCTGAAGCCGGGTCTGGATCTGGTCGGCAAGATCTGACCCCCCCAGATTGAGGCTCTAGCGCCGCACTGGCAAGGCCGACCGCGAGGAGCGCGCTCAGCGTACTAGAGTACGTGAGCACGCCCCGCAACGGCCAACGATGCATCCGCGGATGCTGCAGCCGCTGAACACCCCCAGGTTGAGGCTCCAGCGCCGCGCTGGCGAGGCCGGCCGCGAGGAGCGCGCTCAGCGTACTAGAGTACGCGAGCACGCCCCGCAACGGCCAACGATGCATCCGCGGATGCTGCAGCCTCAAGCTGGGCTTGTTTGGCGTTCCTGGCGTCAGCATTCTGAGCTGGCGAGCCCGCCTCCAGATTGAGGCCAATCACTCGAGCCGCTGGGGCGCTCGCCCTTGACGCATGCACCGATCCCGGGAGATTCTGCGCGGGCACTCAATGGGTTCGTCTGTGTCGAACGTGCGCCGACGCATCACTGGCAGCCGATGACTCAAGTCCGCGAGAGCTCAGGCACGAGAGATTCCTAGCGGTATCACTATCTGGAACAACCAACATGCTCGACCCAGCCATCCTGGAACAGCTCACCAGCCATTTCTCGAATCTTGGATCGGACTATACCCTTGCTCTGGCCCCGAGCCAGCACCCGAAGCAGGCGGAGCTTCGCGCTTTGCTCGACTCGCTAGCGTCCACCAGTCCACGAATCAAGGCCACCGAAGCCGGAACCGAGGTTCGCGACGTTCGCTTTGACATTCTGAGGAATGGGGCACCGACCGGTATCCGATTTCGCGGCATTCCGGGAGGCCACGAGTTCACCTCCCTCGTACTCGCGATCCTCAACGGAGACGGGAAGGGTAGGCTCCCGGATGAGGGGATCCGCGCCCGAATCAGGGCGCTTCGCGGGCCGATCGAGCTCCGCACGTATGTGTCGCTCTCCTGCACGAACTGCCCCGACGTCGTTCAGGCGCTCAATCTGATGGCGCTGATTCACGGCAATTTCCGGCATGAAATGGTCGACGGCGAGCTTGCGGAGGAGGAGGTGCGTCGCTATGGTATTCAGGGGGTGCCGAGCATCATTGCGGCTGAAAAGCTCATCCACGTGGGTAAGGCAACCCTGGCGGAGCTCCTCGAAACCCTGGAGGAACGCTTCGGCAGCGACGAGTCAAGCCAAGTGGCATCGGGCAGCGTCGAGCAGAAGCGATACGACGTGGTGGTCATTGGCGGCGGCCCGGCTGGCGCTGCGGCGGCCATCTACAGCGCCCGCAAGGGGCTCAAAACCGCGGTCGTGGCTCAGCGCGTCGGCGGACAGGTGCAGGAGACGATGGGGATCGAGAACTTGATCTCGGTGGTTCACACGGAGGGCCCGCGCCTCGCCGCTGACCTCGAGAAGCACATGAGAAGCTACCCGATCGACGTGCTGGAGCATCGCAAGGTGGAAGACGTTGAACTTGGTACCACCAAGCTCGTGCGGCTGAAGGGCGGGGAGCGTCTGAGTTCGGATGCCCTCATCGTGGCCACAGGAGCCAAGTGGCGTGAACTGGGCGTCCCCGGTGAAAAGGAGTATATCGGCCGGGGCGTGGCGTTCTGCCCTCACTGCGACGGCCCCTTCTACAAGGGAAAGCGGGTTGCGGTAGTCGGCGGCGGCAACTCGGGTGTCGAAGCGGCCATCGATCTGGCCGGGATCTGTGGGCATGTCACGTTGGTCGAGTTCCTGGATCGACTCAAGGCGGACGAAGTGCTCGTCCGGAACCTGCAGGCTCTCCCCAACGTCGACATCATCACGAACGCCCGAACCACGGAAATCGTCGGGGACGGAGCCAAAGTCACCGCACTCCGCTACCAAGACCGAGCGAATGAGAAGGTCGTCGAGGTTGCGCTCGAGGGAGTTTTCGTACAGATTGGCCTCGTGCCCAATAGCGCAATCGTCAAGGATCTCATCGACACCAATCGCTTCGGCGAGATCATTGTCGATGGACACAACCGCACCAGTGCGCCAGGGGTATACGCTGCCGGGGACGTGACCACGGTACCATTCAAGCAGATCGTCATCGCCATGGGTGAGGGCGCCAAGGCGGCGCTCTCAGCCTTCGAGGATCGAATCAGGAGTGCGGCGCAGCCTTCTGGTGCCGAGTAGCACGAGCAGCGATGACCTTCGCAGGACCAGCACGTGCCCCCAACGTACCATGGTCGGTCCGTCGCCTCCTCGGCAGTCGGTCACTCGGGTCGGTGATTCGGCGTGCAACAGCTCAACGCACATTGGCTGGACTGATCGGCGCTGTGGTGTCACTGCTTGCCGCACGTCGTGCTGATGCACTCGAGGGCGAGCCGGCATTGCTAGCGGGCGCCGGTGTGGAGCATTGGAACGGCGAAGTGGCAAGCACAGCGCTAGCGACCGAGCTCGGAGCCAGCTACGGACTCGGTGAGTGGCTCGACATCCGCGCTATTGGCACGATATCAAGGCTCGAGCTGTGTGGAGGTGGCAGAGCAGCAGGCCCGTGCGGCAACCAAACCTGGGAGCTGTCGCTTGGGGGTATGCTGGCGTTCAAGCTCGATGTCATCCAGTGGGTGCCGTATCTCGGTCCTCAGCTCAGCTACCGCTGGCTCACCGGTGGCCCGATCCCTCGTGAGGATCGCGCCCACGAATTCGGCGTCGGGGGCGCGTTCGGTATCGATTACGTCCCCGCGCGAGAGTATGGGCTCGGGCTCCAGATGGGCTATCAGGCGTTCGCGACGGCCCTGGCCGAAGGCATTGCCGATCAGGGGGCGCTGACAGCGGGGCTGCATTTCGAGTATCGGTGGGGCTGGTAGGGCTAACGTGGGGGGTCACGGGTACTGCTGCAGGCCAAAACAGGCTATACCCAGTTTCCATGGCCCGAATTCGCGCCTCGCTTGCCGTACTGGCGTTGATCGGCGCGTGCAGCCAGCCCGCGCCCCACGGGCAACCGCGGCACGCGGCGTCGACCAGCGGGCTCACCCCCGCGGAGTCCCGTCCGCCTTTGCCCGAAGAGTCCAGAAACGATGAGCCGCTAACCTGGAAGTCGGCGGTGCGCCTCGGCCAGTGGCACGACGCAGCACTGCTGCTGGATGGACTACCTTCTGAACAACGCGACCGTCCAGAGCTTCGTTTCGTGCGTGCCATCGTGGCCATGAGAACGCACGATCCCGAGCGGGCGCTCGAATCGCTTGAGTCCGTCCCTGAACAGTTGCCTTCTCTCCGAACTGAGGCGCAGGAGCTCCAAGTCGATGCCCTCGTGGCAGCCGGCCACTACCTTGAAGCCGCCAAGCACCTGGGAAAGAAGCTGGATCCCGAGTCGATGCTCCGAGCGGCACACGTCTACCGCCGCGCCGACCGAGATGCAGACGCAGCGGCTACACTCGCCCGCGTGTTCACCACCCTCGACCGCACCGCCAAGGGCAATCGACTCGATCTCGAGGCGCGGGCTCGGGCACTACGGGCACAGCTGGCGCTCGCGTCCCAATCCCCAACGGCTGCAGCAGCCGATCTGCGCTGGCTTGCGTTGCAGGCCCCCACCCACACGTCGTCCGTAGACGCAGCCCAAACCCTGGACGCATTGGGTGGGAGCTACCGACTCAAAGCGAGAGAACGCTACGAGCGAGCAATGGCGTTCGCGCGCAAGGGAATGGTCGAAGCGACCGCACGCGAGCTGGCGCTCATTGCCACAGCTCCGGGTCAGGAGCCCTCGGCAGCCCAGAAGATTCACGCCCACGGATGGGCGTTGTACCTTTCCCGAAGCGACTACGATGAAGCAGCCCGCCTCTTGCGAGCTGCCGCGACCATGGGCGGCATCGACGCGGCGCGCAATCGTTTCTATGCGGCCCGCGCCCTGGCTCGAGCCGCACGAGACGCGGAGGCGATTGCGGAGCTTTCGCAGCTAGTGAAGGACTTTCCAAGAACCCCATGGGCAGAAGAGGCGCTCTACCTCATCGCAAGCCTTCACTTCGTCCTCGGTCACTGGAAGGAGGCCTCGACGAGTTACCGCGGCTACCTCAAGCGCTACGGGCAAGGAAGCGAGTACGGCAAGACGGCCTCATACTCTGTGGCCGTCGCAGAACTGGCAGCAGGGAACTACGAAACCGCGAGCCTCCTCCTCTCGGATCTCGTCAAGAACGAGACGAGTCCAGAGCTCAAGGAGCGCTACCGGAGTCTGCTGGGCGCTGCGCTCGCCAGCGGAGGCAACCTCGATGCGGCCCAACGTGAGCTCGAGACCGTGATCCGCAATCGTCCTTTCAGCTTCCCTGCGATCACCGCACGTGAACGGTTGACGACCATCGGAAGACCGCCCCGGGAACGGCCTTTTGACTCCACAGCCCCTGACCAGGGAAGAGCAAACCCAGCACCACCGATCGACATTAGCCTGCCGAGCAAAGCCCACCTGCTCGTATCGCTGGGTCTGGATGCTGCCGCGGAGGAGGCACTCATCGCGGAGGAGCCGCTACTCTCCCGCAAGTATGCCCCCCGAAGCTCCGAAGCCCTGTGTCTAGCCTATGGCCGGCTCTGGGTCGCAGGGCGACGCTATCAGATTGCTCAGCGGACGCTGGGGTACCGTCCGTATGATGAACCGCTCTCCGCGCACAACCGGTGGCTCTGGGAATGCAACTATCCGACTCCCTACGCGCCGCTGGTGGGGCAGCTCGAGACCACCCACGGACTGCCGAGCGGGCTGGTATTCGCGGTCATGCGGCAGGAAAGCGCGTTCCGCACCAAGGTGCAGTCGGGTGCGGGGGCCGTGGGACTGATGCAGCTCATGCCAAGTACCGCGCTAAGAGTGGCTTCGGAGCTCGGAACCGAACACTCTGCCGACGGCCTGCTGCAGCCGGCCCATAACATCACGCTCGGTGCTGCCTATCTGGCGAGGCTCCAGGAGATATTCCAGACCAGCGTCGCGCTCATCGTACCTGCGTACAACGCAGGGCCAATGGCGGTGTCCCACTGGCTGGAGAGCGGTGAGCAGCTCCCTCTCGATGTCTTCGTCGCCAGAATCCCATTCGCTGAGACTCGCAACTACACCTACCTCGTGCTCGAGAACCTGGCCCGCTACCGGTACCTGGCGAGCGGCGGCCGGGAAATGCTCACACTGCCCCTCGAAATCCCCAAGGGCCTCCGGGCACCCGAGGATGCGTACTGACCCGAAGTATGCGTTTGCGACGCCAGAGCTCCGAACCCGTAGACGCCTTGCGCGAGGCCGCAGTGAGCACCGGAGTGGAGGGGGGCGCTGGCTGCCGCGTTGGGCCCCGGTAGCTCCCCCCTCGGACATTGGCTAGTAGTGTGCGACGTAGTTCGCTCGAGGCGAAACCAGCGAGTGCCCGAGTGGACTCACGTCATCAGCGGCCCAGCGTGCAGCAAACGCATCTCGAAGCACCAACTCAGCCAGCTTGCCACGGGGAGAGAACCCCCATTCTTGCTCTTGAGAAACATCCTCCGGATTGCTGTAGATGCGCCACACGAAGAAGCCGGCAAACCAAGGCTCGTCCACGAAGGGCGCGAGGAGCGCCCAGTAGGCCTCGGCTTGTGATCTCTCGTCAATGGCCACGTCGGTCAGATGCTCTGGCCATTCCCAAGGGCGAACCGAAGGGTCGCGACGAGTCGTGTACCCGAACTCCGTGAACATCACCGGCTTGCGCCAACGCTGCGCCAGCCGGCGCACCCGGTTGACGACCTGCCGCCCGCCCCGCATGAGCTGCTTGACGCTTGCTCCGTCATGTCGACTGAGCGGATAGAAAGCGTTGATGCCGATGACGTCGAGTTCACCGAGGATCACGGTCTGCTCGATGTCGTCCCAATTGCCCGCGTAGGTTACGAGACCCGAGTACCGACTCCGCAGCTCTCGAATGAGCGGCGCGATGAGCGGAGCCCGCGTCGTCGTAACCCAGCTGCGAAGCTCGACCCCTACCGCGAGCATGTCCACACCGGACTCTTGCGCAACGTCTGCCCAGGTCATCAGGAAGGTGCGATACGCTTGCTGCCAAGCGCGCCATCCCGCATCGTGAGGAGGGTCGATCTCACCGCGCCACTCACCTGTTTCGACCCAGAGGTGGGGCACTAGCATCACCCTCAGACCAGCGCGATGCGCCTGCTCCACGGCGCTCAGAACCGCGCCACGATTCTCAACAAATTCCTGCTCGAAGGTGAGGGAGATACCGGTAGGCGCAAGATCCCAGACGCGACCGAACGGTGTAATGCTGACCCAGTTGGCGCCCAGACCACGAGCCTCGTCCATCGCTCTTCCGCAGGACTCGCTTCCGTAGCCTTGCCCGAGATGAAGAGCGCTCTCGATGGGGCCCACCGTGATCCCTCGGATCAGTCGGCCCTCAAGGCGCGGCTCGACTGGCACCCGACGCCCCCCGTAAACCTCTGCATGGGGAGTGGCCTGCGCTTCGGATCCGGAGGAGGCACACGGCAACCCGGCGATCGACAAGCTCAGAGCCAGCCCGAACCCCCAGCAAGCACGGCAGCTGGCGCTTGAGGCCGAGGCTCCTGACGCGCGATGCTCAGGCACGCCGCCCCCCAAATAGTGTGGCGAGGAGCTCCGGGGTAACGTCCGAAAGCTTTGCGAGCACCGCGTCGGCACCGCTCGCGCGAAGCTCAGCTTCCGAGTACGTGTGACACAACCCCAGACAGGTGAGCCCCGCCGCCTTGGCCGCCTCGACCCCAGAAAAGGAGTCCTCGATCACCAGGGCCTGGGCCGCAGTCTCGGGACTCGAGAGCGAAGCGATCTTGGCCTTACCTATGTTGTATCCCTCTGGGTCAGGCTTGGATCTCACCGTGTCCTCCGCGGAAACGATGAAGGACACCGCTCCCTTCGCGCCTAGCACATCCAGACCGAGCTCGATTTCGTCGCGAAGCGCCCCGGAAACCACGCCGACAATCGCGTGCCGAGCGAGCCCACGAATAAGCTCGGAGGCTCCCTCGAAGGTCTTCAGCCCGGAAGCCGCTAACTCCAAGTACACGGGTCGTTTCGCCTCCACGAGTCGAGCAACGGTGGGGCGTGAGCAGTCGAGCCCCGCTTCAGCCAGAATCGCCTCGAACGCCCCAGCGTCATCGAATCCTAGGTACTTGTCCCAGTAGTCTCGCTCAGAGAGCGTGAGGCCCATCGTCGAGAGAACCGCCCGATAGGCGTCGAGGTGAACGAGCTCGTCGTCAACAAGCACGCCGTTGTAGTCGAATAGGAACGCTGGAAAGCACATGTCGAGGTCCATCGGAACGGGCTCCGGGTCGGGGGCTGAGGCGGGGTCCTAGGGGCCGGTCGGTTCCCAGTGCCACCTGGAACCGCGGAGATTTTGGCGGGAGAGCAACGCCTCTTGCATCGGATCGGCGCATATGTCAGCTTGCGCCAGCCTTCTTGCGAAGGAGCAAGGTGATTCGTAGCACATGAGCAAAGGCGATCTTTTAGAGATGGAAGGCGTCATTCAGGACGCCCTTGGCGGTGGTCAATACAACATCAAGGTTGACCAGGGCGCCGCAATGGTCCGTGCCCAACTTAGCGGCCGAATGCGGCGTCACCACATCCGCGTCCTTCCTGGTGATCGCGTTCGAGTGGCGGTTTCTCCCTACGATTTGACCCACGGCCTCATCGTCTATCGCGGCAAGTAGCGAGGTTGCGGCCCGCTCACATCCACGCCGCCTGGGTTTAGCCATGGCGCGGTCAGGTGGGTTTGCGGCGGGTGTTCTTCACGGCGTGTTGCTCGTCTCGGGCGGCGTGAACGTGCTGAGCTGTGATGGGGACAAGCCAACGACTGCAGCTCAGGACGCTGGGGTCGCAGTTCCTGCGAGCAGCGTGGAGCGGCCGAAGCCGGTCGTGCTGTACTTGCCAGATGGAGGCGATATCGCGCCGAACCCGAGGCCCAACGAGTGGCCGAATCCCGGGCTTGGGCCGCCGGAAGGTAGGCGCTGCCCAGAGGAGATGGTCGATGTGGGTGGGCAGTTCTGCATCGACCGCTACGAGATTGCGATCGTGGACAAGGCCACGGGGCGCAGAGCCTCCCCCTACTACGCTCCGAACCAGAACCTGGCGCGGCGCAACTTCGAGCGGTTCCGTCAGATGAGGCCCCAGGGAACCTCGCCCGAGATCGTGGACCTGCAGGTCCCGTTGCCCCAGCCTTGGCAGTTGGAGCCGACCTTCGTGCCGCGAGCCGTGTCGGAGCGCGGAGTCGTTCCTGCGGGATACCTGTCCGAACTCATGGCAAAACGCGCCTGCGAAGAGGCCGGCAAGCGACTGTGTTCGGCGGACGAATGGACCACTGCCTGCCGAGGCGAGCAGAAACGCCAGTATCCCTACGGGGAGAGTTACGAGCAGGGAGCGTGCAACGTCTTCCGAGATGCTCACCCAGCTGCCGTCCTGCACGGTAATGCTTCACTCCACCACCACGATCCGCGGCTGAATCTCGTTGCACCTGGCGGGCGGCCGCTGCTTCGAACCACAGGGTCGACCCCACGTTGCAGAAGCGTTTGGGGCGATGATGCAATCTACGACATGGTGGGGAACCTCGACGAGTGGGTGAACGACGACGGCGGCTCCTTCCACGGCGGATTCTACTCGAGAATGACCCGCGAAGGCTGCAGCTCCAGGATCACTTCGCACGACGCGTCGTACTCCGACTACAGTCTTGGAACGCGGTGCTGTCTGTAGCGGGCCGCGCGAGGTTTGACGGCAAGGGCTAGCACTGCTGCCGGTAACTTGTCTGAAAGGACGCCCGCTGGGCGCCAGCGCTAGTCTTTCACGCTCCGGAGAAGATCGAGAAAGCGGGCACCGTAGCGCTCCAACTTGGTCGGGCCAACGCCGGAGATCTCCAGAAGTTCGGCCTCTGACGTGGGACGAATGGCCGCAAGCTCGAGCAGTGTCGCATCGCTGAACACGACGTACGCTGGTACCCCGCGCTCCGCGGCGAGAGCCTTTCGCAGCTCGCGAAGTCGCTCGAACAACGTCGTTTCGACGAGTACTCTCGGTGCAGTGCCCTTGCTCCTGGGCCGTGCCGCAATGCGCGCACGCCGCGCGACCTCGAGGACATCACTGCCAAGGCAGCGGTCGCACGCGCTTCCGCATGAGCCAATGGCCTCACCGAACCAGCCGACAACGCGCTCGTGACGGCACCCGTCGGATTCTCCCAAGGAGAACATCTCGCGCGCCTGGCGTCGGGTCCTCTCGGCGGCGTCGTCTCCCAGCTCGTCGGCAAACCGATCGTAGGCCTTGACCTCCGACCACGAGTAGAACATCACGCAGTCGCTGGGAAGCCCGTCGCGACCAGCTCTGCCCACTTCCTGGTAGTAGCCCTCAACGGAGCGAGGCATGTCGCGATGAATCACGTATCTCACATTGGGCTTGTCGATCCCCATACCGAAAGCAATGGTCGCAACCACCACGTCGACCCCGTCGTCCCGAAAAGCATCCTGTGCCCTGATGCGTTCCTCGGGGGGAAGCCCAGCGTGATAGTGAGTTGCCTTCACACCAGCACGTTGGAGCATACCCGCGGTCTGCTCGGTCGACTTGCGGCTCAGACAGTAGACGATGCCGCTTTCCCCTGGCCGCGCGCGAACGAGGCTCACGATTGCATTTCCGACGCTGAGCCCGTCCAACTGGCCCTTGCGATAAGCGTGGAGCCTGAGATTATTTCTCAGAAAGGAGCCTCGATACCGGACTGGAGACTGCATCCCGAGCTGCTGAATGATGTCCTCCGTCACTGCCGGAGTCGCACTCGCCGTCAGCGCCAGCATGGGAACGCCCTCGAAGCGACGCTTGAGCCCCGAGAGGTTTCGATATGCCGGGCGAAAATCGTGTCCCCATTCGCTGATGCAGTGGGCTTCGTCGACCGCGATCAGGCGCAGGGGCAACCGACGAAGCACTTGCCCAACTGACGCCTCAATCCCCTCGGGTGCGGCATACACCAGCTCGTAGCGACCGGTCTCGAGCCCCGCCACCCGGGTGGCCCGCTCCTCGGGGGAGACGCTCGAGTTGAGGAACGTGGCGCGAAGCCCGATCTCACCCATCGCATCGACTTGGTCCTTCATGAGCGCAATGAGCGGCGAGACCACGAGAGTCACGCCGCCGAGCAGTCGCGCCGGCATCTGGTACGTGAGGGACTTGCCAGCCCCGGTCGGCATCACCGCAATGCAGTCGCTGCCCGCCAGCACGGCCTCGACTACCTCGCGCTGACCGGGCCGGAAACTCGCATGGCCAAAGACGCTGCGGAGCGCTTCACCGATGTCGTGGGAGCAATTCCCCGCGCCGTGCGGGCGCGACTCCAGACGCTCGGTGATCTGTCGCAGACTCCGGATCACCTCGGGTCCGAACCAGTCCGGGCTCTTCCGCCACAACTGACGCAATGCACGGATCGCCCGACCCGCGTCCGATCGAGTTCCCTCTTCGTCGGCCTGTTCGACCGCCTCTGCGAGCCCAGCCACACACCGGCGCACATCCTCGGCAGAGTCAATGGCAAGCGCGCTTCGTTCCATGGCTGCCAGCATTCGTTGATGGTTCTTGCACAGTGTCTGGCCAGCGTCTGACCGGGTTTGCAGCGCATCGAAGCCGCTAGCATTCCAGTACCACAGTAAACCGGGTGCGCAATACCGGGGCTGGTAGACGGTCGATCTCAGTCGTCGCGCAAAACAATGTGGACCAATAGATTACCTTGGCCTACATTAACCCCTATGGATCCCCGAGCATCGACGCATCTGCTGACCATGGCATTGGGCATCGCCGCTCTCGGTCCGGCCTTGGCAGGTTGCGGGCACCCTGTGCAGCGGCAGCTCGAAGGCCGGTGGTCGGGGGACGGGGTCGAGCAGTTTGCGGACCACCTGGTGGCCCCCGCCACAGCCTGGGTTAGAGGAACGCGCTTCTCGTTCGATGCCAATACCGTGAGCGTGACGATCCCGCCTGACACGACCCGTCGCGGCACGTACTCCGTGACGCGGGTCAATGGCCGAGACGTGTACCTGGCGGTCGAACGGGGAGACGGCAAGAAGGATTCGTTACACCTCAAGCTCGACGGCGAGCACACCGTGCGCTGGATCCTGGACGAGGATCGTGCCGTGGTGCTCAAGCGAGAACTCTGAGATGCGTTCGGGCTCTCCCTCTCCGGATCTCCTCCTAAAGGGTAGTGCGACTTCAGTCCCGAGCAGACAGCCGCGACGCAGTGGCGGGATCGCTTCCCAGCATGCCGCACGACCCGAATAGCCAAACCGCCATGAGGATCTGCGGCCGCAAGTTCACTTCCGGGCAGACCCGTTGGGTGGATGGAACAGAGCAGCTGGTGGCCTAGAAGCGTCTTGAACGCCCTTGCTGCCAAGGGTTCATTGCGCTCACCCTCTCCCTCCGCTCAGGCATCCAGCCCTCAGTGGACTTCATCCACTGAGGGTCGTCGGAGGGTTTTTGGCCGAGTGTCCCCCTGCCGGGGCTCTAGCAGCAAGCCGTCAGGACTCTGTTCACCCGGCGCGGTGGGCCATCGACCGACCTGGTCTGCCGCAATACTCGCGAGCTAGAACAGTGCGCGAAGATCGACGGCATCCTTCTTCTTTTGTTCCAGCACGCGGTTTACCGCCCGAAGCAGACGGGTCTTCGACTTGCTTCGAACCGCCTTGCCGGCAATGGCGCGATCGAAGAGCACCCGCGTGACAGGGCGAGTAGACGGCAATTCAGGCTTCGCCGCAGCTGGTGCTGCCTCACCTTCCTTGCCCTCCTTCTTGCCCTTCTTCTTCTTGGCTGCAGCCAGCGCTTGCCGGCCAGCCAACTTGAGACACTCGATCTTGGCCGAAGCCGCCATCAGACGACGAGGGTCAATGCCACTTTCCTGGATAAAATTCGCAAACTTACTGGCCATGGGGATTCCTGGAGCGGCAGACGATAGCACAAAGGGCTTCACTCGGTAGGGTGCGTGCGCGACTCTGGCGGCCATGAAGGAACAGGAGACCGAGCGCCTGCGCAAAGCAGCTGACTTGGTCTTGAATAGGTGCGGCGCGGCTCCGGAGCTGGGGATCGTCCTCGGCTCAGGGCTTGGAGGCTTTGCAGAGCATATCCGCCAGGCCACCGTCGTCCGGTACTCCGAGATCCCCCACATGCCTGAACCGACGGTGGCCGGGCACTCGGGTGTCTTGACTCTCGGCGACTTGGCGAGCGCGCGCGTCGCGTGCCTCCAAGGGCGCGTGCACGGTTATGAGGGGCAACCTGTCGACCGCGTGGTCTTTGGCGTCCGCCTTCTCGCAACCCTTGGTTGCCGCATCGTGCTCCTCACCAACGCGGCCGGTGCCCTGACGCCCAGCCTGGAGCCCGGAGCGCTCTTGCTTCTGATCGACCACGTAAACCTCACGGGCGAGAACCCGCTCATCGGCGCGAGTGGCCCCGAGGGGCCGCAGTTCATCGACATGAGCCGTGCCTACGACCCTCAAGTCGCCGAAGCGGCGCACCAGGCGGCTCGGGACACCGGCGTGATGCTCTCCGATGGGGTGTACGCGGGAGTTCGGGGACCCTCGTATGAGACACCGGCAGAGGTCCGCATGCTGGGCATGCTGGGGGCGCACGCGGTCGGTATGAGCACGGTGCTGGAGGTGATCGCACTTCGTGAATGCAACGTCCGCGTGGGGGCGGTCAGTCTCATCACCAATCGGGCCGCGGGGCTCGCTGGCGCTATCCTCGACCACGGCCACGTCCAGCAAGTGGCGCGCGTTGGCGGCGAGAACCTTGCGGCACTTCTGATACGCTGGATCGAAGTATTGACCCGGAACTCACTCGAAAGGTAGGACCGCCGGAATGGCCGTGAATGCCCAACACTTGGAGCTGGTTCGCGCCGCGCAGCAGGTGGTGCTTCACGCCCACGCTCCCTACTCGAACTTCCGCGTGGGCGCTGCGCTGCGCACGGAAAGCGGCAAGGTCTTCGTGGGGTGCAACGTCGAGAACGCGAGCTACGGCGCCACGATCTGCGCGGAGCGCTCCGCCGTCTCACAGATGGTCGCCGCGGGCGAGCGGGCCATTTCGAGCCTTGCCATCTACGTCGAAGCCGATGCAGTCCCAATGCCGTGTGGCATGTGCAGACAGGTGCTCGCGGAGTTCGCGGAAGACCTCATCGTGATAGTAGCGAACCCGAGCTACCATGAGTTTCTCTCACTCGCGGAGCTGCTTCCGCACCGCTTCAGGTTCAGCGGTCCCGGCCCCCGCTAGAGCAGCAATCAGGTTGATTGCTGCGAAAAATCAACACCCTTGAGCCTCGATCCGTTCGCCAGCTTTTGGGGAGCTCGCGGAGCCCCCCCGACTTCAGGTGCGGAGGCGACTCCGCGCTAGTAACTAGGAATGCCGTGTCCCGCTCGGTGGTCGATGCTGTAGTTGCTGGTCGGTCGGGGCGTCGACGGACGAGCTCGACCATCCAAACAAGGCAGCGGCACCCAAACGGAGCTAGGCTAAGTACGGCCATGAGCTCCCCGCGCATCGTCCCCGGCGTCCCACCAGAGCTCCTGGTATACGATCGGCTGTCGCGGTGTCCATATTTGGCGGAACGCGTCGCGCGATTGCCTTTACGGCTACCAGCCAGGCTCCTGACTCGCGAGGAGCTGGACCAGCGACTGCTTCAGGGGGATCGGCGCCAAGGCTACGTCCTCTACCGTACGGCATGCCCGCAGTGCCGAGCGTGCATTCCGCTGCGCTTGGTCGTCAACCGGTTCTACCCCACACGCACGCAGCGGCGTACGCTGGCCGGTACATCGCGCGTTTGCAGCGTCGAGATCGGAGCTCCCGAGGCTGATCTCGAGCGAGTCGCGCTCTACAACCGCCACAAACAGCTTCGCGACCTCGATGATGGTCAGCCACCCCTCGACGGCGAAGGATATCGTGAATTCCTCGTACACACGTGCTGTGAGAGCTTCGAGCTCCGGTTCCGTGTAGGAGGCACCCTGGCAGGCGTCGCCTTGGTTGACCGCGGCGCCCGTGCCCTCTCCAGTGTCTACTGCTACTACGATCCCTCGCTGGGCAAGCTGAGCCTGGGGACCTTCTCAATCCTGTATCAGATCGAGCTCTGCCGCCGCTGGGGACTCGACTACCTCTATCTGGGGCTCTACGTCGACGGCTCCGCCCCAATGCAGTACAAAGCGCGTTTCGCAGACCATGAGCGACTCATTGGTGGTCATTGGGTCCCGTGTCCCCGATCGCTCGACGGCTCCACCAACGGTTGAGCCGTGGCGCGATCGACTCCTGCTGCCGAAGACTCTCAGGTAGCCCGCCCGTGGGGCTCGATTTAGGCGAGATGTGGAGCTGACCTACCCCGGAACCGAACCCATGGTTACCCGATCGGCGTCGCGCTCGATGACTCGAGTCGGCGCTAGGTACGCCAGCGCCGTGAGTGCCCCTATTCGAGGGAGCGAGCCTCGATCTCGTCAATCTGAAGCAGGGCCGCAGCCATCCCGTCCTTGGCCAGCTCCAGGGCTGCCTTGTCGGCTGCCCACTTGGCACGAGCCGCATCGAGCTGCGACTTGCACACCTCGAGCTCCTGATGTGCGGCAGTGAGCCTTCCTTCAGCGGAAGCGACCTCACTCTCGAGCACGGATATCCGCGAGCCGCGATCTGCGATCTCCCGCCTCGCTGAGTCTCGCTCCTCGATGCGTCCTGCAAGCTCGTTCTCGAGGAGCCCGATCTTGGCCTCACGCTCCCGAATGGTAGCGATCGCGCTGTCGCGTTCCTCTCCCACCTGCTCCAACTGTGCCCGAACCTCCCCCAAGGAGCGCCGCAGGTCGTCGCTCTTGTGCTCCTGCTCTGCCAGCTTGAGGGCAGCCTCTTCTTCGGCACGAGCAAGCGCCTCGGCGTGCGTCGCGCTGAGGTGGGCTTCCGCAGCTCTTAGCGCTTCCTGCTGCGCGGTCTCAGCAGCTCTGGTGGCTTCGGTCAGCGCGGCGAGCTTCTCCTCATCCGCCTCCCGCCGCGTCGCCTGAATCGCTTGTGCAACAGCGAGCTCCTGACGCTCCGCGGCAGCCTCCAGCGCGGAGCGGTGCTCCTCGCGCAGTGCTGCCTCGGCGGCACGCTGGGCGTCGAGCTCGGCGAATTTCTCGTCCAGCTCCGACTTGGTCTTCTCTGCCCTCCGCTTGAAATCCTCGGAACGCTTGTTGGCCTGATCCTTGTCCTTGCCAAGCGAGTCGTTGAGCCGTTCCAGCTCGGAGATGCGACGCCCCAGTTCGTCGATCTTCTCGGTCAGATCCGCCCGATCGCGCTCCAGTGCGAGCGTGCCGTCCTTGAGGGCGAGAAGCTCCTTGTCCTTGTGGGTCAGCTTGTCGCGAACTTCGAGGATCTCCTTGTCCTTGCGGTTCAGCTGCTCGCGCAGATCGAGAACCTCCCTCGCCGATGCTCCCTTCCCGGAGCTGATCCGAGCCTTGGCTTCCTCCAGCTCCCCTCGGAGATGCGCGACGTCCGCCTCGAGCCCCGCCTTGGCGCGGAGCTGTTGTTCCAGCTCGTCGATAGTCCCGCGCGCCTCACTCAGTTCCCGCTGCAGCCGGAGCACCAGGCCGGAACGCTCTGATGTTGGAGGCACGCTGGCAGGCGCCGTCACATCGCTCGGCTCGGGCCGGATCGAAGCTTCGGCAACCTCGAGCCTCTCCTCGGACATCGGGGGAACCGAATCGCCGACATCGACCATTTCTGCGTCGAAGTCGGCAGCCTCGTTCGCCTCGCTAGCCGGAGCCTCCTCAGGAGTCGGCCCGGCAATGATGTTGCCGAAAGCTGCCTCGGTGAAGTTGTCGACATCTTGATCCACCGAAGGGGCAGGCTGCTCCTCCTCGATCTCGAGGACCTCGTCCTCGGCGAGCACGATGTCATCGTCGACCAGCAGCGACTCTTCGGCGAATTCGGCAGGCTCACCCAGTGGCAAAAATGCTTTGATGTGCGGCAAGAGCTGGGAAAACCCGATGGGTTTGTGAACGTAATCCTCTGCGCGAGTTCTCAGCCGCCGGTGCTGCTCGAAGGTCTCCTCGGTCGAGTCAGAGCTCATGATGATCAGCGGCACCTCTTTGAGCACCGGATCCCGCTTGACCTTGTTGCAGACCGAGAAGCCGTTCATTCGCGGCAATTCGATCGCCAGCAGGATCAGATCGGGCTTGGTGACGGCCGCCGATTGAAGACCGATGTTCGCATCGCTCGCGATCTGAACCTCACAACCAAGATTGCGCAGCCCTTCGGCCAGCTCGTCCGCAAAAGTTTTATCGTTCTCGAAGATCAGCACGTTGGGCATCGGGACGCTCTCTGCGGGGGGACAACCAGCTCGGACCCGCGCAACAAGCTAGGATAGTCGGTCACTTGCAGGGGGGTCAAACCCACCAACCTACTCGGCTGACGTTGGTTGCTCGGGGAGCCGTCGAGCTCGGCTCTTTGCAGTATTACTTCAACTCGTCCCGCCCGGATTTCCGGCCGCCCTCCACTCTCCGCGGAGCCGTTCCCGCAGACGTTGAGCTCCGGGCTTGGTGCAGAGCCGGACCCCTCCGGCCCCCACTGGAGCGATGCGCGACCGGACCACTCGGCCCACAATCTCGAACAGCACCGTGAGTCTGGAGAGAGGCATCTTTCTTGCATTTTGGGGGGGTCGGGGACGCTGCCACGGCGGCCCCCCCAAGAACTCGCCGCGACGTGCAACGTGATCGTTGGTCCTAGCTTCGAACCACGATTGCGTGCAGATGACGCCCAGAGCGCGCGCCGTCGCGACGGTAGGAGAACCACCTCTCGGGATCGCTCGCCGTGCAGCCCCCAACCTGCTCGATGCGCTCCGGCGCGACACCCAGGTCCAGGAGCTGAGCTCTGACGATGCGCCCGAGATCGACGTGGGGCTTGCCGGCTTGGTGCTCGACCACGTTGGGCTCGGGTGACGCCAGACGCAGTCGCTCCGCAACCTCGGTCGATACCTCGAAGACCTCTAGACCGACGTAGGGACCGATCGCCGCAATGAGCACGCCAGAACCGCCAATCAGGGCTCGCAAGCGGGCAAGCGCGGCCCCTACGACCTTGGCCTCCACGCCACGCCACCCCGCGTGGATGGCGCACACCGCGCCAGTCTCTGCGTCGCCGATCAGAATCGGCACGCAGTCTGCTGTCCGCACTGCACACGCAACTCCAGGGACCATGGACACGACGGCATCGGCCGCCACGTCGACGGCGTCCCGCCCCCCTTGCCCCGGCAGCACGACAGCGACCTCGCGTCCGTGCACCTGCTCGGCGAAACACACCCGTTCCGGGGACACGCCCAGCACCTCGGCGGCCAAGCGAAGGTTGCCCCTCACGCTCTCTGCCTCGTCACCAACGCTCGCGGAGAAGTTCAGCGAGGAGAACGCCCCGGTCGACCAGCCGTGATGACGTTCGAAGAATGCGTGTCGAAAGCCCGCTGATAACAGCAGGTCGCTCTGTACTGAACGCGGTCTTCTCATGGTGGATCTGCCTCGAGGTCGCTCTGACCCTCGTAGGGCGGTAGGAGTTTTGCTATTCATCGGCGAGCATGCGCCCGAAAGACCCGTTTATCGGCCGGGAGATCCTCGGTGGCCAATTTCGTGTCATCCAGAAGATAGGAACCGGCGGCATGGGCTCGGTCTACAAGGCCGAACAACCAGCGATGAACCGGATGGTGGCGATCAAGATCCTCCATCCGAAGCTCACGGGTCGCAAGGACTTGGTCTCTCGGTTCCGGCGCGAAGCACGTGCCATGAGCCAACTGACGCACCCGAACACCGTACGTGTCTTCATGTACGGCGAGCTCGAGGACGACGGTTCGCTCTACATCGTGATGGAGCTGCTCGAGGGTAGGAACCTCAACCAAACGGTGCGCAAGGAAGGCCCTTTGCCTGTTCAGCGCGCAATCCCGATTCTGGTGCAGGTCTGCGGCGCGCTTCAGGAAGCACACGAGATGGGGATCGTCCACCGTGACCTGAAGCCAGAGAACATCTTCCTGTCGAACCAGGGAGGGCTAGTAGACTTCGCCAAGGTCCTGGACTTCGGTCTGGCGAAGGTCACCGAACGCCAAATGCGTCCCGGGTCACTCATCCTCACGCAGGAGGGCATGGTCTTCGGTACGCCGGAGTTCATGTCTCCGGAACAGGCGCAAGGACGCACGCTCGATGCTCGCAGCGACATCTATTCGCTAGCCGTCATCCTCTACGAAGCGCTCACCGGCAAGCTGCCGTTCGATGCGAAGACGCCGATGGAATACATCCAGAAGCACGTCATCGAACCGCCGATCCCCCTCAACGAACGAGTGCCGGAGTTGCGGTTCGCCTCCGAATTGCAGGCAGTGCTGGGCAAGGCGCTCGCGAAGCACCCCGACCAGCGTTACCAGAAGGCGCTCGAGTTTGCCGACGCGCTCCGCCCTCTCGTCTATCCTCCTCAGCAGGCCCCGGCCATGGCAATGCCAGGCGCGGCGCCCATGATGGTGGCCCCTGCGCCTCAGTACGCCGCCCCTCCCGTCGATCCGCCCGCTCCCCCGATGCACGCCAGCGACCTTCACGCGCAGCATCGAGGCCCGGGCACCGCCGTGCTCCTCGCCGTAGCGTTCGTGTTCCTGCTCGTGGGTGTGCTCCTGGCTGTGCTCGTCATGCATTGGCTGCGGGGATGAAAGGACGGGCGGGCGTGACATGAGTGGCAAGCCTGGGGAATCCTCTGACGCTAGTCCGCAGGCGACGAGACCCGAGCTGTTAGCCTTTCAGTCCACCGACACGCAGCGAAGCGGGATCGCAGTGGCCCTCGCCGAAGCAGAAGCTGCCGGGTCGCTCGCACGAGACGACCGTTCGCTGGTGTGGCGCAAGAGGCTCGCCCTGCTTCGCCGCGTGCTGAAGTGGGGCGCCATCGCTGCTCTGGTCGGCTCCGGTCTGGGCGCTATCGGGATTTTCTCCTGGATCCGGCATATCGAGTCCAACCTGCCGAGCGTTTCGCGACTTCGGCAAGGTTACCGGCCGCCTCAGGTGACGCGCATCGTGGCCGGCAACGGTGCGCTCCTTGCCAACATCTTTGTCGAACGGCGCACCGTCGTCGACATCACCGCGCTCCCACCGCACGTCAAGCTCGCCTTTCTTGCTGCCGAGGACGCGAGCTTCTACGAGCACGAAGGGCTGGACTATCTCGGAATGCTGCGAGCGTTGGTGCGCAACCTGAAAGCGGGGCACACCGTTCAAGGCGGAAGCACGATCACCCAGCAGGTCGTCAAGAACCTCCTACTCGACTCCGAGCGGAGCTACTCGCGGAAGGCGAGGGAGACGATCCTTGCGCGCAAGCTCGAGCAGCACCTCCAGAAGGACGATATCTTCGGATTATACTTGAACCACATCTACCTCGGACACGGTCGTTACGGCGTCGAGGAGGCAGCCCGATTCTACTTCGGCAAACACGCCAAGGAACTCGACCTCGCGGAAGCCGCGACGTTGGCCGGCATCATAGCGGCCCCCGAGAGGTACTCGCCTCGTCGAGCGGCAGAGCGGGCACTGGGGCGAAGGCACTTCGTGCTGAGCCAGATGCTGGCGAAAGGTTTCATCACCAGAGAGCTGTTCGAGCAAGCCTCCGTGGACCCTCTGCGGCTCGCGCCTGCGGCTGAGGCCGAACCCGATCTCGCACCCGAGATGGTGGCCCTCGCCAAGAAGACCCTCGAATCATCCGCGGGGGACCGGGCACAGAACGGCGGCTTCACCATCGTCACGACCCTGAACAGCGCGCTTCAGTCCGCGGCTCGCGACGCGGTTCGCAAGAACCTGGGTGCCTACGCGAAACGTCACAAGCTGACGCCCCCCTACACCCTCGAGGAGCGGCGCCTCTGGGGTAAGCCGTTCGACGGCACCCCTCGCAAGCACGGCATCTACGTCGGCAAGGTCGTGGCCCTGGACGACGGCGCTGGCACAATCGACGTCAAGTTAGGAAGCGTCGTAGGCCGCGTGCACCTGGCCCGCGAGGAGCGATACAACCCCGATCGGCTACTTCCCAGCCAGTTCACCGCCCTGAATGCTGTACTGCGCGTCGGCCTGCTAGAGGACCCGAACGAGGTGGAGGTTCCGCACCTGCGGCTCGAGCTCGGTCCCCAATCTGCATTGGCCGCCATCGACGTTCGCTCGCGGGAATTGGTCGCCCTGGTTGGCAGCTACGAGGCGCTCGGAGGAGGACTCGACCGAGCCTCGCAGTCACGCCGACAACCAGGGTCAGCGTTCAAGCCCTTCGTCTATGGCTACGCGATGGCCTCGCGACGGTTCACGCCGGCGAGTCTCTTCGTGGTTCCCGCCACCAGTAGCACCCCGGAGGAGACGGTTCGATTGCGCAGTGCGTTGGCGCGCAGCATGAACCCGGTCGTACTGCAGGTGCTCTCCGCTGTCGGACCCGCGCAAGTCGTCGAGTGGGCCCAAGCTGCCGGGATCGAATCGAAGCTCGGAGCAACGCCGTCGCTAGCGCTCGGGGCATACGAAGTCACGCCGCTCGAACTCGCGAACGCATACGCCACCTTCGCGAGCGGTGGGTGGGCAGCACCGCCCGTGCTCGTCAAAAGCATGGTGGATAGCGATGGCCGTCCAGTCGCGCTGCCACCGGAGCCCCCACGGCGGCGGGCGATGGATGAAGACGTCGCCTATCTGGTCTCGAGTCTGCTGCAAAGCGTCGTGGAAGAAGGGACCGGTCGCGCAGCTCGCTCCCTGCGTCGACCGCTCGCCGGCAAGACCGGCACGACCAACAAAGCAAAGGACTCTTGGTTCGTCGGATACTCGACGGATATCGTCGCCGCCGTTTGGGTCGGATACGACGACGCCTTGCCGCTCGGTCCTGGCGAGTCCGGCGCTGCCACCGCCCTGCCGGCATGGATCGATTTCATGCGCGTGGCGCACGATGGCAAGCCGCCGACCCGGTTCCCGCGCCCCGCTTCGATCATCGTACAGAGAATCGACCCCAGAACCGGGCTGCTCGCGCCGCCAGACATGGAGGACGCGCTGGAGGAAGAGTTCCTTCCAGGGGCTACTCCATTGACGCAGGCCGATGCGACGCTTCCCGACGCTGGAACAGGGAACGCTGGCCCTTCGCCATCGGAGGAGAATCCCGGTACCCCCGCTATGAATGACGGAGCGCCAGCGGCGCCGGACGACAACCTTCCGCCACAAGGCGCAACGAGCGCCCCCCTATCGGACGGTGCCCCGACCACCGCGAGTGCCCGCGATGCCGCTGAGAGCGGCGCCGAGGCGAGCCCGCACGCCGGCCCAACACCACCGGGTTCAGCCGCCGAGCCACGGCCGGAAGGCGACTCTGCTGGGTCGAAGCCGTCGGAGGCTCCGCTCAGGCCACGTGCTGGTAGCCCCGACGCCATCCGGCCCGAACCGCCACCGTTCTAGGGCACCGATCAGTTCCCGAGCCTTCGAGGGGCGCGCGGAACCGCTCCGACCTCGGGTGCGGAAGGGGCGGAAACTCTATGGTTCTTCCAGACCAGCCTCGCGTTCCCACAAAGGTGGGTTGGCGTCTCGCCCCGAATCTGATTTGCTGTCGCCGTAGATATGCCCACGAAGAACATCGCGCTCTTTGTCGCCCTCGGCCTCGTCTTCGCAGCCTGTGACCAAGGAAGTGCCGGAGACGAATCCGCTCGCACCCGAAACAAGGCTGATGCAGGCGTGGTCACTGGCGTAAAATCCGTGGACCCGAAGCTCGCCAAGGCGGTCGAATCCGCGTCCAAGTCGCCGGCCCAGTCATCACAGGCAACCGGCGGGCCTCCAGAGTCAGGCATTTTCGCGCCGGGACGCGCCGATGCCGAACTCGCGGCGGCCGCGCCCCCGAAAGTGGTCATGGGGGCCCCGGGTAACGCGCCGCGGATCGTCCTCGCTCGCCAGCCCACCAAGGCTGGTAAGTGGCCGGCGTCCCTGCGCCTGCGTCTGAGCGCTGGCCAGGGTGGGATGCCGCCGCTCAACCTGGCGCTGAGCCTCGAAGTGGCAAAGCCGCAGGCGCCCGCTCCGCAGAACACCGCCGATGCAGGCGTCGCACCTGCCCCGGTCAAGGTCGTCGCAAAGGTCCTGAGCGTAGATAGCACTGAGCTCGGAATGGCGTTGCCGGAAGAGGTGCGAAAGGAACTCGACAAGCTAAAGGGAAGCGCCATCCGTTTCGACGTGGCGGGCGACGGCGGTGCTCGCAACTTCGAGACGGTGCTAGCTTCGGGCGCGAACCCAGGCCTGGAAGACGTGCTCCGCGGCGGCGTGGACGTTCTTGCGCTCATGCTGGTGGCAATGCCCGTCGAGCCGATCGGCGCTGGAGGCTACTTCATGGTCACTTCTCGGGACCACGAAGCGGCTTCCGATGTCGTCACCTATCGAATGGTGCGCGTGGAGAGCGCGACCGATACTCACGCAGCGCTGAGCATGACGACTCGGCGCTATGCCGTCACGAATCGAGTCGAGCTGCCCCAGGCCTCGCCACAACCTCTGGAGCTCGAACGCTACGAATCACAGGGGCAGGGCAACATCGAGATCGAGCTGGGCCAGCCGTTCCCCAAGAGCGCCCAGGTCACCCATCAGCTGGGAGCCCTGCTTGGTGGGCCGCCCGGCGCCACCCCAGGCCAGCAGCTTCGCATGCAGTCGAGTACCCACGGGCAGCTAACCCTGAACCTCCCAGCTCCCGCCAAGTGAATCGTATCCGTTCACGCCTTGCGTCGAGGACCGGCCGCGATCCGCCTCGCGCGTAGGGGCCTCCCTGGGGCCGTGAACACATACAGTGAGTCGGCGCGTCTTGGTCGTAACCAGGCACTGAAACAGCACGCAAGTGCTCGCGCTCGGAGCCTGGCCCGGCTCTTGCGGAAGGACCGAGGAGTTGTCGCTGGCGGACTGTAGTCGCCTCGAGTCACTCTGCGCCGGGAGCCACGTCCAGACCCACGACGAACAACATGACCACGGACGTCCCGCCGACTTCCCTCACTCCGGAGTGTCCCTCGGGATTCTGATCGTTCGGAGCGATTTCCCAAGGAATCGAGTCCTTGTCGAGGTCGTGAGTGACTCCGAGTTGAGCGCCAATCCGCCCACCCAGCACGCCGCCGGCGCGATCGGACACTCCGATGCGGAACGAAAGCGCAGGCGTGGAGAACTTGTAGCCTCCGGCGCCATACCTCACATCATCATCCAGGTAGCGCCGAATCCCGACGCCAAACCACCCCTCGAGATCGACGAAGTTGCGAAAGGGCAGGTAGCCGCCGAGCGCTCCTCCCACGTGAAGGGAACGGCTCGTTGCGAAGGAAGAGTACTCCGCGAGACCACCCAGCATGAAGTTGCGATAGCGAAGCCTGGTGAGGCCTCCCGCAAGGGAGAACGACTCAGGATCGCTCTTGGGAATCAAAACGCCGAACCCCGCATAACCGTCTATCGCAGCAGACCAGGGGGGCGCGGGCGCTAGCTCTGGCTCCGGTACACCGATGAGCTCTTGGGCTCCAGCGTTCCCCGGATACGCGACAAGGACGAACGGGACGAACGCCAGCGGGATTGCAAGAATGGAGGCTTTCATCTTTGTCACATGGTGTATCTCTCAATCGCATTCGGCTCAACCGGCTGCCGCCCCCCGAGGGAACGATTCGGGCTCCGCAGTCGCCCGGGACAATGGTACGGTCGCCGTCGTGAGGAGGTTTCTGCGAACAGCCAGCGTCATTCTCGGAGCGCTCGGAACGTGCGGCCTCCGGACCGGGGTTTCCCTCGCAGCCCCTCCGGTGCGCTTGTCGCTCCACGGCTGCGCGCACCTTGCCGAAGCGGAGGTCGAGAGGATCCTCCTACTCGAGCTGGATTCGAAACGCGCAGACGCAGCGAGTGTCGTCGTGACGGAGATCGTGGTCGAGTGCGGCCCGATCACGAGCGTCATCACCGTCCAAGACCCCATCACGAGGAAGCTGCTGCGTCGATCCATCCCCAATACTAGTCCCGAGATCGAAGGGCAAGCTCGACTCGTGGCGCTTGCAGCGTCAGAGCTTCTCCTGGCAAGCTGGGCGGAACTCGAGTTGAACCCTCGGCCCCAGGTGGTTCCCGAGGGACCAGTCCCCAGCGGGAGCGACCTCAGCGGGGCTCGCGACGCGGTACGCGCCAGACTCGCGCGCAAGACAGGGCGGAGCGGCGCGTTCGGGGGAAGTGGCGAGGATACTCAACTCGATGTCGATGCCGAACAGGACGACCGTAGCTCAGCGAACGAGACTGAGGATGAGCAGCCAGCAAGCTCCCCCGTCCCGAGGAAGCAGAGGGAGAGGCAGATTGCATCCGGGCTCCGCGTGCTTGCCGTCGCGTCGGGACGCGGGGTCATGGGCGTGGCGGGCATGCTCTACGGCGGTGGCGTCCGCATGGGGCGTGACCACTATGGGGTGGTAGCCTGGACCCTGGACGCGCTGCTCGAGGGTGGCACGCTCGAGGCGAAGGATGCCACCACGTCGCTCACGGCCGTAACCGTCGGGGGGATGATCGGGTTCAGCTACAAGATCGACCCAATATCGATGCGAGCCGGAGGCGGTCTGCGATGGGGCGTAACCTCCGCTCAAGAAAACGACATCACGGGGGAGGGGCCTTCCTTCGTCACCGTCGGGCCATGGGGCTGGCCAGTACTGGGCGCTTCTGCCACTCTACACACCAGCGACGGCCCGGTCGTTGAGTTGGGAGCCGAGGCTGGCTATGCCGTCGTACCCGTCGGGGGCAGCTCCTCGAGCGACGGTTCCCCCGCAATCCGTGGCGCCTGGGCGGGGGCGTCTTTCGCGATTGGCTTCGGCCCGCCTCAGCGCTAGCGCCCCGCCGGGTCGATCGGAGGGGCTCCTGGCAGATGAGCCAGGGAGGCACTGCCGCCTGGTGTCGGTAGGTGGGACAAATCCGTCCAAACGGTGTATTCTAAGCCCCGGCGTTGAGGCTGCTCTCTCTTGGAGGTGGCAGCGGAAGTGTTGACATTTGTCTGAATGGTGCAACTCGCGTTGAAATTCGGCTCATCTGGCCCCAACGTGAGCCGTTTGGGATGGCCAGAACCACTATGTCGACGAACAGCCATGAGCCCAGGCCGATCAGTCCTACGTGTCGTCTCATCGCCCACTGACGGGGCCGAAACCGACGCGCCGCTCGATCCGGACTATGTGTACCGGAGATACGCGCCTTATGTTGCCGCCGTGGCATTTCGACTGCTCGGTCGGCAGGAAGAGGTCGACGATTCAGTGCAGGAGGTGTTCCTCCAGACACTGCGTGGCCTCAAGACAATACGTGACCCGAACGCCATCAAAGGCTGGCTGGCGAAGGTGACGGTGCGAGTGGTGCGGCGGCGGCTGCGCCTCAGGCGGCTGCGCACGTTCCTCGGACTCGATCATCCTGGGGTCGGTGAACTAGCCAGCGATCTTGCCACTCCTGAGCAGCGCACTCTGCTCCAACAGGTTTACGAGCAACTCGACCGAATGGCACCTGATCTTCGCATTGCCTGGGTACTCAGACACGTTGAGGGGGATCGGCTGGACGACGTCGCCCTCGCCTGTGGCTGTTCGCTAGCAACGGCCAAGCGCCGCATCTCCGGCGCCGAACGCCACCTTGAGGAGGCACTCGATGTCTCGTGAGATCTCGGCTCGTATCGCGGATGTCCGCGGCCACATGGATGCTCGTTGGTCTCCCGAGCGTCAACGGGACGTTTGGCAGGGCATCCTGCACGCACAGCAACTGCAACGTCGCAACCGAATCGCGGGTGTCGCAGGCGCTGCGGTTGCCACTCTCGCTTGCCTTGTTCTGATCATACGTTCATGGGGCGCGCCCGATGCAGGAACCAACCCCATCGCGACCCATCCCGTTGTCGAGGCGGCGAGTTCCCCCGAGCTTTTGCTTCGACTGGACGACGGATCCACCGTCACGGCAGTCCATGACAGTGCCAGAGCTGATGGCACGGCCCGCGACAAGGTGGCGGAGGTCAAGCCAATCCTGGTGAGCCCACAAGAGGTGGAGTTGCGCCTCCTGGGTGGAGCGGCCCGTTTCTCAGTAACCCCTGACAAGAATCGGCAATTCCGCGTCCTCGCGGGCGACGTGATGGTCACGGTTCTTGGAACCATCTTCGATGTCGCGTTGGGCCGGGATCAAGTCACCGTGTCCGTCGAACGCGGGCGAGTGCGCGTCGAAGGCACAGCAACCACGAAGGAGCTGGTCCGTGGGGAGCGCGCGGTCTTCCCGCTGCATAGGAGCGCTCCTCAAGCCGACAACACCATCGACTTGTCGCTGCTCGAGACTCTGGAGAAAGCGGAGGATCGTTCGCGCGCTCGAACCCAGGTGAGCTGGCGTGACTTGGCGCGCAAGGGCGACTACGAGTCGGCCTTCGTGGCGCTCGAGAAGGTCAAGCACTCCTCTGTCCGGAATTCTCCGGAGGATCTGCTGCTTTCCGCGGACGTCGCCCGCCTCAGCGGTCACCCTTCGAGCGCTGTTGCTCCCTTGACGCAACTGGTGAGCGGACATTCGGGCGATCCCCGTGCGCCGCTAGCCGCGTTCACGCTTGGCCGAGTCCTCTTGGATCAGCTCGGGCGGCCGCGGGAAGCCGCCAATGCATTCGCCCGGGCGCGCCAGCTCGCGCCGTCCGGGTCCCTGGCAGAAGACTCCCTGGCGCGCGAGGTCGAGAGCTGGTCTCGGGCTGGCGATATCGAGCAGGCCCGCTCCGGGGCTCGTCGTTACCTGAACTCCTACCCCAACTCGCCTCGTGTTCGCTCGGTAAAACGCTGGGCTCAATTGGCTGACTGAGACGGCGGGCAGGCGGCGCGACGAGCACCCGGGAGGAGCGTCACAGGAGCGCTGGCACCGAATCGCGGCCAGTCCTTCGTGCCAGGCGCAAACGGATCCCGCGGAGTCAGCGCGCGCCGGAAGGTGCCCCTCGGTCTGAGGGGTCAGGTTCCGGCGCGCTGACGACCGACGGCCCGAATCGTAACCCGACGCGTCTACTCTGACAGACCCCCCATCAACGCAACGCCTTGTAGTGATTGATCAGCGCGTTGGTCGACGAATCGTGTGAAGCGACGGATTGATCACCGGCCAGCTCTGGCGCGATCTGGTTGGCAAGCTGCTTGCCCAGCTCGACGCCCCATTGGTCGTAGCTGTTGACGTTCCAGACGATGCCCTGGACGAAGATCTTGTGCTCGTACAGCGCGATCAGTCTACCGAGGGTCCGCGGATCCAGACGACGGAACAGGATCGAGTTGGTCGGGCGGTTCCCCGGAAACACCTTGTGCTTGGTGAGGAGCTCCAACCGCTTCCCCGAGACCCCAGCCTTCTCGAGCTCGGCTCGGGCCTCCGCTTGGGTCTTGCCTCGCATGAGAGCCTCGGTCTGGGCGAAGAAATTGGAGAGGAGGAGTTGGTGGTGGTCGCCAATGGGATTCTGTGACTGCGCCGGAGCGATGAAATCGGCTGGCACCAGCTGGGTCCCCTGATGAATCAGCTGGTAGAAGGCGTGCTGTCCATTCGTGCCTGGCTCGCCCCAGATGATGGGTCCCGATGCGTAGTCGTCGACGGGGTCGCCGTCCCTCGTGACGCGCTTGCCGTTGCTCTCCATGTCGGCCTGCTGCAGGTAGGCGGCAAATCGGTGCAGGTACTGATCGTAAGGAAGGATTGCGTGCGACGCCGCGCCCCAGAAGTTGTTGTACCAGATCCCGAGCAGCGCCATCACGACGGGAATGTTCTGACCGAGAGGAGCGGAACGGAAATGCTCGTCGACGTCGAAGCCCCCCTGCAGTAGCTCCTCGAAGCGATCCATGCCAATGACGCAGGCGATCGAAAGCCCAATCGCTGACCACAGGGAGTAGCGTCCACCAACCCAGCTCCAGAACTCGAACATGTTCTCGGTATCGATACCGAACTCGGCGACCTTGGAGGCGTTGGTCGACAGCGCGGCGAAATGGTTCTTCACGGCCGCTTCGGACCCGAGCTTCCCGACGAGCCAGGCTCGGGCCGAACTCGCGTTGGCCATCGTCTCCTGCGTCGTGAAGGTCTTGGACGCAACCAGAAACAGGGTGGTCTCCGGGTTCAGCACCTTCAGCGCTTCACTGATGTCCGTGCCATCGACGTTGGAAACGAAACGGGCCTGCAAACCTGGCTTCCAGTATGGACGCAGCGCTTCGGTGGCCATAACGGGTCCCAGGTCGGAACCGCCAATTCCGATGTTCACGATGTGCTCGACAGGTTTTCCGGTGAACCCTTTCCACTCCCCTGAGCGAACTTTGTCGCTGAAACGTCGCATCTTCGCCAGCACGGCTTGAACGCCCGGCATGACGTCAGCACCCGCTACTCGGATCTCTCGGTTCGCACGATTTCGGAGCGCCGTATGGAGCACCGCGCGTTCTTCCGTCAGGTTGATGAGTTCGCCAGCGAACATCCGGTCACGCCAGGCCTCGACCTGCGCCTGCTTGGCGAGCGCCAGCAGCAGATCCATGGTCTGAGCAGTGATGCGATTCTTCGAGTAGTCGAAGAGCAGATCGTCGAGACGAAGAGAGAACCTCGAGGCGCGGTCCTGATCCTCCGCAAAGAGCTCGCGCATGTGGCGGGTCTCGAGCGTCGTCTTGTGGGCGGCTAGGGCTTTCCAAGCGTTCGACTGAGTCAAAGCTGACATGGTTCTCCAGAGTGCTGAGTGCGGACCGTGACTGACCAAACACTCGGGTCGGATCGGGTCGGGTCGGCCCGAGGCGACACCTTCGCGTCGCCTCGGTGCGGTTCATGGCTTGAGGCATGGTCGTTAGGACCATGCGTCGGCAGCAGTACCAAACCGAAGCCGCGGCGCAAAGCGTCAGCGTCCACACGCGTCCAGCGGACCAAAACGCCGTGTCGGATCGGCCGGAAGTGCGCAGACCCCGTCTTCCCGGCTCGACAACTCCGCGAGTGGCCAGTGCTCAACCTATGGAACGGCCCGCCGCTCCGTGGACCGGCAACGTCATCGTCAGTCGAGCGTGCCGCCGGGTGTCACCACGTAGGCGATCCGATATCCCGGTGGTGGCTCCTGGCCCTTCCCAAGAGGCCGCACGAGGAAGAGATCCCTGTCGCGAGCCGATTGCTTGATTGCCACCTGGTAGGTGCCCTCGATGTTCTTGGGAAGCTCGTCCAGTGAGACGAAGGCCGCTGCGAGCTTGGAGGAGTCGCTTGAGGGCGCCGAAGACGCGAATGCCTTTCGTGAGGGTACCCCGCTGGGGAATGCGCTTTCGGGCTTTGCACCGTTCACCGGGATCCCCGTCTTGCTCGGCCCGCTGCTCGCTCTGTTTGAAGACGTGGGGAGTGAGGGCGACTCGGGCCTATTGCTGGCTGCAGGCGTACTGGGCTTGGCGGGCGCTTGGTCAGCAATGCCGACACCGTCGCTCTCCACCACGGGAACGCTCTTGCGAGTGTCCTCGGTTCGGGTGAGAGGGAGCGAGGCATCGGCAACTGCGGCAATCGGGGTCACCACTGCGGAAGCAGCCGCATCGCCAGACGACTCATCGACGGGCTCAACCCTTGGCTTTGGAGGTGCCCCTGGAGACACCGACTTATGCCGAACCACCGACTGGCTCGAGGCTGCGCCTGATGCCGAAGACGAGGGTGGTCCGGAAACCGACTGACCTGACCTCATCGAAGACGGCGGGGGGGGGCGACGGGGAGTCGAAGCTGGTTCCTCCTCGGCAGCCCCGCTCAGCCCCGGAAGCACACGCTTCGTGGGTTTCGGCGGAAGCGATCCGCGACGCAGCGAGGCCGCATCGGACAGCGCCGAAACAGCGGGAGACTGAGCGGCGGACGGACTGGGGACAGACGGAGAAGTGCCGGCAACCTCAACTGGATCCGGTACACCCGAGGCCGAGACAGCGGTCCCCTGCACCGCACTCCTCAAGTCCGCACCGGCTCTCGCCAACGCGAGCGCCCGTGCATCGTCCCCAGCCTGCTCGGCGGCATCAGCTGCCTTCCGAAGCCACCGCAACGCCTCATCACGACTGTCCTTCTTCCACAGCGCTGAAGCGGTCTCCAGCGCCAATGACACGTCGTCAGCGTCGTCGGGTTTCGCCTGGGGGAATTCGTGCTCCGTCATATCTCGTGCCTTCCTTTGCGGCAGCCAACTCAGAGCCGCCGTTGCGCCGTCAGACCTTCAATTCGTAGACAAGCTTCTCCAGCTTCCTCTTGATCTCGCCCTCGGGACGCTCGCTGAGTCCCTTGCTCGCGTACATCCGAGCCTGGACTGGCTTCCCAGTCCACTGCACGATATGAGCCAGGTGGTAGCACGCGGTAGCCCGCTGAGACGGAGTGAGCCCGTCATCCTCACGGGAACGCGTGAGCACGACGAACCGGAGGGCAGCCTCGGCAGTCTCGAAGTCGTCCAGGTCATGAGCGAGAAGACCAAGCTGCATCGCCGTTGGCGCGTGCTGTTTGTCGATGTCGTGCGCGATCTTGAGTGTATCGAACGCATCGTGAAGCTCGTCGTCACAGAGCTGCAGATGCGCGAGAAGCCGATACGCCTCTACCTCATCGGGGATGCCCCGACCTGAAGCGCGCAGCGCTGCCGCCAGTGTGGTCTTTGCCGAGCTCCGGTCGCCCCGTGCCACCTGCAGTCGCGCAAGCAGGGTCGTCGACTCCAAGTCTGCGGGACGCAGCGCGATCGCATCCAGCAGGACCGCGTGGGCCGCGTCCAAGTCACCGACGTCGTCCACGAACACCCTGGCCGCGCGCACCAACTTGGTGCCCCGCGCGTTGGGCTCGACCTCTCGCGCCGCTTCGTCCACCAACAGCTGAGCGAGCTCCCCGCATGCCCCGAGCCTGCGGTAGAGCTCCTCCACACGGTCCACCACGGTCTCGCGTGTCTGAATACTGGAGCCGGCCAGCGAGAGCGCAAGCTTCAGGGCGGAGCGAGTCGAGTCCTCCCGTCCGATCGCAGCACAGGCCGTCGCCCACTCGAGGGACAGATTGAGCCGCTCATCAACGTCACTGACGAGCTCGACAACGGGCTCGAGGGCGTCCGCCAGCAGCACTGAATCCCCTTGCAGCCTCGCTTGGTCTAGCAGGAGGCGATACCCAGGCAGCCGGACCTGGGACGTCGGCTCCCGCAGCCAACGCACCAGCCTCGACACGGCATCCGGGCCTCTGCCACATTCGAAGAGCACGTTCGCCAACTCGATCTCGAATTCGTCTCGACGCGGAGGCTCGGACCGCTCCACCGCGACATCGAGATACGGAACGAGCGCGCTGCAGCCGAGCCTTCCCACCCGAACCCAGTCACGCGCCGCATCGAGCGCCTCCACGAACGAGTCGACTTCTGCGAGGCAGCGCGCCCGAAGCTCAAGCAGCGCCACATCACCCTCGTGGTATCCGAGCCCACGCTCCACCGACTTGAGGGCGGCCTCGTACTGTCGAGATTCAAGCTCCGAACTCGTGAGAGCCTGCCACAGACTGGCCCGCATGGGATACGCGTCGAGGGAGCGCCGAATGCGCTGCCGAGCCTGCTCAGTCTGGCCAGCAGCGTTGTCAATCTCGAGAAGCGCTTCCAGCACTCCAGAGTGGGAGGGACAGGCCGCGAAACCTCGCTCGAGAGCCGCGACGGCTCCGACTTCGTCTCCCAACGACCTCCGGAGCGAGGCAGCCCTGAGGCTCAGCTCCGCGGCCTCGGGTCCAGTCGCGGCAGCGAGGAGCTTCTCTAGGATATCGGCGTACTCGACGTCCACGGCGCCAAGGGAGCCGAGGCACCGCTCGAGTTCGCGCAGCATGGCAAGGTTACTTGGGTCGCGGGCGACCACGTCGCGTAGGACGTCAGCGGCTTCAGTCTGTCGGCCATCCTTGGAGAGCGCGTCGGCGAGCCGCTGAGCCACTGCCGCACCGGCGCTCGCGTTCGGCGAGCTCATCACCAAGTCGAGCTGCAGCTTGAGCATGTCGACGAGCTCGGCAGTGCGCCCCGCCTTCTCCAGAGACGAGACGAGAAGTTCGAGGGCCTCGGCGTCATCGCGATTCTGCTGGAGCAGCGCCCGCAACAGACCGAGCCCAGCCTCGAAGGTCGTGCTTCCTGCCGAAAACGACCGTACGAGCTCAAGGCAGACATTTCTGGACTTGGGCTGCGCTGCGACATCGAGCTCGACGACTAGTGCGGCGGCGTCTCCGAGACGTCCGCGAGGCTCGAGCCATCCGAGCAGGGATCGCCATGCGCGCACGTCGGTGGGGCGCAGCGTCACCAGATGTCGATACATCTTCCCGATTCGCTCCAAGTCCTCGACGGCGCCGATGATCTCGAAAGCGGAGGCCAGTGCCTTGATGGCACGGGGCTCTGGCGCATCAACGGTGACCATAGCCGCGTAGAGGTCCTCCGCCGCCTCCCGAACTCGAACGGCAAACTCGGGTTCGGCGCTCGGATCGTGCAGGGTGCGGGCGAGTTCAACCAGCGCGTCAGCAGCTTCTGCCCCACTGCTCCGCCGGATGCGAGACTCGAGCGCTCGACGGAGCCAACTTACCATCCCCCGACGCTCGAGCTCCTTCTCCAGAGTAACGGCCTCACTCGTGCTACCCACACTGACCTCGAAGGCGGAGTGCACGAAGTCCTCGGCGGCACTCGGGTCCCCGCGCTTACCGGCAATCTCGCTCAGATCCAGATAGACGGCCGCCACGCTCGGAATCTCCTCGCTGGGAGCAGAAACGCGCGAACGAAGCATGAGGAGGAGCGTGCGGCAGGTCCGCTCAGCATGATCGAGCTCCCCCAACTCGAAGGCGAGCTGCGCCAGCTCGTGCTGGATTCCCGGGTGGTCGGGATAGATATCCGCGGCATCTTTCAGGGCCTGGTAGGCGGCCTCGCGTTGGCCGCCCGCGAGCAGAGCGCGCGCGAGGAATCGGTTCACGATCGCGCGCTCCTGGGGACGTCGATCGCCGTATGCAGCAAGCTTGGTGTTGAATGCTTCGACGGCTCGTTCGAACTCCCCAGCACTGCTCAGAGCCACGGCGAGTTGCAGGGGCAGCTGGGCGTCCGCCGGGTCGAGCTCCGCAGCCCGAGCAAGCAATGGAACGGCGCTCCGAGGATCCGAGAGGCGCTTCAGATACACTTCGGCGGCCTCGGCCAATCTGACAGCTTGCGCTCGAGGCTCCCCAAGACTGTCGGCGTCCTGCGCCAGAAGAGCTGCGAGCTTCGCGAACTGCTCGGTGGTCTGGTAGAGTTGCGCCAAACGGGTGCGGAGGGCGGAGGAGTCGGTGCCTGACTCTCGCACGCCCTCGATGTGCCGAGCCGCCACCGCGAGATCCCCGAGGGCGGAGTGGGCGTCCGCCAGGCGCAGCACGGTGCTCTCACGCTCATCACCCTCGACGCGAACAAGCAGTGCCTCCAGGGCTTCCGCCGCCTGTTCCGTCTGGGCAGTCGTCTCCAGGATCTGGGTGAGAGCGCGGAGGCAATCGAGCGATCCTTGTTCCCATCCCGCCTTGAAGGCCACCCTGGCCCGCTCCAGATCTCCGAGCTTCTCGCTGAACAGCGTCCCCGCGCTGTTCCAAGCACGTCGAGCGCGCTCACTCTTTTCCGGCGCGGCCTTCGCGATGATCTCCCAGATTCTGGCGATCTCACCGTGACTCCCCGCCTCCTCGAGCCACGCCAACAGCCGAGGAATGGCGGCATTGGCAACCGAGTCCAGCGGATCCTCCTCGACGAGGCCAGCAAGGAGCTCGATGGCCCTATCCCGACCGCCAGCGGTGGCGTCAAAGGCCGTGGCGGCCTCAGCGCGAAGTTCACGGCGGTAAATCGTCGCTACCGGCAGGTCCGCCCCATTGAGGAGAGACTTCGCCGCAGATTCGGGCCTTCCTCCTTCCAGCGCTCGTTGCGCCTGTGCCCGCACGGCGCGCAGGACCACGGGGGCCAGCTCGTGGCTCGGCTCCGCTCCGAGTTCCCGCCAAACCCGAAGCACCTGCCGCAGGAAGCTCGGGACCATGTCGTCGACCCCACCCGTCGGTGTGCCGATGGCGACGCTGCAAGCCCTGTTCCAGCCGCCGGCTTGGATGTAGGCCTGGATAGCATCATCGGGACGATTGAGCTTCTCGGCGAGCAGCACGCCGAGCCGCGACCAGAGCTGCTGCCCCTCCTCGGTGTCACCATGAGACTCCGCGTAAGAGCGCCACAGGGTCGCCAGCTCCTCGAGACGGGAGGTGCGCTCCAGGAGGGAGCTCAGTGCCTCAAGACTGTCCCGGTCGTGGCCGAGCTCAATGCCTAGCGCAGCCCAGACGCCGATCGCATCGTCGAGCCGTCCGTCATTCGTCAGCACCTGCGCAGCCCGCGCGCGGTCCTGGCGCGCATTCTCGGGATCCGCCAGCTTGGAACGTCGGAGTAGGGCGTCGACCAACTCGTCGTTTCGCCCCGCCTTGGCTAGCGCATCGACGAGTCCGCAGTACGCTTCGAGACTCGCGTCGTCGAACTCGAGCGCTCGCCGATAGTCCATGGCCGCTCGCTCTGCATCCCCCAGGAGCTCGAAAATCGCGGCGGCAGCAGCGTTCCATGCCTTGACACTGGCCATCTTCCCGGACGAGAGCACGGCGACGCGCTCGAGGGCTTCGCAGTAGGCGGCCCAGTTCGAGACCCCTTGCTCCAGCTCGACGACGCGGCGAGCCGCGGACAGGGATTTCTTGCGATCCGCGTCCGAGTTCATCACGTCGGTGAGCAGCTGGGTCGCGCGTGGCTTGTCGTCGAGGGACTCCAGGTAGACGTTCGCCGCCTCGGTCAACAGATCGAGAGCGAGCGCCGGGGTCTGCGCCGCGGCAGCAGCCTGCTCCAGAGTCGCCGTCCACCGGGCGAAGGAGTACGTCCGCTTCGCAAGCTCAGCCAACTCCACACGGTGCACCTCGCTCGCGGGGTCGAGCACGACCAGCGAGCACATCACGTTGAACGCGGCGTGCGGATCGTCGAGCTGCTCCAGATCGAGCTGCACCAGTTCGCGAAGCCGACGCGTCCGTAGCCTCACGTCGGAGATGCGCTCTGCACTCTGTTGCATGACGCGCGCCACATCGCCGAAGCGCCCGTGACGCCGATAGTAGGCCTCGAGCATCTCGAGCGAGCGGCGCTTCACCTCACTGAGAGCATCCGCTTCCGGCTGCTCGCTCGTCGAGAAGGCAATCTGCTCGACGACGGTGGCCGCCGCCAGGTGGTGCGAATCATCGCCCAGTAGTGGGGATGCGTAGGAGAGCGCTTGCCCCGGTTCCTCTAGGGCCATCCAGAGCTCGGCCAGACGCTGCTCGGTCTCGCGACGCTCTCGCCCCTCGAGCCTGGGGAGACGCTTCTCCAACATCGCCGCGAGTGGCTGCCTCAGCGCGAGGCGATCGTAGAGCCGCTCCAGCGAGACCTCGACGCGCTGATCGTCGGGCCGCAGCTCCCGCAGGGGTTCGAGATACGCGAGCGCTCGCTCGGGCTCACTGGCGAGGTCCTTGGCGGCGACGGAAGCCTCGTCGAGCAGGGCGGCTCGCTCGTCGACAGTCTCGGCCCGACTCAGCGCGCGATCGTACAGCGCAAACAGTTTGCTCCACTCACCGCGCGACGTGAGGGCGAGCTTCAAGCGATCGAACGCCCAGCTCACGCTCGGATCGGCGTCGCAGACGGCTTCCATCACCGCCTGGGACTGCTCGGAATTGCCACCGTACCACTCCTGAATGAACGCCTGAGCGCGGCGGCCAAAGTCCCCCACCGCGACGTCCGGATTCTGAAGCGCCTGCTGGTATGCCGACGCCGCTGGCGCCGGATCGTTCGTGGCCCGAGCGCCAGCTTCGACGTGATCCCAGAAAGACGAATCCAGTGGGAACTGCGTCGCCGCCGCAACCGAAACCTCGTAGAACTCCGGGGAGTCCCCGGGAAGCACGAGCAAGCTCTCGGAGAACCAAACCTTGGTGAAAGGCCGCAGAGCCTCGTCGGATGGAAGCGCCTCTCTCAGACGACCGAGTAGTCGCGCGAGTTCCGCCGGCCTGCAGCGCAGGCTCTCGATGACCACATCGAACATGCTCGCAACGCGCTCGGCCACGCTCGGGTCACCAAGCGCTTCGACGGCAAGCTCGACTGCCTCGGGCTCGGGCAACAGCAGTTGGAGGCTGGGGAGAGCGCGAGCAGGATCAAATAGACGACGAATCGCGACCGTTGCCATCTGGCGCGCCAGATCGAGCCTGCGCTCGCCGTCCACCAAGTCCAGCAGCTGGGACATCGCGTCGAAGGCACCTTCCCAGTCCCCCGACGCCAGACGAAGGCGCTGGATCGCCTCGAGCGCCGGCAAACGCCCACTCTCGTGTTCGACCAACCGCTCGTAGATGCCGAGTGCCGACGCAGAGTCCTGAGCCGCCTCCTCGGCCGCCGCCCACTCACCCAGGATGCCGACTGGGTCATTCGACCGATTGAGGCGCCACTCGTACAGCCAGCGTGACTCCTCCAGCCTCTGCTGGCTATCGGTCATGCTAGCGATGAGGCTAGCGAACTGCGCGACGTCTCTCGGATCGGCATGGGCTTCGATGACGGCACGGAACGCATCCGCGGCCGCGTCTTGCTGGGCCGGGACCCCGGCAGCCAGCACGCGCGCCTTGACCGCCATGACGTCCCGCAGTTTGGGGGAGTCGCTCAACTCCGGAAGCCAGAGGATTTCGTCGAGCAGGGCGACGTACTCCGTGACCGCGCCAGCGCGGATCACATCGTCGAAGAGAGCAATGATCCGATCGAGAATTCGGGCATGCGCTTCCTCGGTTCTGAGCAGGATGGTCAAGGAGCCAGCGACTCGCGACCATTGCCCCAGCTCGATGAAGAGGAACACGAGCGGTTCAGCAGCCTCAAGGTCCTCCGGCACGAGGGTCAAGGCGTGCTCGAACAACTCGACCGCGTGGGCTCGTTGCTCAGGGATTTGCTGATAGGCCATCGCCGCCCGCTTGAATGCCGAGGCGGCGCCAGCATCGGCGTCCAACTGCTCACCGAGGAAGTGTCCCAGCTCCTCGTATGCTTGACCCGACTTCAGCGGATCGCCGGCATACTGTGCTCGGTGCTCGAGGAGTCGCAGCTCGAGTTCGAAGTTCCCCGCTTCCCCTGCGTAGGCCTTGATCGTCGTGAGAATGCCATCGGCGAGTGGCCCGGACCGCAACGCCTCGAGGTAGAAGGACTCGGCTCGTTCCGGTTCCCACGCGGCGAGCTCGGCCAGAACGTATGCCTTATCACCACCCTCCACCAGCGATAGGGACCGGTGAAGGATCTCGAGAACCGTCGCGCGCTCACCAAGCCGCTTGAGGAGGACCACGACGCGTCTGAGAACCTCAACGTTCTGAGGCTCGCTATCGAGGAGCTCGCGACCGACTGCCGCAGCGCCGACGATGTCGTTAGCGTTCTCGAGAAGCTGAGCAAAATCTAGGACCAGTGCCGGGCAATCCCGTTTCTGCGCTCGGGAGATGGCCTCTCGGTAACGCGCAGCACGTTCGTCGAGCCCGAGCCCGCTTCTGGTGAGCAGCCCGTCGACACGGCGCATCAGGTCCGCGGTGGGACGCTCGGTGAGTGCGCGTTCCCAGGCCCGCAAGGCCTCTTCGAACCGATCCTCCCGCGCCAGAGCAGCACCGGCTGCGGTCGCAAGCGCCACGAGTGGCTCCCCGACGAACGCGTCGCCGGCTTGCTCGAGCGCCGAGACGAGCGCGACCGTCGCCTCATGGGGTTCATCGGCAGCGGAGGCGAACCATTCGACGAGCTCGATCCAGTCCGCGACCTGCTCAGGCGCCTCCACCACGGCAAATCCGAGCGCGCGGCCGCACAGCTCCCGCCCCTCGCTCGGCTTACCGCCCCCGCGTCGCAGCAGCTCCGCGGCTCGACGGAAGGCATCCAGACGCATCGCTGGGTCCGGTAGCGACTCGGCGCGAAGCTCGTGAATCCTGAGCCACACCGGATCTTCGGGTGTGAGCACGGATTCGAGGGCGTCTGCAGTCAAAAGGCGGAGCTCCGGCTCCGCAGCGCCGAGCCAAGCCTCGAGCCTGCTGCGACTGGCTTGATGCCCGCGATCCAGAACGAGCGCACGCCGGTAGGCCTCGACCGCCGTCGAGGCGTCCTCGAGATGCTCGCGCAGCACGTCCCCGAGATGACACAGAACGTCACTCCGCTCCTCCTCCGAAGCGAGCTCGGAGTCCGCGTGGAGTGTGTCGGCTACCGCCGCATAGTCGCCGCTAGATTCCAGAAGAGGCAGCATCTTGGCGTACACGGCCCGCGTCGCCCCATGCATCAGGATCAGCTGACGCCACGCCTCAATGGCTGCGAGAGGGCTCGATGCCAGGCTGGCACGCAGCTCCGCCGCCCGAAACGCGTACCCGAACGCAGCCTCTTCGTCGTGGGTGATCGCGGCGACTCGAGCCAGCACCGTCGCTAAAACCTCGGCATCACTCTCGGGTTCCAGAAGCTCGAGGAGTTCGGGAAGCGCCTCCTGCTCTCGCGCCGAATCCATCAACGCCAGCCACGCCACCCTCCGCGACTTCTTCCCTGCAGCCGGCGTGAGCTCCAGTAGCTGCTCGGCAGCATCCATCCGCTGACTGGCAGACTCGGCGCGCTCGGCAACGATGGCGAGGGCCGCCTCCAGGGACTTCCTGTCGAGATTCTCCGAAACGCCGAGGAGCGCCTGCGCTGCCATGAGCGCCTGCTGCGCGTGCGATCCGCTCTGCACGATGCGCCGGTACGCCTCCCGCTCCGCCTTCGCATCACGGCGCTCCAGGGCCAGCTGAGCCACTTCCCACTCGACCTTCGCTCGAACGTCGGCGTCGCGAATGGTGCGCGCCACGCGTTCGAGCAAGCGAGACGCATCGGCAAGCTGATCCGTGCGACGGCTCAGCTCGATGAACAGGGAACGCACGTCATCGCGGCCCGGGGCACGCATGAGGAGAGGCTGAACCGCATCCAGGGCACCCGCCGGATCGTCGAGGAGCTCCACGCGTAGTTGAGCCAGCCTCCACAGCATACGGTCCAACGACTCTCCCGAAGCATCCTTCACCGCGCGGCTCAGCACGCTGAGCTCGTCGCTCGATCGCCCGGCTCGATGGTACAGAGCTGCGACCGCTGGCGCGATCAAGTGCGCGGTGGCGGCAACCTCCAGCATGCCTTCTGCCGCGTGGACCGCGATCGGCGGCGCCGGCTCTCTCTCCAGCAGGATTTCCAGGTGGCGAGCAACTTCCTCAGGCTTCTGAAGCTCGTCACGATAGACGGCGATCAGCCTCCAACGGATGGCATCCTCGGGATCGCTGGCGAGCTCGAGCCGCTGCTCGAGGAGCGCAGCCAGTTCTCGGTAGTTCGCCGATGTCGTGCAATAGTCTTCGAGCTCGGTGAAGGAGTCTGCATCGGCGGGTTGCAGGCGCACGATGACCTGAAGGAACCCCGCGGCCGCCGGTGCGCTGGAGGGCATCGCGCGCAAGAGCCCCACGGCGCGCCGCGCGAGGCGCAGCTGCTCGTCAGGCGTCGTTTGGGCGTCGATGGCTTTGTGATAGAGCTTGGCAAGCCGGGGTACGTCTTCCGCGTTCACGCACTGCACTTCGAGGACCTCTCGTGCGAGAGCGTTCCGTGGATGGAGCTCGATGGCTTGCTCGGCGTACCGACTCGCGAGTTGGGGGTCGCTCACCATGTCGGTGAAGAAGCGCGCCGCGGCAGAGAAGACACACGCCTGTGCCTCGGCAGATAGGTGCTGGAGTCGGGTACGCCGGAGGGTTCGCCGATACGCAGCCGCAACCTGGACGAGGCGCTCGTCCCGTACCGCAGCCTGATGGAATTCGTCGAAGACGCCTTCAGCGTTGGGGAGCCCTGCCAGCTCGTCGATGAGAATGTCGACGACCTCCGCCTCCTTGACCAACGGCATTGACAAGCGCTCGCTCATCGAATCCAGTGTCCACGTTCCAGTCTGCGCCATGGTCCCGTTTCCACCTGTATGCGTTTCCGCCCTCATAACAAACCGAAGCCTAACAGAACTCCGAGGCCGAGGCGGTGAGCCTACGCGGTATTCTGAATAAGGCACACGCCGGGCTCTCCATCGAACTTGGGATCCGCGATCCCCGCATGTTTCCAGCAATATCGGCAGGCCTCTACGCTCCCACTTCGATTCAACGATGTGGACACACGGAACGATGCATGCTAGCGACCGCGATTCGCGTCGCGTGTAGCTTTGCAGCACCGTCGCTCACGTGTGCTCCGCTCTGCTGACGTCGGTCCTCGAAATTGACGCCGAGAGAAGACTCGGCATCTGTTGACACCGCGAGTGGACTGCTGGCCGCGATTCGCCTCGAGTCACAGAAACCGCGAGGCGGCAATCCCGCTCGGGGTGCAACGCGACCGCCAGCCGGGGCGTTCTGGGACCGTTCACCCGCATGGACGGTTCCCTCGAGACGAAGAGGGGCCCAGTTCGGGCGCGACGACATCGGACGGACACAGCCCCTCGGCGTCCTGACCAGGACCCCGGGCCACGGGCAAATCCAGCATTGCTACAAAGCCAAAAGGTCGAAACCCCGCGTAGACCGCGAAATCGGACGAGTGTCACCCAGTCAGCGTAAGCTCGCCGCGGCACGAGCGTTGACCTCGAACAAAGATGGTCACGGATCGCCGCGTCGGAGGCACTGGGAATGGCAGGTAGGGATATGCATGGAAACGAGCAGGTAGCAGCCCTGGAGCAAGCCCCCGAGGAATCCGACGTCATCGGCGGCGAGCATACCCCGCAACAATCGGTGGTCGACGCAGTCTCGACGGGGGACCATCGGACCGCGCTCATGCTCTGTGCGCGGTTCTACGGCAAGGACATCGGACGCCTTTGTATGGCCATCCTTGGTTCCCAAGCCGAGGCGGACGATGCCACCCAGGAAACGCTGCTCGCTGCGCATGACTCGTTCGGGGGATACCGTGGGGACGGGAGCCTACTCGCGTGGTTGTGCGGGATCGCACGTCGTCGCTGCGCGCGCCATGTCGAGCGCTCAGGCAGGCGAGCCGCCATCCTGCACCTCGTCACCGCCGAAAGCACGCCTCCACCGGGAGATGACCTGCTCATGCGACGACAGCAGGCCGAGCAGGCCCGAGCCGCACTCTCGACGCTGCGCCCCTCCGACCGAGAAGCCCTGATCCTCCGCTACGTCAGCGGGCTTTCCTACCGCGACATCGGCACAGCTTGCAAAATCGAGGAGACAACCGCGCGCCAGCGCGTCTCGAGAGCCCTGTCACGGCTCCGCGACGCCTTGGCGAAGGAGGAACGCCATCATGGCTAAAGAAGACACCTGGCCTCGAGCCCTCGAACACCTCGCCGAGCTCGTCGACGGTACCGCACCCGACTCCATCAATGAGATCGTGGCAGGAGATGACGAGCTTCGTGATTTGCGACACGACGCACGGCATGCGGCAGACACCGTCGCGCATGCGGCAGACGACTACGAGCCACCGAGCGACCTCGAATCTCGCCTGGCTTCGGCACTACAGGCCCGCACTCCAGCAGCACCGCCGAAAGAAACCGACCCCACGGGGCCAGCGCTGGCGAGCACGGCGAGTCGAACCGCTGCCGTACCGTTCGGCTCCGGGGCGGATTCTGAGCCGCGTGAGCGCCGCTTCGGCAAACTGCCGTGGATTGTCGGAGGGGGTGGACTGGTGGCTGCAGCCGCAGCCGCGGGCATGCTGCTGTTCACCGGTGTCCGTGGCGACCGGAATGCCGGCACGAACGCTCACGAAGCCTGGCACGGCGAGGTCACACTCGTCTCAGGCGCTGGCGGAGCCGGCAAGCTCACCCTCTGCAGGCGCGACGACAGTGACTGCAGGAGCGCGAAGCCAGGGGATACCGTCCCCGCTGGCAGCCACATCAAGACCGACGAGCGCACTCGCGCTCACCTCCGGCTCAAGGATGGTACGAGGCTCAGTCTCGACCGAAGCACGAGCCTCGCCCTCGACGACTCGAAACCTCGCGCTGCCCAGCTGAAATCGGGAGCCATCGTCGCCGATGTCAGCCGTCGAGACGACCAACGTGCGACCATCGGCGTGCCACTTGGACGTATCAACGTGCTGGGGACCAAGTTTGCGCTTCGCAGCGATGACCGCGCGGCGTCGGTCGACGTGAGCCGGGGAGCCGTCGAGCTGGTGGACATGGACGCCCGCACCGTCACCGTCCTGGCAGGGGAAGAGGGACGGCTCGAGTCGGGATCCGCTCCGGTGAGTGCCTCGAGTCAGGCTCTCGCCGAAGCGATGGCGTGGAGCGACTCCCTGGTCGAGGAACTCCGTGCCTCCGAGCTCGGCCGGGGGCTCGGCGAGCTCCGAGCCAAGAAACCCGGAGAGGAGCAGGAACGAACGAAGGAAGTTGCCCTCACGAGTCATCGCGTCAAGGTGCGAATCGCTGGTGCGGTGGCCCGCACCGAGGTTGAGGAAGTCTTCACCAACCATACGCACGAGGTGCTCGAAGGGATCTTCCGGTTCCCGCTCCCACCCGACGCCAAGATCGAACGACTGGCTCTCGAAGTCGATGGCAAGCTCGAGGAGGGCGCCTTCGTGGATCGGGAGCGGGCGGCCGCAATCTGGCGTGGCAGCATCGTCAATGCCGCGCCCCAACTCAAGGACAAGCTGCGCGACGAGATCATCTGGGTCCCGGGTCCCTGGCGCGATCCGGCCCTGCTCGAATGGCAACGCGGCAACCGATTCGAGCTCCGCATCTTCCCGATCCCCAAGAATGGTTCCCGGCGCATCATCCTCGCCTACACCCAGGTCGTGAAACCCGCTGCTGGCGTTCGCCGCTACACCTATCCCCTCGCCCACGATCCCGAAAACTCTACCAGGGTGGGCGAATTTGCCGTGGACGTCGAGGTTCGAGGGCATGATCCCAAACACAGCGTCCGCAGCGCCGGCTACGAGACGGCAGTGAGCGAAGCCGCGCCGAACGTGCACCGGCTCACCCTCAGCGAACGGAACTTCGTGCCCCGCGGAGACTTGGTGGTCGAGTACGCGCAGCCGGAGGCCAAACGGGGCCTCGTGGCATGGGCGTACCAACCCTCGGGAAACCAGAAGACCGGTGGCGCCCCCCAGGCCGCAGAGGCATCGGGCCAGGCCGCCGACGACACTGCCCCCTACCTTGCCATGGCGCTCCGCCCGAACCTGCCCCGAACGGCCAGGGATGAACGGCGCGCTTACGCCTTCGTCGTTGACCGGAGCCGCAGCATGCTGGGGGAGAATCTGAGACGCGCCGCGGAGGTGACGGCACGCATCATCCGTGAGCTTCCCTCAGAGGACTCTGTCACGGTACTGGCCTGTGACGCCCAGTGCGACACCTACCGCAGAGGGGCGCAGGCACCTGATGCGACCATGGCCAGCGACATCCAGCGCTGGCTGACGGCGCAAAACGCCGAGGGCGCCTCGGATCTCACGGGGGCCGTGCGTGCCGGTGCGGAGGCCCTCGGTTCCGAGCGTGGTCGCTCCCGGCGAGTCGTGTACGTGGGGGACGGAACGCCCACTCTGGGCCCGGTTCGGGCGTCCACCATTGCCACCTCCGTGCGCGGCTTCATGCGGGATCTCGGCGCAACGGTGACCGCAGTCGCTATCGGTGGGGACTCCGACCTCGAATCCCTCCGCGCCGTGGCCCGGGGCGGCGCGGGCGTGGTGCTCCCCTATGTACCCGGAAGCACCGCGGTAGAGGCAGCCTATGCGGCGCTCGGAGCTACCTATGGTCGAGCTCTCACCGATGTCCGTCTGGAGCTGCCCCCGGGCCTCACTGAGGTTGCTCCAGAACGCCTGGAGAACCTCGCAGCCGGCGACGAAGCCGTGATCGTAGCACGCATGACGAGACCGCGAGTGTCAGGCACTGTGGTGCTGCGCGGTGTGGTGGGAACCGAACCCTTCGAAGCACGCTACCCGCTCGATGTCGAAGCCGCGTCCGGTCCAGCCAATGGCTTCGTTCCCAGGCTCTACGCGGCCACCCGCATCGTCGATCTCGAACGCAAGGGCGACGCCGATTCCAAGCAGCGTGCCATCGAGCTTAGCAGCCGCTTCGACGTGGCAAGCCGCTATACCTCCCTGCTAGTCCTGGAGAGCCCCGCGATGTTCCGAGCCTTTGGCCTCGACAACCAGCGCAGCTTCCCGGAATGGACAGGCGAAGAGGAAACCCAGGAGGCCAGCGCCGAAGCCGAATCCGAGCCGGCGAATGAGTCGAGTGCATCGGCCAAGGTCGCGGTCTCCGGGGGCAGTGGCCCTTCGTCCTCCGGAGCTCGGCAAGCGAGGTCGAGCTCGCGTGCTCGCGAATCCGCATCGGCTCCGGCGCCCAAGCCAATCCGCTCCCGCTGTGGCTGTGCGCGGGGCGACCTCAAGTGCGAGATGCGCTGCGCGGCCAACGAGAGCTCGAGCCCCAGGCCGTCCTACTCTCCGCCAGCGAACGCTGCCGAAGCGGCCCCCTCGACTCCACAGTTCGCTCAGCCGCCCCCCATGGACATAGCCGCCGACGTCGAACCCACGCGACCACCGAGTCCCCCTCCGAGGGGCAGGCGCTCTTGGATCCCGATGCGTCGCACCTGGGTGCGGAGCGGCGAGTTCGATTCCAGCCGAACAACGCCGAGAGTCGCTGGAGTCAAAGAGATATCGGCAGCCGAGCGCCACTTCGCCGAGGCCCCCGAGAGCCGCGAGGCGTTGCGCAAACTGTATGTCCTCTATGCCTTGAGCGGAGATCTCGCCCGCGCTGGGGATCTCGCCGAGCGGTGGAGCACCAAAGACCCCCTCGACCCGGGCGCGCTGACGGCTCGCGCGGATCTTGCGGCGCGCAAAGGGGATCGCGAAACCGCCATTCGCATCCTGGGCAGTGTCGTCGACGTGCGCCCCAGCGACGTCGGTGCTCAAGAACGGCTCGCGCGACTGTATCGATGGAGCGCCAAGCCTGCGCTGGGATGCCGCTTCTTGGTGGCACTCGCGGAGTTCCGACCGGACGATGCCAGGGTGCTGACCGAGGCCGTCCGCTGCTCGCAAGACACCCAGGACAGAGTGATCGGCGAGCTGCTCCTTCAGAGCGCAAAAGATGACGTCAGAGCTCGCGTCGAGAAGCTCCTCGCCTCCGGTCACAAAGACGAGATGCTGAGCGGCGACTTCCGCATCGAAGCGCGGTGGGATGGCGACGTCGACGTCGATCTATCGCTACTGCACCCCGATGGCCATCGAGTATCCTGGTTGGGTGCCCCCACCCGTTCGGTCATCACGGCAACCGACGTCCTGAGCCTCGAGCGAGAAGGCTTGGCGCTTCGCGGCGCGACCCCTGGCGAGTACGTCGTCGAAGTGGTGAGGGGGGAAGGCTCCGGACCTGTCAGCGGAACCCTCGACATCACCATCGGCCAGCGGCGCGAGAAGGTCCGCTTCACCCTCGACGACGCACGCCAAGCAGTAGGCGTCGCCCGGGTCAGCCTCACCGAACACCTGGTGCGGGCCTGGTAGGAGCACGGATGGGGCTTCCCGGGGGCCGTGAACACACACGAGGCTCGGACGGATACTCGTGGTACGCGTTGGTGATGCAGACACCACCGAAGGCTCCCCCCAGGCTCCGCTTCATCAGTCTCTTCGTTCCCAACCTCGAGGCAGCTGCCAGCATCTACGCCACTCTGCTACAGGTCGAGCCGTCGGAATGCGTGCCGGGCGTTCCGACGGCTCACCCGTTTTCGGCTCACCCGCCCGTGGTCTTCGTTTTGGGAGAGGTGGCACTGGCGCTCTACCAGTGCGACGGTCGCACGACGCACGCCGGGGATGTCGGGCTCGGTTTGGAGCTCTGTCCCAAGGAATTCTCCGAGCGAGCGAAAGGCGTGGGAGGGCGCACCTTCTGGGGACCGAAGCGCCTCCCGAACAGCGAAGCCGAGATGTGCGTGACCCTACTTCCGGACCGGCACTTCTTCGAGGTCGTTGAACCCGCAACGCCCCCGACGTCCCCGTGAGAGAGGCCTGAACCACCGCCGCCTCAAGGCGGCGGGTTCGATCGCGGCGCCTGAAGGCG
>CAYRKE010000014.1:0-62022 GCA_964424695.1 uncultured Polyangiaceae bacterium
TGCACCGAGTTCCGCCTCTACGACAGCCTCAGCAAGCGCGAACAAGTCTTTCGCCCACTCGCCGCCGACGGCCGCCACGTGACGTTCTACACCTGCGGACCCACGGTCTACGACTACGCGCATATTGGGAACTTCCGCTCCTTTCTGAACGCTGACATGCTCCGGCGGGCACTCGAGCTCTGCGGCTACGAGGTGACCCAGGTCATGAACATGACCGACGTGGGTCACATGACCCAGGACGATCTCGCGGACGGCGGCGGGGTCGACAAGATGCAGGCAGCTGGAGAGCGTCTTGCGGAGGCCAAGAAGAGCGGCCGTCTGCCCCCGGGCGTCGATGTCGACCCGCGGGATCCGTACGCCATCGCGGATTTCTATGTCCGAGCCTTCGTCGAGGATGCGACCGCGTTGGGACTGAAGGTGGTGCAGGATGCCAAGAGGCGACCGGAACTGATGCCTCGCCCAACCCGGTACGTCGAGCAGATGATCGCCTTCGTGCTGGAGCTCGAGAAAAAGGGGTTTGCCTATGCGGGGAAGGACGGCGCCATCTACTTCGACACTCAGGCATTCCCCCGCTACGGCCAGCTCTCGGGCAACACCTTGGACGCCATCCGTTCCGGAGAGGGAGGACGCGTGGACGCCACCACTCAAGCTCAGAAGAGGCACCCTGCGGACTTCCTGCTCTGGAAGCCGGACTCCAGACACATCATGCGCTGGGATTCGCCGTGGGGTGAGGGATACCCGGGTTGGCACCTGGAATGCTCCGTGATGGCCAACGCCCTACTGGGCAGCGCAGCCGGAGGCGAGATCGATCTACATTCCGGCGGCGAAGACAACATCTTCCCCCATCACGAATGCGAAATCGCTCAAAGCTGCGCGCACAACGGCACAGAGTACTTCGCACGCCACTGGTTCCACACCCGCTTCCTTCGCGTGGAGGGTGAGAAGATGTCGAAGAGCAAGGGCAACTTCTTCACCCTCACCGATCTCGTGCGGCAGGGTCATTCCCCAGCAGCGATTCGGCTCGAACTGATACGCATGCACTATCGAACCCGGGCGAACTTCACAGACCAGGGCCTCAGAGACATGCAGCGCATGATCGAGCGCTGGTTCCGCGCCCGCGAAGCGCTGCGGGCTCACCCCGAACAGTCGGCAGCTTCGGGTGCCCCCTTGCAGGCGGCGCTCCCCAAGTTCACCGCGGCTCTCGCTAGTGATCTCAACGTCAGCGGAGCGCTTGCCGCGCTGAACGAGGGGGTCAGCACGTATGGAACCCGGTCGAGCGGTGCGGCGTCGGCAAGCACGCTCGCCGACGAACTCCGCGCCCTCGATGCCATGCTGGACACGCTGGGGGTTCTGGATCTCGAGCGCACGGCAGAGAAGGAGCACTCCCTTGACCCCGCACGGATCGATGCACTCGTCCTGGAGCGCCGGGAGGCGCGCGCGGCCAAGAACTGGGCGCGCGCCGACGAGATCCGGGCCACGCTGGCAGCGCTCGGAGTGGTCCTCAAGGATTCACCAGGTAAAACGACCTGGACCGTCGAGTAATGCTCGACCGACACAGTCTCCTGGCCAAGAGCGCTCTCGAAGAGAAACTCGCGCGTTCGTCCCACCCATGAGAGAGCGCCGGGACGGCCGCGCTGCAGCACGTTGACCCTGTCCAGACACACCTCATGTATGCCCCCGAACGAGGCATTTCCGCCGAGCGGCCGAGGTAATCTCGTAGTTCTCGATGATTGCACCAGGCGGGCGCAGATCGTCTCATCCCCCAAAGCCCATGTGGGTCTCGCCCTCAGCACCACAGCGCAATACAGGCCCCGATCTCCCATTCCATGAGGCCCCGATTCGCATGCGAGACGCGAAGCCCAACTGGTAGAGCTCTGCTAAGGTTACGTCGCCCCTCCATGAACGCCCAAGTACTGATCGACGCCATCGTGCGCCAGACGATGATCCTCATCGCCCAGCTCTCGACGGCTGATGGTGTCCGTTCTCCACTATCCCACGTGACCAACGAAGTCTTCATGGGCCTGGTGCGGGAACTCGAGAGTCAAGGCCTCGGCAAGAAGGTGATCGCCGACATGTTTGGCCTTGCTCTGCGCTCCTATCAACAGAAGGTGCAGCGGCTCAGCGAATCCGCCACCCAGCGAGGTGTAACGCTATCGGGAGCGCTGCACACGTTTCTCACCGAGGCCGGCCCCGCCACGCGCACCCAAGTGCTGGAGCACTTCGAGCACGACGAAGAACAGAAGGTTCGTGGCATCCTGAATGACTTGGTGGAAACGGGTCTCGTTTGCCGGAGCGGTCGCGGCAACGACACGATCTACCGGGTTGCGACGCCCGAAGAGCTCGAGGAGCTGGGAGCGAGTGCCACGGCGGACTCCGAAGAGACGAACGCGGCCCTGGTTTGGGTGCACGTGTACCGCTCGAGCCCACTCCACATGCAGGAGCTTCGGCGGCTCGTCCAGCTACCGGCAGAGGCCATCGACGCGGCGGTGGAACGTTTGGTGAAAGACAACCGGATTTGGCTCGAGAGTCGAGCAAACGGCGTCTACTGCAGGGCAGAGCGGTGTCTCATTCCCCTGGGTCAAGCGGCAGGCTGGGAGGCCGCAATCATCGATCACCATCGGGCCGTCCTCAACGCCTTGGCCGCCAAGGTCGTGAGCGGCCGACATGTCTCGACCGCCAAGGACGAGGTGGGGGGAACGACCCTTTCCTTTGATCTTTGGCCGGGCCACCCGCACGAGGCCGAGGTGAGGAAGCTTCTGGCCACCGCTCGGGAGCAATTTCTACCACTGTGGGAGAAAGTTGCGGCGTACAATCGGGCGAATCGTCCGGATTTGACGTACAAGGTAACCTTCTACTGCGGCCAGTACTTGGTGGAAGAGGACAGCGAGTCGTGAAACTGATGCGCCTGACGTGGGCAGGGGAAACCCTCCTGTTGATCCACGGCCTGCTGTGGGCTGGCTGCGAGCCGGCGCCTGGGCCTCGAACCGACAGCCAGACCAATTGGCTGCGCGGCTGCGGCAGCAGCTCGGAGTGCGACGGCCTCGAGTGCCTTTGCGGCATTTGCACCCGGGCGTGCGAGGATGCGCAGGGCTGCGGCAGCCTCCAGGGCGCGGAGTGCCTATCGGCAGCTGAGAAGGGCTCTGTCGCCGCGTGTGGCGGCGAGACACCGTCCGCACCCGGGCTCTGCCTGCCGCGATGCGATGGGAGTTCCTGTGCCGAAGGCGAGATGTGTGTGGCCGGAGCATGCACCCCGGTGCCGTCGCCATCGGCCCGTGTGACCGTCGACGTCTCGGACGAGCACGAAGTCCTGAGCGGTTTCGGGGCCACCCTCGCATACATCGAGGATGCGATCCTGATGCACCCGAAGAAGGAGGATTTGTACGCCGCGATGTTCGCCGATCTCGGGCTTGACGTCTTGCGACTTCAGAATCGCTACGGCTACACCGACGGCGACAACTTGGATTCGGTGAGCGCCCTCGTCAACGCAGCAAGCGACAGCCTAGGGCGCACGCCAACCATCGTCCTGACCTCCTGGAGCCCCCCGGGTTCCCTCAAGGCAAGTGGCGCCACCCTGTGCCAAGGTGATGCCGAAACGTGCACCCTGGTCCGGAACACGGACGGGGAATTCGACTACGCGGGGTTTGCCTCGCACTGGCGCGAATCCCTGGAGGCGTACGCGCAGGCGGGTGTCGTGCCCGATTTCATCGGCATCCAGAACAACCCGGACTACGTTCCCAGTGCGGCGTCTCCGGGTGAGGCGTGCAAGTTCGCTGCAACAGAAGGGCGTTCCACGACCTATGTCGACGGGCTTGCGGTCGAGGCCACCTACCCCGGGTTCGATCAGGCCTTCGCCGCAGTCGTCGACGAAATCGCCGGAATGGACTCACCGCCCAAGGTCATCGCCCCCGAAACCTCATCCGTCTATGGAGTGGCAGAATACGTTCCCCGCCTGAACATCGAAGACGTGGATGCCCTGGGTCACCATCTCTACGGCATCGATCCCAATGCCATCGATACGGGGGCACTCGAAGCACTTCGTAGGCTCGGTCAAGAATACGATAGACCGCTCTTTCAGACGGAGATGGGGTCCGACGGGCACGGGACGGCGGTGCTCATCCACAGCGCCATGACGGTCGAGGGGGCCTCTGCGTATCTCCAGAGCGTGCTCGTCAAGCCCGAGTCTTTGGACCCGGGCACCGACCCGCTGATTGCACTCAGCGCCACCGACTACACGCTCGATGATCCGTACCATGCCATGCGCCACTACTCCCGCTTCACGGATCCAGGCTGGCTCCGCGTCGGAGCGACCTCGGACTCCGAAGGCGTATTGGCGTCCGCCTGGCTTTCCCCGGATGGAGACGCGTTGACCGTGGTGCTCGTCAATCCCGTGAGCGAGGATGCCGAGGTGGCCATCGAGCTCGAGGGCCTTGGCGTCGAGGACTCGAGCGAATTGACGTCGCGGGTGATCCGCACGGCGTTCGACGGAGTCGAACGCTCCGCCGAGCTTGGTTCTCTCTCCACAGAAGGCGTCCTGCGGATCCCTGGGCGTGCGATGGTCACCGTGGCATTTGCGCGGTAGGCGACCCCTCCGCGCATGGGGCGTCCGTTCACGCCCTCTAGTCTGTCAGCACGCCGCGGCAACCTGGGGTGCAGCGGCGTGTCGGCCTCAAAATGGCCGGCTTCTGTCGGGACTCCGGCGCGGCCCAATGGTTCCGCGGAGGAGCGCTGCGCGGCCGTTCTGGAGTCGTCGTCCTGGGCGTGAGGGAATCCACCGCCGTCTCGGACGCCTACGCGCCCTACCCACCTTCCCCAAAATCGCTGTGATTGTAGCAAGTTGCACACATTGCGGTCATTCACAGGGCAGAAGTGAGGTTGAGACAACATCCTGCGCGCCCATCAGGGAGTTGCGGCTGGTTGCGCCCCATAGAATGCTGCCCCTGTCTCCAGCACGAAGCACCGTGGTCGTCTCTTCTCCTCATCTCCTCCTGCCAGGTACGGTCTTCCATGACCGCTACGAGGTGGTGCGCTGTATCAAGGCGGGCGGCATGGGCGCCATCTACGAGGCAGTCCACCGGGCCACTGGGCGGAGGCTCGCGCTCAAGACCATGCTAGCGAGTATCGCGGATGACGCGGACCTGCGCGCTCGGTTCGATCTCGAGGCTCGCGTGGCCGCATGCATCGAAAGCGAGCACATGGTGGAAGTGGTGGATGCCGGTGTCGATCCCGAAACCGGTATCCCTTTCCTGGTGATGGAGCTGCTGCTTGGGGAAGACCTGGATTCGATCCTGACAGCGCGAGGACCGCTCTGCTTCGAAGATGTCGTGCTGATCCTGCACCAGGTCGCACTGGTGCTCGATCGAACGCACCGCGCCAAGGTTCTCCACCGAGATCTCAAGCCAGAAAACCTGTTCGTCACTCAACGTGACGACGGTTCGCTGCGCATCAAGCTCCTGGACTTCGGCATTGCGAAGGTGATGAGCTCGACGACTCGAGCAAAGACCACACGCAATATTGGGACTCCACTCTACATGTCCCCTGAGCAGATGCGGGGCGACGGTGATATTGGGCACCGCTCGGATCTCTACTCCCTGGGGCACGTCGCATTCACCCTCCTCACGGGCGAATCATACTGGAAGCCCGAAGCGGAGAGCTCGAGCAACTACCCCGCCCTACTGCTCCGAATCCTCGAAGGGCCATCGGAACGCGCGCGCAAGCGGTCCGAAACCAACGGCGTCGCACTACCGGAGGGGTTCGACCGTTGGTTCGAGCAAGCAACGGCGCCCGACCCAGATAGCCGATTCCCCTCGGCGTCCGATCAGATTCGAGCACTAGCTGAAGCGCTTGGAGTGTCCTTGCCTCGTCCCCATGTGGCTTCGTTCTGGATCCCGGAGGCGCCTGCTGAGACAACCGACCTGCGCGCGGCTCCGCCGATCGAGTCTGTCAGGCGAGTGGTCACCGATGAGCCTTCGCTCGAACCAGTGCCAGAGGCGGAGTCCCCGCGACATTCCCGTCGCCCAACGCGATGGCGCAGCGCTGCTCGGGGGCTCGTGCCTCTCGGCGTGGCAGCAGCCGGAACCATCTTCTGGTGGGCGTTTCGAAGCGACGTAACCCGCTCGGCGCCCGACGCCTTCTCGGTCGACAAGTCCGCGCCCGGCCGAGCGCAGAGCGCACGAGCGCTCTCCATTGGTGACCCCGGGCGACTCGCTACCGGGAAGCGTCCGGCCGCAGACGGGTACTCTTCGGTGTCGGGCTCGGGCACCCTCCCTGGGTCAGTGGCTCTGGTCAACCAGGACGCTGTCGCGCAGAGCGTGGCCCAAGCCGCGCCCACCGGCGAAGCCGGGCCGAGCCCGAGCGAGGCGGCGCCCCCGCCGCGCTTGGAGCGGCCGCGGGGAGGCAGTCCGAGCTGGAGTCCCCCGAAGGCCCGGGCGATCGCCGAACGTAAAACGACTTCCCGGGATCCGACGGATATTCGATGAACCAACGCTGCCCATTTCCAGGCCTCGAATGCCTGACTCCTCCGCGTTGGTTCCGCGCGGTGGTGCTCGGCGTCGCCCTCATGCCCGGCCTTGCTCGGGCGCAGGAGTCGCCACGCGACCCAGTGGGTGCCGAGGACTTGTTCCGCCGGGCCATGCAGCAACTCGAAGAGGGAGACTGGACCGGTGCGTGCGAGCGCTTCCAGAAGAGCATGGACCTCGATCCCGCGGTGAGCACGCTCGCCAAGATCGCCAAGTGCCGGGAGCACGAGGGCAAGCTTGCCGCGGCTTGGTACGAGTATCAGCGAGCACTCAAGCTCGCTCTTGGAATGGAGATGGCTGACTGGCGCCGCCGAGAGCTCGAGACGCACTTGCAAGCCAGGGTGGCCGCCATCGAACCCCGGGTGCCCAGACTCCGCATCACCGTCGAACCCATACCTCCAGGGCTCGAAGTGATACGCGATGGCTCTCCGGTTGCCCTCTCGGCGCTCGGGGAACCGCTACCCATCGACCCGGGCAGGCACCAAATCGTCGCTCGCGCACCTGGATTCGTCCCATACGAAATCGATGTGATGGTGGAAGAGGCGAGCTCCGCCGAGGCGAAGCTTCTGCTCACGGCCGAGCCTCGAGCCGCCCGGGTCGCGCCAATGCCCCCTAGCGCCCGCCCGCGTCCGCCCCCGGCCGAGCCCGCGGGGCGCCTTGCCCGGGCTTCCGATACCCGCGCGGCGTCACCGCGGGTTCCGCCCCCGACGGCCGCTGACTCGGGCGTCCTCGACTGGTCTCATGCCGGATTCGTTCTCGGCGGCGTCGGACTCGCCACACTCGCAGCTGCAAGCTACTTCGCTGCTGACGCTCACTCGCTCGTCAACGACTCGAACACGCACTGCGGTAATGACGCTCGTTGTGACCAGCAGGGGGTCAACTTGCGCCGTGAAGCGAGCGATGCCCAAACCAATGCCCTGCTCCTTGCAGGCGCTGGCATCCTGACCTTGGGCCTCGGAACCGTGCTGGTGTTCGCCCATTCCGAACCAAGCTCGAACCCACGGAAGAGCGTGCCGCGACTCGAGGCACGGGTGGGTACGACGTTCTTCCTGGCGCGAGGTGCCTGGTGAAAGTTGGAACTACCGAGCTCGCAGTGTACGAGGCTCTGGCAGAACGAGCGTCCAAGGGAGACCGCGACGCATGCCACGAACTGGTAGCACAGCTGTGGCCAGCATGGGTCGAACAAGTCAGCAACAGCCGGCGCATGGGATCGCTCACCCGTACCGACGACCACGTCCACAATGTGGTATCGAGGCTGGTCGACAAGTTCGAGCGAGGTCACGGAAAAGCCCTCCGCCAGTATGTAGAGTGGCGTCAGCGTCACCCAGCGAAGACCTTCGATGATTGGATCCGCATCGTGACGGCCAATGTCGAACGCGACTATGTGCGCGAGCGGCTCGGCTCCAGAGCGTCAGCAGGAGATGAGCCAAGCCAGAAGCGACTGCTCAATGAGTTCTCTCTGTCCGGAGCGCTGGAGGCGCTAAGCGTGCGCCCCCCCATGACCATGGCGCAGACTGCCCGAGAGCTCCTCGAGTTTGCGAGGAGCCGCCTCTCGCCGCAACAGGGGAAGGCGCTCGAACGGTGGCTCGAAGGCACGAGCTTCGAGGATCTCGATCGAGAACTCCGGGTTCCGGCCGGAGAGGGCCGGAAGCTCTTGCGGGCAGCTGTCGCCACCCTGCGACGCCACTTTGGCGCCCTAGGCGCGGAGCCCCCTTCGCCATGACCACCAAGCTGCTGTCGGTGTGGTCACACGTTACCGTCGGGTGTCTAACCGGGCTGGGTGCAGGGGCGAAACCGCACCGAATCCGCGAACTCCTCTCCGGCCTCGTCTGTCTTGCAGCAGCTTGCGTCCCCGATGCCGAGCTCAGCCCGAGCTGCGAGCTCGATGCCAACGGCAGCGAAGAAGTCCTATACGGATTCGACACCAGCCTCCAAGGCTTCGCCCCAGAAGTGTCTCGGGAGGGAGGCTCGGATTGGAGCAACGTCACCGAGTTCGCGACCGTCGATTGGGTCAGCGCACCGAGCGCCAACGGCGCTCCCGGCGCCATGCGAATCGTCGCTCCATTCAGCGACTACAAGCAGTCGGTCGTTACCGAGGTGGCACTCGAGCCGCCCGCCGACTATCGAGCTCGAAGGCTACGCGCTTGCGTCAGACTCGAAGCCGGGTTCTCACCAGATGCCAAGGCCCCGGGAGAGGCATTCCTGTACGTCAAGACTGTGCCGGGCCAGTATGCCTGGGGGCAGAGCCCAGTCGCGCGCATCCTCCCCTCGGCATTCGGAGCCTGGCTGCCCATTGAGCTGGATCTCGACAATCCGGAGGCCCCTGCCGCCCAATACTCGGCAGCGGAGGTCATCGCCATGGGCGTCAGGATCACAACCGGGAATGGCAGCACGGGAACCACCGAGTCACGTCGCGTAGATCCCACCGCCACGATTGCCTACGTGGACCAAGTTACGTTGATCGCCCCCTAGGCCACCCTTCCCCTTCTCCGCCTGACGGCGAATGCCAGAGTGCTGGCAGCTGGCTCGGACTCCGGCGAATCCAACCAGCCGCTCGACGCAAGCCGGCGGAGCCGAAGCCAAGCAGGACGTCGACTCTCTGCCCCCGCAATCTGGAAGCGAGCCCCAAGACCCCGGGAACCAATGCTGAGAGGCACGTGCCCCACGTTGAACCGTGATACGGTCGCACAGCCGTGCAAATCGAGCTCATTGCCCCCGCCACCGAGGATTCGACCTTCTTGCCCAGACTGGGCCTGGGCATTCTGGCTTCGCTCACGCCGTCCACCGACGAGGTGTTCTACACCGATGAGATCATTCGGAACTTCGACATCGATCGGGACGTGAAGCCCGTCGATCTGGTGGGGATCGCGACCGACAGCAAGACAGCGCGTCGAGCCTACCAGATCGCGCAGGCCTACCGGGAGCGAGGAATCAAGGTTGTTCTGGGGGGCATCCACCCGACGGCGCTTCCCGACGAGGCAGCCCATTTCGCCGATGCCGTGGTGGTGGGCGAGGCCGAAGACCTGTGGCCCCAGCTCCTCGCCGACTTCAAACGGGGAGAGCTCAGGCCACGCTACCAGAGCGACTGGCCAGCGCTCGGCGGTCGCCCCATGCCTCGCCGTGATCTCTTCACCTCGAAGAAGTACTTGCCGTTCAAGGTCGTTCAGACGATGCGCGGGTGTCCCTACCTCTGCGAGTTCTGCAGTGTCTCGACCGCCAACGGAAGCACGCTGAGATACAGGCCGGTGGACGAGGTACTCGCCGAACTGAGAACACTCGGCAAGTTGATCCTTTTCGCCGACGACAACGTGATGGTCCACCGCAAATACTCGGCGGAGCTCTTCACCCGCATGATCGATCTCAAGAAACACTGGATCGGACAATGCTCGCTCTCTGCCATTCGCAAGCTGGAGAACGTTGAGCTCCTCGCCAGGAGCGGATGCCAGGCGCTCTTCATCGGCTTCGAAAGCGTAGACGACACCACGCTCCAGCACGTGGGAAAACACCAGAATCGCGCCGAAGACTACATGGATATCGTCAAGTGTCTCCACGAGCACGGCATCGCCACTTGGGGCTCCTTCGTGTTCGGGTTCGACACCGATACTCCAGAGACGTTCGACCGCACCGCCGAGTTCGTCATCGAGGCTCAACTGACGATGGCTTCTTTCGCAATCCTGACCCCGTACCCCGCAACCAGGCTGTATCGACGGCTCGCCGCCGAGGGGCGCCTAACCGATCCGCGCTGGTGGCTTCGCGCGAATCACGGAGCAGGGTCGCCCTACTACCTTCCGAAGCTCATGAGCCGCGAAGCGCTGCACGAAGGCTGGCAGCGAGCCTGGCAGAAGGTCTACACTGCCTCCGCCGCGTGGCGACGCTACCGGCCTGGCAGGGGCGCGGGCTGGATCCAGAACATCGCGCACCTGCCCCTCAATCTCATGCAACAGCGCCTCGTGGAACGTAAGATCGTGGGCGGCAAGCAGCGATTTCTCACCGAGGAAAGCGACGCTGCCACGGTTGCCTTCGACGATGTCCTCCGTCGCCTCCCCCTGGAAGCGAGCGTGGCGCAGATCCGCTGAGAACCGAGGACTCGCACGTGGCCGGTGAGCCCTCCAACGCCTGGGCAGCCTTTGCGGCTCTGGGGAAGCGCTTGACGGCACCTACTCGCCCGGTCGATAGAACACGGAGGCTGCGGCACTCCAACCGAAACCGTAGCCGGTGGTCCAGAGCGGCGCGGCTTCGGCGTGAACCCCGAAGTCTCTCCCCGCCCGAATCCCGCCGGCCCCGACGCCAGAGAATTGCACGTGCCGATCCACCTCGTCCGCGGGCGTGTAGACCCATAGCCCGGGACGAAGCGTCGCGTGAACCGAAAGATATTCGGGAACGAGCTCGAAGGACGCGATAACGGGCAGGAAGAGCTCAAAGGTGAGCGGCGTATAGCCATCGTCCTTCGAGGACCCGTTGCTGGATTCATCATCACTGTTAGCCGCAGCGGTGAGCACCAAGCCGATGAGCGAGGCTACGTCGGTGCCAACCCCGAGACCGAGAGAACCCGCAAAACGCGAGCCGACCGAGGACTCCTTCAGGTCGAACTGAAGGCTTCCCGGGGCAGTGAGGCGGACTCCCCAGTCCCCTCGCTCGAGCCCCTCCCGGTACGAATAAGCCGGAAGTGCCGCGCGGTGGATATCCGCTCCGAGCACGCTGGACTCGTTCGTCGGCAGCATCCAGGCCTGAACGGAGTGCTCGGTCCGCCCTGTCGCGAGTGGTCGCGCCGTCTGCAGCGTCGAGACGTTGGCGCAAGCAGAAGCGGCGCCGAAGAGCACCGCCACGCCCGCCGAGCCCGGACGGTACCGACGGCAACCGAAGCGAGCCAAACCAAGGCTCGACGGATCGTATCCACGCAAGAACGAGGCTTGAGGCGGCACGCAAGCGCACTAGCATGGTCCAATCCGCGCGCATCCCGACGCAGACACTCATGCGGCGCGCGCAGTCGACTCGGCCATTCCGTCTCGGAGTCGGCCAACGCCATGACATCCCCAATTTCCAAAGACTCCGAGTCGTGGCATGAAGCCCCATGAGCTCGCGCCCAGCCCTCGGATCACCGTGGATCGCCGCGACCCTCACCGGGTTGGGGGCAGGACTTGTCGCAAGCGTGGGTTGCTCCCGTCCCAGTCCCCCCAATGACAGCCCCGACTCCCCTGGCTCGATGGCCGCGCCCACCCAATCGACTCGACAGCCGCGGAAGCGGGTCGCCGACGTGCCCAGGCTGGGGGTACCCCGTCTCGCGGCAGGCGAGCGCCTCATCATCGACGGCAGCATGAACGAGGCAGCATGGGCGCGAGCCGGGCTTGCAAGTGTCGCGACCCACGCACAGACGGGGCGCGTCGTGCCCGCCGGGGCCGTTCGCGGCGAGGTTCGTCTCCTCTGGGATGGCGACGCCATGTACCTCTTCTTTGCGGTCGAGGATCGCGACGTGACCGGTGGCTTTCCGGCGGACGCAGTCGACGCTCACCTGTGGACTCGAGACACGATCGAAGCGATGGTCGATCCGGACGGCGACGGGGACAATCGAGACTACTATGAGGTCCAGGTGAATCCTCAAAACCTGGTCTTCGATTCACTCTTCGACAACTACAACGAGCCGCGTGGCGGCGAAAGCGGTCCATTCGGGCACCAGGAATGGTCGGCACGACTCGAGAGTGCGACGGTCATTGAAGGGACGCTTGACGAGTCGTCTCCTGATCGAGGGTACCGCGTGGAGCTCCGCATCCCCTGGGCCTCGTTTACGAGGGCCAAGCGGAGCCCTCCGTCCATCGGCGACACTTGGCGGATGAACTTCTACGTCATGGAAAACAACGGCGGTTCAAGCTGGTCGCCGATTCTGGGACAGGGGAATTTTCACAGAGCGTCGCGGTTCGGGCGCGTCGTCTGGAGCCCGTAGCCCGCTGCTATCCCGATTCACGCTTCGGGCAGAAGCCAGCAGGCGCCCAATCCACCGAAGTGGGGCGGCCCGCACTAATCGGCGACCGCGATTCTCGGAAGGTATCGCATGCCCGCGCGGAGTACCCCCCGAGTGTGGGCGCTGTGAACACGACTGCACTCCAAGAGAGTGCGCCCCTTCAGACTAAGCCTTCCACGGTCCGCGATTCGTGAGCGTGGCACAGAGCACCGAGCGCTTCGCAAGGATCGCGGAGCTGCCTCCAAGCTGAGTGCCGGGACGACTCCGCTCGATGTATGCGGAACTCTGCTCGCCGAGCGGAGCCCCGGCTGCCAGCCGGTCGCGGCAATCCGGTTCAACCGCCGCACAGCGATTCGCCGCTCTGTGCCCGGATTCAGGGTCCTCAGACGATGGATCGGCGACGAGCGGAAGGCTGAGGCTGACCGTGGTCCCCTGTCCCGGCGTTGACTCGAGTTCGACCGTGCCGCCGTGACTATGCATCGTACCGTGAACAGCAGCGAGCCCCATCCCCGTGCCGTGCCCGACTGGCTTCGTCGTGAAGAATGGCTCAAACGCTCGCCTTGCCGTAGCCTCATCCATTCCGTGGCCCGTGTCGTGGACACGTAGCACGATACGAGGGCTCGACCCGCACTCATTCCGTTGAGCCTCGTCACCGGCCGTCGCCGGGTCCCAACGCTCCTCCGTCGCAAAGGTCAGCGTGCCGCCATTTGGCATCGCGTCTCGCGCATTGAGCGCAACGTACAGCACTGCACTCTGAAGGAGTGTTGGATCTCCGAGAACCCAGGTCCGCCTGGCGGAAAGGTGTTCGACAACAGTAACGTTGTCGTCGATACTCCGCTCGATCATGGCGATCGTGTCTCTGACAATCGTATGAAGATCGACAGGTTCCCTGTGGTACTTACCGCGGCGGGCAAATGCGAGGAGTTTTCCGGTAAGATCCGCGGCGCGACGAGCCGGCACCATGATGCTGTCGGTGAACGAGCGCACCAGTTCGTCGTCGCTGCGCGCCGCCTGAAGCAGCTCTGCGTAGCCCATGATTCCGGCAAGCTGGTTGTTGAAATCGTGAGCAATTCCGCCAGCAAGCTGACCGATGGCGCGCAGCTTCTCGGCCTCCTGGAGTTGCGCCTCGAGCTCGGCGCGCTGCGCTTCCGCGGCTCGGCGTTCACTGATGTCGCGCAGTGCGCCTTGAACCCCGTTGGGGGTCCCGTCCTCGTCGCGGGTGAACGCGGCGCGAAGCTCACCCCAAAACGTCGTCCCGTCCCGCCGGACACATTCGTATTCCAGAAGTGGCAGCACCCCGGATCCGGTCCCTGCGACCGCCGCCCGCTCGGCGAAATCCAAGGCAAAACGCTCACGGCTCGAATCCGTGAGCCAATCACTGACGCGCATTCGAAGGAGCTCCTCGGGCGAATAGTCAAACAGCTGTATTGCCGAAGGACTCACGTAGGTAAACGCCTGCGCCATGTCGAAGGTGAACACGACATCGCGCGAGTTGGCGGCAAGCAGGCGGTACCTCTGCTCTCTCTCCGATAGCTGCTGCTCGACACGGTGACGCTCAGCGATCTCGCGTTCGAGCTCCGCCGTGCGTTGCTCCAAACGCGCAGTGGACTGGCGCAGCACGTTCTGAACCGCGTTGAAAGCTGTCAGGCAGCCCACGACGAGCCCGGCGAAGGCACTCCCCTGCGCAACCCATTCGGTCGGCGAGCGAAGGCGCAAATCCGCACCGGCCGCAATGGGAAGGAGCCCCTCACACATACCTGCGCCGATGGTGAGAACGAGTAGAACGCAGGCCCCGAAGAGGACGAGCGCGGCCCTGAGCCCGGAGAGGACGATTGCCAGGGAGCAAACGACGCTCATGAACAGCATGCCGGTACCGGCAAGGCCATGCCAAACGAGGTTGGCTACTCCGTTTGCCCAGAGAGGGATGAGGACGCAGGCAACGCGTGCCCGGCGCGGTAGGCGGCGACCGAGCAGACAGCCCGCAAGGATGGCGAGGTAGACGCCAAGGTGGATCAAATGCTGCGGGTGCCATCCATGCTGAACCCATCGGTTGAGTGAGCCCACCACGATGACGAACCCGATACAGGACGCAGCAACAAGCATGACGTCCAGAAGTCGGTCTACAACGTCACCCAGCCCCCCGATCTCGAACCCTTCCCACAGATGAATTCGCGACTCAGGGGATTGCGGCGTCTCGGAGCGTAACATCGTCGTACGTGGGCTGGGCACTCAGGCAGCCCCTGCCAACGTAGTCGTCTCTCAGTCCGGCGCGCAATGCCGAATGTCAGCCTCACGCTGGTCCCCAACGCGCACTCGCCAGAGCGCCGCGAATCCCCGTTCGGATCAGCAACCGAACCTCACGTTTCGGTCGACACGCGGCGGCAGGACCAACGAGGGCGTGGGCCCGTCAGCGCTCCCACCGTCTGCGTGGCTCGGCACACGGTGCACGTGACCTCGACGATTTCCTTGCCGAACCCCACCTCCGAAACGTGGCCTGAGTCACGGAGTTCGGCCGGTGCGCGCCCCCCTCCGGCCTGGAACAGCGTGCGCTCTGTATCCTGGCCCTAGGACCATAGGCACCCGCGAGATGAGACAGAGGGCCAGACTTTGCGGTTCGCTCGACGGAGGAAACCGGCGTACTCTGTCTCTCCTCCCCGGTTCGGACTCGACGCAGTCCTTCGAGTACTCCATCTCCGTTCCCGAAGCCGGACTCGACGCGGATCTCCGAGTGCTCAATCGCCCTTCGCAAGATCGGGCTCGACGCGGTTCTCGACCGTTTCAACTCGCTGACCGGGGCCATTCGCCGGCGTGGAGCTCGCACGAGACGGGTACTCCGCGACGCCACCCTCGACGTCCTTCGGGCTGACACGGGGAGGAATGGAGCTCGCGCGCGGTCGCAGAACGACGCGGCTGATCCGGCGGTGACGGACCTCCTGCACGATCGCCAAGTAGCTTCCCATGCTGACCGTGTCACCCGGGTGGGGAAGGCGCCCCAGTGCCCCGACGATCGCTCCTCCGACCGTATCCCCGTGTCCCGCGGGCGGCTCGAATCCCGGCAGCACGACCTCGTGAGTGGAAAGCCCAGGATCGACGACGACCGATCCGTCCTCGCACCTCCTGATCTCCGGAGCTTCCTTGTCGAATTCATCACGAAGCTGCCCCACGATGGCCTCCATGGCATCCTCCAGCGTCACGAGCCCGGCGGTACCGCCGTACTCGTCCAGCACGAGCCCGATCGGAATCCCCGACTTCTGGAAGCGAGCGATCACATCCCCAACGCTCAGCGCCTCAGTGAATACCGGCAACTCTCGTTTGCGAGCCTTCAGCGCCTGAGGATCGTTCGTTGGATTGAGAAGCAGGTCCTTGACGTAGAGATAGCCGTCGATTCGGTCGAGATCCCCGGACTCACTCACTGGATAGCGGCTGTAGCCGTGGCGTCGGGCGATCTCGAGACACGCCGCAACGCCCTGGTCCAGGGAGAGCGTCACGATATCGACGCGTGGCACCATGATGGCCCGCACGGGGTGATCGATACCGCGGAGCACACGCTCGATGATCTCGCGCTTCTTTCCATCGGTTCCTTCATCCTTGATTGACGCGCGAATGATCAGCCGTATCTCCTCGACCGAGAGCTGCCCCTCGGAGTACTCACTCAGTGGGAGGCCGAGACTCCGAAGAGTGAGGTTCGATACGCCGTTCAGCACCCACAGCACGGGAAAAGCGACGTAATAGAAGAACTTGAGAGGCCCCGCCGTGTGACGCGATAGATCCTCGGGGAGCTGAATGGCGAGCGATTTCGGCACCAGCTCCCCCACCACGATATGCAGCGACGTGATGATCGAGAACGCAATGGTGAGGCCGATTGCACGAATGACCGTGGGGGCAACCCCGAGCTCCCTCAACACCGGCTCGATGAGATGCGCGATGGCGGGCTCTCCGAGCCAGCCAAGACCAAGCGAAGCAAGAGTGATGCCCAGCTGAGTCGCGGTAAGGTATGCGTCGAGCCGACGGGTGAGCGAGAGGGCGAGCGCTGCCTTCGGATCACCTTGAGCCGCCCGGGCCTCGAGTGCCGTCGGACGCACCTTGGCCAGCGCAAACTCAGCTGCCACAAAAAAGCCGTTAGCCAGAACACAGAGAAGCGCGACGAAGAGCGCCAACATGGGGTCGGAGCATCGTAGCCCCGCCCCCGTCCGGCCGCGAATGACCGGCCTGCGGAACCGCTTCAGCACGGACGACTGGTCAGCCCCTCGGCACCTCGCGGCCCGGTTGGCGCCCGGGGACGAACTGACGATCGTCCCTCAAACGTCGACCGAAGCTCGCCGAGGGCACCAGATCGGCCGTTGGTCCCGTCGTTCTCGGTTGGGACGTCAGACGCCGCGCGCCTCGCGAAAGCAGAAATCTAGGTCGACTCGCTGTCCCCCAAAACCCGTTGAGCGTCGTTCATTCCCCAACGCCGTTTTCGGGCGTTCAGAGCCCGTCCAGCTGAGAGAGGCGATGCTCGAACTCGAGGAGGCACCCCAAACGCCACTGGCCAGCGGAGAGGCACCTCGCGGAGCAGCGAGTGGCCGCGACGCGACCACCTGGGGTGGGGAGCACGTGCAACGTCGTCTCGTCGCAGGGGGATCCATGCCGACCCTGGGTGGTTTTCTGGTAGAACGCTGCCACCAATGACCGACCAGAAAGAGAAACGCTTCCATCCGTTGCTCTGGGTTCCGAGCCTCTATTTCGCCATGGGCACCCCGATGATCGCAGTCTCGGTCGTGGCAGCGATCATGTACAAGAACCTCGGCCTCTCGAACACCGAGGTAGCGGCCTACACGGGGCTCATGTACCTGCCGTGGGTGCTCAAGCCGCTCTGGGCTCCCTTCCTCGAACTCTATCGGAACAAGCGCTTCTTCGTGTTGGCGATGGAGCTGGTCATGGTGGTGACGTTCGCCCTGGTCGCGCTGGCCCTTCGACTGCCGGCATTCGTCCCCGTAACCGTCGCACTCTTCTGGATATCTGGATTTGCGTCTGCCACGCAGGATATCGCAGGCGACGGCGTCTACATCACCTCCACGAGCGAGAAGGAGCAAGGGATGTACATGGGGATCCAGGGGATGTTCTGGAACCTCGGGCGCGTCCTAGTCTCCGGTGCATTGGTCAGTCTGACGGCGATCCTGTACCGTTGGGCGGGAGGAGGCAAGAATCCGCCACCGGAGGGGGCTGACCCGGCTTGGCGCACGGCATGGATGATCGTGATGGGGCTCGTGGCGACGATCCTACTACTCACATTTGTATGGCATTGGTTCATTCTGCCACCCGGGGCACGAGCCCCTGAAGCCCCGTCGACGGTGGCCGGGGCATTAAACCTAACCAAACGCGCCTGGGTCTCATTCTTCCAGAAGCGGCGGATATGGATGATGCTGGCGGTGATCTTCTTCTATCGCTTCGGCGAGGGGTTCATCGAAAAGCTCGGCCCGCTCTTCCTCCTGGACGAGCGAAGCAAGGGTGGCCTCGGGCTCACCAACATGGCGCTTGGGAACATCAATGGCACGTTCGGCACTGTCGCCTATATCTCCGGCACGCTGCTCGGAGGCGTTATGGCCTCCAGATGGTCGCTCAAGCGAACCTTCCTGTTCCTGGCATTTAGCCTCAACGTCCCGCACATCACGTACTTCTATCTGAGTCAGGCGCTCCCTACGGACATCAGCTGGATCACCTTCGTGGTACTGATCGAGAAGTTCGGCTACGGCTTCGGCACCGTTGGAATGATGCTCTACATTATGCAGGAGATATCACCGGGTCCGTACCGCACCGCGCACTACGCGTTCGGAACCGGCGTCATGGCCCTTACCCTGCTCGTCACCGGCACAATCAGTGGTCAAATCCAAGAACTCCTCGGGTATCGGGCGTTCTTCGTATTCGTTCTCTTGGCCTCGGTACCACCAGTCGTGTTCGCGTGGCTCGCGCCCTTCGAGAACCACCCGAACGGGGTCGACGCTCGGTCAAAGAATCCAAGCGAAGCGCCATCGGGCGCTCCACATTGAGTTTCGGTCCAAGCAGACAGCACCGGCGAACAGACTCGGGGCTTGATGCTGGTCCCGCGAACGACCGAGTCTGCAAATGCGACACTGCGGGAAGATGCGCTCGCCTCTTCCCGCAGTCTCTCTGGAACCCGACAGCAGACCACTAACCCTGAGCCTCCGCGGACACAACGTCCGCGGCAGGGAGCTGGCTAGAAGTCCCGCATCTGCTTGCGAATCTTCCCGATCGCCTGCTCCTGCAGCTGGCGGATTCGCTCTCGGGAGAGATTGTATTTGTCACCAATCTCCTTGAGCGTGAGCTCATCCTCATTGTCGAGACCGAATCTCCATCGAATGATTCGTGACTCAATCGGAGTGAGTGTGCCGAGAAGCCTGCGGACTTCCTCGGCCCATTTCTGGCTGGCGAGGGTATCGTAGGGAGAAGCAGAGTTCTCCTCCACTAGGAAGTCGATGAATCGGCGCCCATCCTCGTCTCCCACGGGACGGTCCAATGAGAATGGCGTGTCCGCGTAGAGGTCCTTGACCTTGTCCAGCTTCTCCTTGGGTACGCCAGTCTCCTTCTCGAGTTCGTCGAGGGTTGGCTCTCGACCGGTCCGTGCGATGATCGTCTGGGTAGCCCGCGACACGCGATTGTAGGTGTCCAGCATGTGAACCGGGATTCGAACCGCGCGTCCCTTGTCGGCCAGGGCTCGACTGATCGCGTGACGGATCCACCACGACGCGTAGGTCGAGAAACGGTACCCGCGAGTGTGATCGAAACGCTCCACAGCCTTCATCAGACCGATGTTACCTTCTTGAATCAGATCGATGAGGGGGAGTCGACCACGGTTGTAGCGGCGCGCAATACTCACAACCAAACGCAGATTGGCCTTCACGAATCGATTCTTGGCCGCTCGCTGACGATTACCCGTCTTGCGAACCCGCTCGATGTACTTGCGGTACGCAGGGGTCTCAGCCACCTGCGGCTTGTCCTCCCCGGGGCAGGTAGCCGCAAGCTCCTTGCAGAGCCGCTCCGCATTAGCCATCCAGATTCGGTCGGAATCGGGAAGGCGAACGTCCCGAGCCAGCTGCTCGCATAGATCGTTCCACCTCCGCTGCTGGTCCGCGAGAAGCCGTGAGCGCTGACGCCGGTACCCCCGAATGAGCTCCTGCATTTCGGGCAGACAGGTAATCTCGGGTCGATCGGCGGGGTTGGCCTTACTGATGTCTTCGTCGAGCTGCTTCAGCACGTGCTCAGCGGCTGGGATGTACGATAACACCGCCATCCAGTGCTCGATCTCCGCCTCCTCGACGCGCTGCGCACACTCCAACTCCTCGTCGGGACCCATCACCTGATGGGTCGCCATCTCGCGGAAGTACCGCGATAGCATCGAATCGCCTGCGCTGTCGACGGACGGATCGCGTAGCTGAGTTTCCGTTGGCGCCTGAGCGGCAGTGAACCGATACTCACGCCCATCCGGTGACAAATCAGACGGTGGCATCGGCATCGTGCCGCCACCGAGTGAGTCGAAATCGGTGCTGGGTGGATCAGAGTCACCAGCTGTTGCGGGGGGACGGTTGTGGGACATCGCATCCTGCGGAGTATAGGCGGACATTTTTCTCCAGAAGGTGGCCGACAGGCTGGCCACGAGAGAAGTCAAGTTCCAACACTTAGTGCAACCCCGACTTGGCCATGTTCATTCCGAACATCCCTTTTCACGGGGTTAAGAATCGACCGAATGTAGTTCCAGAAGAGAGCAGGTTGGCCGTCCAATGGTCCAGTTCACGTTAACCTGCTTGGAACCGAGGTTCTAGACACCCTGGTCAGAGACGAGATGCAGTTGAATTTTCTTGCAATCCACATGCCGCAATGTCAGGGCGCTTGCGACACGTGAGGTCTACGGCGGTGGCTGACCAGGCTTCCTTGTGCGTTCGATCGGGGGCGTTGTGATGGCTGCTGACCGATGGGATCAGATGGCGCTTCCGAGGACACAAACCGAGCTGGAAACTGTCCCTGCAGCCGAGCGCGAGTCCTGGCTCCTATTACACCATACGGCCGCAGCGCGGGGAGGTATACGCGAAAATTCTCGCCATCAACAGAATCAAGCGGCCCTTGCTTTGGACGACCCGGGAAGCTCCTGCTTCACCGGCAATCACTGGATCCGGTGGGTTCTGCGCCAACTCAGTGGTCGACGCAGAGCCGAGAAGGTGAGTCGAGTCCTCTCTCTTGCCTTCTTTGTTGTACTCCAGGCCGCTGGTCAGGCGGCCGGCGCTCTGGCGGCCGGGAGCATTGCTCGCGAGCTAACGAACGTCAAATCATATTTGGAGGCTCAGGCGTCGGTTGCTGCCGAACTTCTTCCTTACTGTGTCCTCGGACTCGCCGCAGCAGGCGTCAAGGGGACAGGGCTTGTTGGGGCTGCGTACTATCAGTCTGAAATCACTGGAAGAATAGCCAGCCGCCTGCGTCTGGAGGTCGCTCGACGATTGATTGGCGCAGGAACGGCTTTCAGCGAAACTGGACTCTGTGCGGCCCTTTCGGTACGGCTCCGGGAGTTCCACGACGCCGTCGCCCACGGCCTGTTTGGCATGGTCCGAGCTCTGGCCCAACTGATCCCAATCAGCGTGGCTCTGATCTTCGTGTCGCCCCTGTTGGCAGTTTTTGGCGCAGTGCTCCTCGTCCCATTTGGCGTCGGGCTGGGTCTGATGAGAAACCGATGGCGCCGTGCCAGCAATCGGGCACAGAAGCGTCAGGAGGAGCTGCACGCTGGCGTAGACGAGCTCGTTCGAAACCTCGATCTCTGGCGTACCTGCGACGCTAATGGACGAATCCACCACTGGATCGAAACGGCTGGAGAGCAGGCCGCCCGGACGAGCGCGCGAGTTCGTGCGGCGCAGAGCGCGATCTCGAGCGGGAATGAGTTCCTCGGCACCCTGCTGGTTGCCGGAACCCTTCTACTCGTAGCGAGCAATGCCATGCCAGTCGACGCGGCGTCTGCGGTGGCGTTCGTGACAATCGTACTCATGAGCTACCGGCCGCTGAGGGATCTCGGCGACGCTCGAGGCTGGCTGGCCCACGGCGACGCCGCGAGTCTCGCAATCGAAGCGGCCATCGAGGCACTGCCTGCAGGGGGACACTCGCAGTCAACCACGGGACCGCGCCACGGAGAATGGGGGCGCGCGCCGGAGCGTCTCGATGTGTTCGCACCAAGCTTGGCAGTCAACGGCCAGCCATTGCACGTTGCTCTGCAGCCCGGCACATTGCTCTGCGTTCGTGGGCCGACGGGGTGCGGCAAGACGACTCTCCTTCGCGAACTGTTGGGCCTTGAGCGCGGAGCCGCGACCGCACGCTATGGTGGACGCGATCTCGACTCCTCGGTGCCCCCGTCGGCGAGACCGTTCGCCTGGGTGCCGCAGGACGCTCCGCTCGTCACCGGAACAATCCTGGAGAACATCACGCTGGTCGGCGTCAGTGACAGGGAGGCGCGTGCCTGTCTCAATGACGTCGGAGCGGGCGATCTCGCCGACTCGGTGGGCACAGGTATCGTGGGACCGGGTGGACATCGCCTCTCCGGTGGGGAGAAACGTCTCGTCAGCATCGCGCGCGCGCTGGCACAGGGCGCGCCGGTACTGCTGCTCGATGAACCCACGGAGGGGCTCGACCCAGCCGCTACCGCAAAGGTCCTCCAAGCACTTGCGCGCCTGAAGGGCTCGCGCAGTCTGCTCGTGGTCACCCACCGCCAGGAAATTGGTTCAGTCGCAGACCACGTGATCCAATGCGATCGTGCTCTCGAGAGGATCTAGTACGACATACGGCTGTACGACGGGTGAGCCCAACTGTCGCAAGCACCATCCAACACGAGCACCCAGCGGTGAGCAGAACGTTGTGTAGCCAGACAGCTCCAGATTGAGGCTCTAGCGCCACGTAGGCGAGGCCGAGCGCGCGGAGCAGCTCTGCGACAGCACCAACGCGACCAATCCGACCGGTATCGTAGAGTCACATCCGGAACGTAGCGATGGGTTTGATGTCGGGAGGACCGAGTCCGCGCCCCCCTGGCGCCACAAGGGATCCGCCCGCAAGCAGTAGCCCTTGCACCCGGAGCGCAGTCACCAAAAGCAGCCCAGTCTGGGCTGCGTGTCGCTCGCGGCACGACTGGTGAGAGGCACAATGATTCAGAACTGCGCCAAAAACCTCGGGTCGTTCTCGAACAGCACCCGAATGTCCGGGATCCCATAGCGGAGCATCGCAACCCGCTCGACCCCCATTCCGAACGCAAAACCTGTGTGGGATTCTGAATCAATCCCGCAGTTCTCGAGCACCTCGGGGTGAACCATGCCGCATCCCAGGATCTCAAGCCATCCCGTCGCCTTGCACACTCGGCAGGTCGCTCTGCTCCCGTCGGAGTCCGAGCAGAAAACACAACCAACGTCGACCTCCGCGCCGGGCTCGACAAAGGGAAAGTAGCTCGGGCGGAATCGAACGGGCGTGTTTCTCCCGTACAGCCGCAGAGCGAACTCCGTGAGCACACCTTTGAGGGAGGCAAACGTCACCCGTCGGTCCACCAGGAAGCCTTCCACCTGATGGAACATCGGAGAATGGGTCACGTCGTCATCACGACGATACACCGCGCCACCACTGACGATTGCCAATGGGGGCGTGTGAGTGCTCATTTCGCGCACCTGGACATTGCTGGTATGGGTTCTCAGCAGCGCGCGTGCGTTTGGTGCGCCCGCGATCCCTACCCAAAACGTGTCCTGCATGTCTGTTGCAGGATGATCAGGCGGGAAGGCGAGTTTCGTGAAGTTGTTGGCCTCGTACTCGACCTGCGGACCCCACGCGATCTCAAACCCCAGTGAGTTGAAGATGTCCAGGATCTCGTCGAGAACTCGGCGAATCGGATGAACGTGCCCACGCCCTCCCGGCATGCGGCCGGGCAGCGTCAGATCGTACGGGGCGGCCCTCAGCTCGGCCTCTCGCTCGGAACGGTGTATCTCCACCAGCCGAGCTTCGAACGCCTGCTCGATCGCGAGCTTCACGGTGTTGGCTCGTTCCCCGATCGCTCGACGCTCCTCGACAGCGACCCCCCCAAGGGCTCGCAACAAGCCAGTGAGCTCACCCTTCTTACCAAGAGCGGCCGCCCGCACCTCGCGCAGAGACTGCTCCGTCGCAACGGCAGCAAAACGCTGCTCGTAGACCTTCGGCAGGGAGTCCAATCCCTGAATAATGTCGAATGTGGGGTCTGACACGAACCGAACGTTACTTCTCCGCTCGGCTCACGCCAAGGCCCCGTTGGCCCTGATGCAGACGAGCAAACGACCTACGAGGAGCGGAGCTCCGTGAGCTTCTTGAACTCCGCCGGGCTGTTGACCGCCATATCTGCCAGCACCTTCCGGTCAAGCTCAACACCGGCCTGGTGGAGCGCCCCCATCAGACGGGAGTAGGTTGTGCCGTTCTGCCGACACGCGGCATTGATCCGCGCAATCCACAGAGTGCGAAAGTCCCTCTTGCGCAACTTTCGTCCGACATATGCATACTGCCAGGACTTCCAGAGCACATGCATTGCCTGACGGATACGATTCTTGCGTCCGCCAAAAAAGCCTTCAGTCTGATCGAATACCCGCTTGTGGCGACGGCGGGGCTGCGGGCCCCTCTTGACACGCGACATGTCGTCCTCCTGGACTGACTATAGGGTTTGAGTTCTTTGGGTTGGGGATTCAACCGTAGGGCAAGAGCAGCTTGACTCGCTTGTCCATGGCCGAGTCGACCATGTCATTGTCACGAAGCCGACGACGACGCTTGCGATTCTTGCCAATAAGGCCGTGTTGCCCGCCACACTTCGACCGACGCACGCGACCGCTTCCGGTTAGCTTAAACCGTTTGGCTGCGGCTCGGTTGGTCTTCATTTTCGGCATGATCAGAGGCTCCAATTCGACCGGGGCGGACCGATCCGCCCCGCATTTGCCGGGGCGCGGGTTATGAACGATGAGGAAATGGAAGTCAAGCGATGGCCGAACGCCGTTTCGACGGGCCACTCGTTTTACCAGACCGAACAACCACCCAACGAGGTCGACCAGGATCCGAGGGGCAAGCCCCACGAAGTCCGCGCGAAAACGGCCCCGGAGCCAGCACAAGAGCAACGACCACAGACCGAAAGACGACAACGACCGTATCTGCGAACGAGCGCCCACACTAACCGGGCGGCACTGCTCACCAATGCCCGATTGCGGTTCGGTTGCGGGAATGTTTCGACTTCGTATGGACTTGGGTGTCATACACCACGCACGGTGGGGTACGAGGATTTGCCGGGTACGGCGGCTTCGCTGTGGTAGAGGCGCTGGCGCTCGAGCCACCCCAACCCCACCGACAAGGACCGAATGCCGCGCCGGGACGATATCAACAAGATACTGCTCATTGGCTCTGGGCCGATCGTAATCGGCCAGGCGTGTGAGTTCGACTACTCCGGGACCCAGGGCGCCAAAGCGCTCAAGAGCCTCGGGTACGACGTCGTGCTCGTGAACTCGAATCCAGCCACGATCATGACCGATCCCGAGCTGGTACGAAGAACCTATATCGAACCGCTGGAGTTCGACACGCTCAGCGCGATCATCGAGCGGGAGCGTCCTGACGCCCTACTTCCGACTCTCGGAGGCCAGACAGCCCTCAACCTCGCGCTCCAGCTCCACGAGCGGGGAGTCCTGTCTCGTCACGGAGTAAAGCTCATCGGCGCCCAGGTGGATGCAATCCGAAAGGCGGAGGACAGGCAACTCTTCAAAGAGGCTATGGCACGCGCCGGACTGGAATGCCCCAGATCCGGATATGCCCGCAGCTACGAAGAAGCGCTGCAGATTGTCGAAGGAACCGGTTACCCTGTCATTCTCCGGCCAAGTTTCACCATGGGAGGAGCTGGCGGCGCCGTCGTCGATCACCCCGGCGAGCTGCGCGAGAAGGTGGAATGGGCGCTTCTCCAGTCGCCGACTCACGAGGTGCTGATCGAGGAGAGTGTCATCGGCTGGAAAGAGTATGAGCTTGAGGTCATTCGAGACCGTGCCGACAACTTCATCGTAATCTGTACAATCGAGAACATCGATCCCATGGGGGTCCACACCGGCGACTCGGTGACGGTCGCACCGGCAATGACCCTTACGGATCGAGAGTATCAACGACTGCGCGACGCAGCACGCGCGGTGATGCACGAGATCGGCGTCGAGACAGGTGGTTCCAACGTTCAGTTCGCCGTCTGTCCGAGATCTGGGCGCGTTCTGGTGATCGAGATGAACCCGCGTGTGTCGCGGTCAAGCGCGCTGGCCTCCAAGGCAACCGGATACCCAATTGCGAAGATTGCCGCGAAGCTCGCAGTTGGGTTGACGCTGGACGAGCTCCGGAACGACATCACCGGAACCAGCGCAGCGTTCGAGCCGACCATCGACTACGTCGTCACCAAGTGGCCCCGGTTCGCCTTCGAGAAATTCCCGGGAGCTGATCCGAGGCTGGGGACCCAGATGAAGAGCGTTGGTGAGGTCATGAGCATAGGCCGCACCTTCGCCGAGTCGTTCCAGAAGGCCGCGAGGTCACTCGAAACGGGCAAGGATGGGTTGATGAGCCTGCTGGACCGCATCGACTACGAGGCGCTGGCAGCAGAGCAGTTCGTCGGGCGTGACCTCGCGTATGAACCGCCACCGGTAGCACGCCCACGCCCCTCGGCGCCGCCCCCTGGAGGTCGCGGACTACCTCCCGCTCTCCGGAAAGTGGTCCGAGTGCCGCGAGCAGACCGACTCTTCTTCGTCGCAGACGCCATTCGAGTCGGCGTGTCGCTCGAAGAGCTGCACCAGGATACCGGGATCGACCCTTGGTTCCTCGAGCAGATGCATCGAATGGTCGAACAAGAGCGTCTGCTTGAGCGCACCGTGACGCTCGACGCAGACCTGCTGCTCGAAAGCAAGCGTCTCGGTTTCAGCGACCAGCAGATCGCTCGACTGCGAAAGGTCACGGAACGGGAGATTCGGGAAACCCGGGACCGGCTTGGGGTCACGCCCGTATACGGCCGAGTGGACACCTGCGCGGCGGAGTTCCCAGCGCGAACCCCGTATCTCTACTCGAGCTACGAAACCGAAACCGAGAGTGACGTCTCTGACAAACGCAAAGTCATCATTCTTGGTGGAGGGCCCAATCGGATCGGCCAAGGCATCGAGTTCGACTACTGCTGCTGCCATGCGGTGTTCGCTCTTCGCGAACTGGGCATCGAGACCATCATGGTCAACTGCAACCCGGAGACGGTGTCGACGGACTACGACACCTCGGACCGGTTGTACTTCGAGCCGCTCACACTGGAAGACGTCCTTGCCATCTGCAAGGAAGAGGCCTCCAAGGGAGACCTCCTGGGTGTCGTGGTACAGTTCGGAGGCCAAACGCCACTGAAACTCAGCGTACCGCTCGAGCAGGCCGGCGTGCATCTGTTGGGCACGCCCGCCGATGCCATCGATCGAGCCGAGGATCGCGAACGCTTCGATGCTCTCCTCACCAAGCTTGGCCTCATGCGTCCCAAGGCGGGCATTGCCAAGACGCTCGAAGAGGCACGCGAGATCGCCGGTCGCATCGGATACCCGGTACTCGTGCGACCGTCCTACGTCCTGGGCGGACGCGCGATGATGATCTGCTGGAGCGCGGGAGAGCTGGCAGCATACGTCGGAATCGCCTTCGACGCTGCGCGAGACGAAGGCAGTACCCCGTCGTTGCTCATCGACCAATTCCTCAAGAACGCCATTGAGGTCGACGTGGATTGCGTCGCCGACGGCAAGCGTGCCGTGATCGGCGGTGTCATGCAGCATATCGAGGAGGCAGGAATCCACTCCGGCGACTCGACCTGCGTGCTGCCGCCACACACCTTGGATCCTGAGCTCGTGTCTCGCATCGAGGAAAGCGCCCGGGCGCTGGCACTGGAGCTCGGGGTCATCGGTCTGATGAACACTCAGTTCGCTGTGAAGGACGGTGATGTATACGTGCTCGAGGTCAATCCTCGAGCTAGCCGGACCGTACCATTCGTTTCGAAGGCCACGGGAAGACCGCTCGCCAAGATTGCCGCCAAGCTCATGGTGGGAAAGACCCTCGACGAACTTGGGATCAACGACTGCGCGCAGCCGACGCATGTTGCCGTCAAAGAGAGCGTTCTTCCCTTCGTGAAGTTCCCGGGAGTTGACACCCTCCTCGGACCGGAGATGCGTTCCACCGGCGAGGTCATGGGAATCGCGACAAGTGTGGCACTGGCGTTTGGCAAGTCGCTGACAGCCGCTGGCACAATGCTACCCATGCGAGGACGTGCTTTCATCAGTGTCTCGAACGATGACAAGCCGTTCGCCGTCCACGTTGCCCGTCGCCTTCGCAACCTCGGCTTCACCATCGTTGCAACGCACGGCACGGCCGATGCGCTGGCCCGAGCCCGAATCCCCGTGGAGCGCGTCAACAAGGTCCAGCAGGGCTCGCCCCACTGTGTCGATCTAATGAAGCAGGACCGAATCCAGATGGTCGTCAACACGACCAAGGAATCGCAAGCCATCCGCGACAGCTACTCCATCAGACGTCACGCCATCTTGGGAGGTATCCCATACTTCACCACGATGTCAGCGGCTCTCGCAGTGGCGGACGCACTCGAGGTTCAATCACTCCTGGGTTCCCGCGCAGCGCAGGTGCGGAGCCTACAAGAATGGCACGCGCGTTCGAGACGCGACGACGTTGGCTAGGCTTCGGGTTCCGGTTGGCGACGATCGACGCTGCGTGGAGCTCGATTAGCACGTCCCCAGCGTCCCGCGGCGCCGCACCCTCATGGGAAGTTGGTGGGACCCGCCACCGATGGGGTATGCTCGCCACGATGAGGCTCAGGATCTGCTACCTGGTTCTGCTATCCCTACCTGGACTCGAAGCCTGCTCGGAGCGGCCCCTGGCCGAATCCCCGGCGACGGAAAGCATCGAACAGGCCCCGGAGGAGGACCCGAGTCAGCCACGCTTTCTCGGGTCTCCCGGAGAGCCCGATGAGAACTCGAGGCGAGACTCGATGCTGGCCCTGGAGGGGGAGCTGGTCGCGGCTGAGCAGCAACTCTCCGCAGCGTTGCCCGGCGCCCCTCACCCGTCGGCCATCGCCGGGGAGAGCGAGGACGCACAGGTATCCGAGGCTGCAAATGGGGATGACGAAGCGCCGGCCACTGGCTCTCCTGCGAGAGTTCGTGCACCGCAATCCCGAGAGGCGTCGGCGCAGCCCGACAAGGCGGCTCGAGCCAAACGGGAACGGGGCGAGTCCAACTGCGATCTCGCGTGCAAGGCCTGGGCATCAATGCGCCGGGCCACGGATCGGATTTGCGAGATTGACGGTCCCGAGGGCAACCGATGCGGAGGCGCCAGACTCCGCGTGTCGAGCGCCAAGTCACGACTGGACGATGCGACATGTGCCTGTCCCGTGGACGGCGAGCCGTAAGCGTCTCGAGTATGCGTTCACGGCCTCAGAATACCCGCTGCGCAAGCCGCCTCGCCCACGAGGCGCACCGCGAGGACCGGAGCGGGGCATACGCGGGCACGTGAGCACCGAACCACAGGCGCAACCCTCCCAGGCTCCCCCCACTCGGGCTGCTGCCCGGGTGGGACCCCGAGTCTGAGGTCCCCCTTGTGCGGGGCGGATCGCGCAGCGTGCTTGCAGGTTGCAAGGCGTGAACGGATACCGTCTCGAGGGAGTTGGCGGCGCGCCTCCCGGTGCCGTTTGCGCCGGGCTCAGCGTGAGCCGCTTCCGCTCGCCCCCCCATGCCATCGCTGGCGCCCCGAGCCACAGAAACCCGAGAGACGCCGCGGCTCCAAGGGGAGCGTCTCGAAACGGGTCTCCGGCTCCCCTGAGCAACCGATGAACGACGCGGGAACGCCTTGGCCATGAGACGGAAACGGCCCGGGCATGCCACCAAACCCGAGCCGTCCTACGCGCGCTCACACCGGCTATGTGATGTCTTCGCCGATCGTCATACGGCCACACCCGAACAGCCACTGGAGCTCCATGAGCGGGTCGGCCTGAACGATGTCACATGTTGCGGAGCAAAGCCTGACTCGCGGCTGCCCGTCCACCTCTTGCAGGTACCAACCGTGAGTGCACTCGGCGCTCGCTGACTGGTAGACCTCGATGTAGTCCACGCCGCCCGAGACCAGCACCAGGTGGATGGCGCTCAGATCGATGAGTTGGCCCGGATCGGGCGGGGGAATCGCGTAGTCGCAATTCGCCACCTGACCGAGGATTTGTCCCATGGCGTCAGCAAGCCCCGCCGCGAAATCATTCACCACCGTCATGTCATAGTGGCAGTAGGGATCGGCGGAATGGCTGCAGTTGCCTTTGGCGGTCCCACCAACCTCAGCGGCCTGCGACAGCCACCAGCGATTGTCCAGCCCCGTCTCCATGTGCTCCTCGCTGCCGGGCGAGCCCAGAATGAAGGTCATGACGCCCTGGTCGCGAGCGGATTTTACGGCCTGAATGACCTCGTCCATCGCAGTGTCCCCTGCGACGCTCGCGCTACAGGTCCCGTCCCCAGGGAGACATCCAGGCCTGATCGTGGGCTGACCATCGGTCATGAGGAGCATATACTTCTGGCCTGGGGACTCGACCTGGAGGAAGTGGTTCAGCGCAATGGTGTAGGCGTCGTAGGTGGGCGTACAGGTTTCGGTCTCGATTTGCTCGAGGGCGGCGAGGAGTTCCTCGCGGGCGGTGCCCAGGAAATCGGGCTCGAAGATCGCCCCTTCGTTCACGCATTGCGCCCCCACCACCATGTTGGGGTACCCCAGAAGCCCCACTTGGGACTCGTCGGGCATCGCCCGGATAGCGTCGGCGATGGCGTCACGGGTAACGGTCCACTTGTCAACACCGCCGGTGTTGACTGCCGTTGCATCCATCGAGGAGCTGGCGTCCACGACGAAGAACAAGGATGCGGCGAGGGGCTCTGGCTCGACCTGCCAAGCCGCACAGGACGATTCCTGGAAATGCTCGACATCGCTCTCCTCAACCGCGACTCCGGCCCCAGAAGTGAGGATATCGGAACTCGTTACCACTCCGTCCCCATCGGCGTCTGCAGGGGTCTGGAAGACCTCGGGAGACACGCTGTCCGGCGTGGACACCTGTGTGCTGACGCCATTCTCATCGGTGTTCTCGACCTCTCCGACTCCTTCGAGCTGTGGATCGCCGCCTTGAAGGTCGTCCTCTTCCTTGTCGCTCGAACATCCGTACGCGAGCAGGCCCGCGCTGACGAGCGTGCCTATCACCAGTAGCCCCAGTTTTCTTGCCATGTTCGTCGGCTCCCTGACTTCACAACGTGAGGACCGCGCGCTGCACCGCGGACCTCAAGATTGGTTACTCCGCAAGAGCGTTCGGTGCCCAGCGCTCTGGGCTAGAGTCTGAGCGATATTCCGCGGCAGTTCGAGAGCCTTTCTCAGTCTATGGAAGTCGGCATTCCAGCCACACCGAAGTATGAGACCAGCACACAAACGATGGCGAGAATTGCCGCGGCGTGCGCGCTCGGGCCAAAAACGTTCTGCTACGTGTACCCAGCCCGCCATTTTTCGCCGTTCACTGACTCCGTTGGAGCGTTCCACAACTCGCACACCGACGCAGGAGATGTCCGAGTTGACGACTGCAAATGACCAAAAAACTTTGACCCGAAACCTCGGCGGCGCGACAAGGCCATGGATGCTGCCGATGCGGGCCCGACGCGGGGATTCCGAAGACAGGCAACGCCAACGGGGTTGGCGCGGATAGGACCCATGAGCGGGACACTTCGCCACAACTGGAGAGTGCTCACCCTTCGCGCCATCGGACCAGTGCACCGGGCGTTGCGATCGCCCGGGCATGTCCGAGTACACCATTATTGTCCAAGTGCGGTACGCCGATTGCACCCCACCGGAGACTCGGTCCGAGAATGGATTACTGCCGCGACGCGGCCTCACCGAGCTCGCCCGTCCGCCGATGCGGACCGATGCGAGTCGTCATCGCCCCGGAGATGCCTTGGTTCAGCGCCAAACGTAGCGAGTCAGCGCTGACACAACCGCATCCACTTTGGACCGAGCCCCCCTGTGCTCCTTCACCCCATTGACGAGAATCGAGAACGCGACTGGTGCACGCCCTTCTGGGGCCATGACGTAGCCGCTCAACGCATCCACCGCGGCCAGTGTTCCCGTCTTGGCACGCACACGCCCCTTGGTGGACCGATCCTTGAAGCGTGAACGCAACGTCCCATCCACGCCGCCGATCGCCAACTGCGACAGGAACTCCGACCTGGTCAGGGTGTCTTCGTAGCCCTGACGGAGGACCCGTACCAGAGTCAAGGCGCTGAGTCTGTCTGCGTCGAACAGCCCGGAGCCGTTGACGATTCGAGAGCCCCGCGGGAAGGCTTGCTGGGCCTTCAGCCATTCGGCAACGACGGTCGCCCCATCGATGCTACGCGCAGGCTGTCCCATGACTTCCGCGCCAAGAGTCTTGAAGATCATCTCGGCGTAGAAGTTGTCGCTCTCCTTGCCCAACTCGTCGAGCAACTCGCGAAGCGGCGGCGAGACAACGTACACGAGCCGCCGTTTCTCTTCGCTGCTGCCACGCCTCACCTCCTCGTCCACCTTCACGCCTAGCTTTCGGAGATACTCGCGCAGGACGTATCCAGGGAACAGCGTTGGATCGTCGATGCGCCGGGAGTACTGGAGGCGGCCAATTCCTTCGGGAACATGCCCGGCCACTCGAGCAACCAAGCGTTGACCGCTCGGCACCAATGTGAGCCTGACCTCCTCCCGCGTTCCCCGCGCCAGAGTCCGAATCTTCCCCTGGACCTCGACAAAACCCGCAGGGTGAACCCACACCCGCGCATCCTCTCCAGAGTCGGCGGGCATCACGTTGAGCGTTACCGCGTTTCGATCCAGCGCGACCGCGCTCACGGGCGCTCTGAAGGACGCCCATTCGTCGGGTTGCTGCTCGAATGCCGGAGGAACGAAGGAGTCATCGAACCGGCTACCGTCGACTTCGACTGCCCCCACACGCTCGAGCCCCATGTCGACCAGAGACTCCGCCATTTCCCAGAGTCTGGCGCTGTCTAGCGAGGGATCGCCGTGGCCGCGAAGCACGAGGCGCTCGGCCCGGCCTTGGGAAATCCTCCCGTAGACGCCGGTGGAGTAGCGATATCCCGCGCCGAGGTGGTGCAAAGCCGCTGCGGCCGTGACGAGCTTCACGTTCGAAGCAGGGTTCAGCGGTATCGTTTCCGAATGACCTGCGAGTAGTCGACCCGAGGCCACATCCACAATGGCGGCACCGACCACGCCTTGTCTGGAAGCTACCCACCGAACCAGCTCGTCGAGCGAAGCCTGAAGTGAGGGAACGGTGGCACGCTCGAAGGAGCCCTCGAGCACCGAGCCCGCGCCAACTCGCCCCGCTGGAGTATTGACAGCACCCTGGCGCGATTCGGAAGGGACGCCGTCGACCCCGTCGTCAGTGGGCTCCTGGGGTTTCGAACGCTCACTGCCCGCTGGCGCAGGCCCCACAGGCGCTGCCGCTCCCTGCCGAGGCGGCCAGAGCACAGCAAACAGCAGCAACAGCGCCGCCAGCAGCGCGGTCAGCTTCCCGTATCTGGACAGCACCATTGCTCATGGGATACCGCGGCCGGCGCTGGCGCCCAAATATCCTGCAAGACGAGCTGGTCAGGGCGCCGGTCGCACGCGGAAATGCCTTTAGGATCGCGACTGTCCTCGGTTGGACTTGCAAATGCCCCGCGACGCGTCCAAAAGCGGGACCGTGATCCGAAACCCGCTGGCCCCCCGTGGCGCCCAAACAGGCGCTCTAGCGCTCTGTGTATCGCTCGTCGTGCTGTCGTCGGGAGCTCGAGTCTCGGCCGATGAGCCTGTCCCGCCGCAGATCTATGATTCGACGGAGTATCCCGCGCCGGGAACTAGCTGGCGTCTTGCCGCAGCAGGCGTCGGGATGACTGTGGTGTGGTACGGCGGTGCCGTCGGCCTTTCGCAGCTTTGGCCATCCGCCCCGGCCGCAGACAGGCTGATGTATCCGGTAGCCGGTCCTTGGATCGCGCTCTCACACAGCGGGTGTCCGGACAGCGACCCCGGTTGCAGCCTATTCTGGGTCGTCTGTCGCGCGATCCTGACTGGTATCGATGGTGTTGGACAAGCAGGAGGGCTGGCGCTACTGGCAGAAGCGGCATTCCTTCCGACATCGACCAGCAGCGCGAGCGCCGCGGTTCCCAAGCCGAAGCCAACCCTCACGCTGCAAGCGACGCCACTGATCACACCAGATTCGACCGGTCTCAGCTTGTTCGGCCGCTTCTAGGTGTTCCAGGCTCACGCTCTGCATCCGCCAGGCCTGATTCCGACACCCGGGTCGAAGCGTGCTACCCGGCCCAGCCCGAGAAGGCGACCGATGAGAGCGCATTTCGGGCGCCGACACGGATGCTTGCACCCACTTCGCGCCGAACTTGATGATTCACTCCTCGAGAGCTGAGGCTGACTCCGAAACCGCGGAGTCGGTGCCACACCGTCGAGTACACCAGCCAACAAGCCGCACCTCGGTTGTCGCGCCCCCAACGACTCGCGCGCGCGCGTACTTGGGGACCTCGCTCAGCGACGACACGGATCCTCCCAACGCGGCCAGAATTCCGAGATACCACGCAACTGCGAAACCACACGCGCGACAGCAGCGCACACCGAATGGCCCATGACGACACACGCTCTTCGACCCGCCGACCCATCGCCTCCGACGACTGCTCTGCAGAAGGATCCGGGATCGGCGTGCACCGGAAACAATCCCATGTTACGCGACGGCTCCATGGCGGAACCCATGGAGGTCGTACGGTGAAACGGCGAACCAAGTTCGTGCTCGTTACCGGCGGCGTGGTCTCATCCATCGGCAAGGGGCTTGCGGCTGCATCCCTGGGCGCGCTTCTCGAGGGGCGCGGGCTCAAGGTCACCCACATGAAGCTGGACCCCTACATCAATGTCGATCCGGGAACGATGTCGCCGTATCAACATGGCGAGGTGTTCGTGACGGACGATGGCGCTGAGACCGATCTCGACCTCGGTCACTATGAGCGCTTCACGTCCTGCCGACTCTCCCAGAGCTCGAATGTCACGACGGGACGCATCTACCACGCCGTCATCAGCAAGGAGCGTCGCGGCGAGTACCTCGGCGCAACGGTCCAGGTGATTCCCCATATCACGGACGAGATCAAGACACGGATCTACGACGCGGCGGCAGACGCCGACATCGCGATCATCGAGATCGGCGGAACCGTGGGCGACATTGAGTCCCTGCCCTTCCTGGAAGCCATCCGCCAGTTGAAGGTCGAATGCGGCCCGCAGAATGCAGTCAGCGTTCATGTCACGCTCGTGCCACACATTGCCGCAGCGGGGGAGCTCAAGACCAAACCAACCCAACACTCCGTCAAGGACATGCGGGAGATCGGGATCCAACCCGACATTCTCATCTGCCGATCCGATCGGCACATCAGCAAAGGGCTGAAGGAGAAGATCGCCCTGTTCACCAATGTCCCGGTGAATTCGGTGATTTCCTGTGTCGACGTCAGCTGTATCTACGAACTGCCCCTGGCGCTGCACGCCGAAGGGCTCGACGACGAAATCGCCGAACGACTCAACATCTGGTCACGCCAACCCGACCTCGGAGTCTGGAAAAGCGTCACGGAAAAGTTCACCAAACCGAGGCGAGGCAGCGTTCGGATCGGCGTGATCGGCAAGTACGTCCACCTGAAGGACAGCTACAAGTCGTTGCACGAGGCCCTCGTTCACGGCGCAATCGCCCGCGACGTCTCGGCGCAGCTCGAGTACATCGACTCCGAAGACCTGGAGCGCGAACCCGAACTATCGAAGCTCCACGGGCTGGACGCGATCTTGGTACCCGGTGGTTTCGGGGACCGTGGCATTGAGGGGAAGATCCGAGCGATCCGCTACGCGCGTGAGAACGCGGTGCCCTTCTTCGGAATCTGTTTGGGAATGCAGCTCGCGGTCGTGGAGTTCGCTCGGAGCGTGTGTGGACTGAAAGGTGCCAACTCCATGGAGTTCGGCAGGGATGTGCCGCACCCAGTCATTGCGCTCATGTCGGACCAGAATGGTGTCATCGACAAGGGCGGCACGATGCGTTTGGGTGCCTATCCCTGTGAGCTCAAACCGAAGACCCGCGCAGCAAGCGTCTATGGGTCCACCAGCATCAGTGAGAGACACCGTCACCGCTTCGAGTTCAACAACAGCTATCGAGAACAACTGACTGCGGCTGGGTTGGTGCTGAGCGGAACAAGCCCTGACGATAGGTTGGTGGAACTCGTTGAGCTGCCCAATCACCCGTACTTCGTTGGGTGCCAGTTTCATCCCGAGTTCAAGAGCCGCCCGATGTCGGCACATCCGCTGTTCTCGAGCTTCGTCGCCGCTGCGATCGAGAGACGCGACACGCTCGCCTCCTCCGCGGCTCGGACCAAACCTGCTGATTCGCCCCTGATCCCAAGTTGAACGCCGTTCCGATGGTCGTCGCGCCCCGGCGGGCGCGCGGCCACGGCCACGATCGCCATGGCGGGGACTCCCATGCAGGCCGCGAACGGATACGCCCAGTCATCGCGCGCGCCAGAGCATCCCGATGTTGCCGGGGGGCCTCTCAGGAGCAGACGTTCAGTACGGGCCCAGCGGTGACGGCCACTGACTCCACAGCAAACAGGTCGCCATCGATCATGATGGGTGTTGTCCTCTCGAAACGGATCTCCCCGCTGGAAATGAGTCCGTCGTAACCTTGAGGTGCCAACAGCGCTTGGCCCCGAAGCACGCGGAAAGCCTGACGCCCGAGCTGAAACGCCGGAAGCGGGCACGCCACCAGATGCGGCCTGTAGCAGTGCTCTCCGGCGCGGTGATTGACGATGAAGTGTAGACCAAGATCGCGGACCACCGAACAGGTCAGCAAGCTATAGGCGGAGGCTGGTTCTTCAACCCCGTTCACGACGAGCCTGCACGGCATTGGGTCCAACATGGCTTGCGTGTAGTCCGAGCGAGTAAAGACCCCGACAAACACCCGCGACGCGATCTTCGCTGCGGCCCCCAGCCCACCGCTACCGTGGCGCTGATACTCCTCGAAAAAGCGAGACACGAGCCCCAGCCCCATCATGAACCCAACGAGCCGTCGTCCGTCCGACAGACTGATGGCCAACGTCGGTCGCTCTCGAGTCGGCGGCCACTCGCGACGCCCGATACGCTCAAGTGTCGCGCCGATCGGCCCGCACACCCCTCCCCAGTTCCGCACAACGGTCGACACCGTTCCGGCTGGCAGGAACAGTAGCTTCGGTAGAGCCGCGCCGCCGGCCGCGGCGTGGAGCGCGCTGACGACGTCTCGCAACGTTCCGTCGCCACCCGCGATGACTACCAGCTCGGGTCGTCTCTGCATGATATCCGCAGCAACACAGCCGAGTTCTTGGAGGTTCGCGGGTTCCCACGTTGGAATCCCCAGGAGCCGAGCCCTGTCTCCGAGGCCACTGAACTTGCCGCCAGGCTTCATTCCGCCTGCGCGCCGGTTGAGGACTATCTCGGCCACGTGCCGCACTGTGCTATGTCAGTACCATGTTTTGGTCGAGACGGGGCGTGTTCCGATCCATAGCTCTGGTCGCTGCCACGAGCCTATGCGCATGTGCGACCCCGCACGTCGTCAGCGTCGCGCACCACGGCAGCCTCGCAGAGCTCGGCAGCGAGATCCGCGCGGCGAAAGCGCGGGGCGAACTCGACGCCCGTACGACGCGCAAGCTGGCCCTGGCGGTCGCCGAGCGTGTCGTGGCAAGCGCACACGCTCCGGACGGCCCGGCCCTCCTGGACCGACCGGGAGAGTGTCGGCGAAGACTCGTGGATGCCTACCAGCTGCGCGCCCGAGGCCGCGACGCTTCCGCGGCCTCGGCTACCGCCGCGCTCTTCGAGGACGGCGTTCTCGACGCCGAGGAGCTAGTGCTCAAATACCAAGCGTCGACCGATCCCGCGTGGCTAGCCGTCGCAGCTCGGGCAGCAACCCTGCCGGAGCGAGCAACCTGGCGCAACGCGCTCATGCTCCACCCCGACACGCGGGTGCGCCGCGCTGCCATGCGTGCCGCTCTGACAGCACGAAGCAACGAGAACCTGGAAGAGGTGCTGGCAGCGAGCCGGCTGGATCCCGATCCGCAGACTCGTCGATTGGCGATCCACGCGCTCGGGGCCCTTGGAACGTATCGAGCGATGGTCGCGCTCCAGGATAGATGGACGGCCGGTACGACCGCGGTTCGAATCGCGGTCGTCGAAGCCTGGAGTAGCGGTCCCGCTTACGCCAACGGTGGCCGCGAAGCGCTCGAACGCGTGGCCTTGGGCAGAGGTCGACCGGCGGTGGCCGCAGTCGTCGCGCTGCTTCGCGCTCGGCGGGCCCCGCCGGGCTGGGCAAACGACGTACTCGCACGCATGTTGGAGCAGGGCACGGAGGACGAGCAGCTCACCGCCCTCACAGCAGCGGATGCCGCCCACGAGCGCACCACCGAGGCTCTGCTCAAAATCGCCGCTGAAGCCTCACCAAGGGTCCAGCTCGCCGCACAGAATGCCCTGCTTCGAAACGCGACCCATCGTCCAGAAGCCCGCGCCAGACTCCTCGCCGCTGCAAAGAAGAGCGACCCGCTGGCAGTCGCCGCGCGAACCTACCTTGCCAAAGCTGGCGACGTCACCGTCGTGCCAATGCTGGAGAAGCAGCTCACGTCCCGCAAAGCAGTGGAGCGCGTCGGCGCCGCCGTCGCCCTCACTGGGCTCGGCCTCCAACACAAAGCCGTTGACGCGCTACTCGAGACTCGACCAAGTGATCGTCTGACCGTCGCCTGCGCGATGGTCACTGCGCCGCACCAGTAGGGGGATCACCGATGACCACACGGCGACGGATCGATTGGTCAGTACTGCCCGGGGTCTCACCCGACGTTCCAGTCTGGGGTAGCAACGCCGCCCCCTCCGAGCTCCTGACGTCACTCGACGCCTTCTCCGTGCTCTTCGAGATCGATGACACCGATTCGATGCTCAAGCGCACAGTCGAACTAGCAGTACGCACGGTTGGGCTCGTTAGGGCCGGGATCTATCTCTATGACGCACCAGCCGATCTGATGCTGGGCACTTGGGGCACTGCACTCGACCGAAGCATCGTGGACGAGCACCATGCGATGTTCGAATTGGGTGCACCAGGTCGTCGCGTCTTCGAGCGGGCAATCTCGGGAGAGGCGTACTGGACCGTTGTCGAGCACTGTCCCATCATCGACCAGAGCGATGGGCAGACGAGGGTGATTGGAGAGGGCTGGGCCGTGTGCACCCCGGTGCGCGCCGGGAAGCACTGCTTGGGCATGCTCTACAACGACGCAGGACTCACTGACGCCCCTGTTGACAACGCGAAGCAGGCGGCAGCCGCAGTCTTGTGCACACTGGCGGCTCTGGCGCTTCGGGCCAAGCGCCACTCGAGCGACTTCCCTGGCCTACCCAGCATCACTGCCCGGCATCCCACCCTTCGTCGCGCTCTGCACCTGCTCGCGCGAGACCCCTCACTTGGCGGCGAAGAGCTGGCTCAGCAACTCAGCATAAGCTTGAGTCGATTGGCGCGGCTCTTCAGGGAGGAGCTCGGCGTGTCGCTGGTCGACTATCGAAACCAGCTACGCCTCGAACGCTTCATGGCATTCGTCGACGGTGGCACGACGAACCTGCTCCAGGCCGCTCTTCGTGCTGGGTTCGGCAGCTATGCTCAGTTCCACCGCGTGTTTCGTGCACTCCGAGGCAAATCTCCACGAGAGTACTTCACCGCCAGGGGAATGCGGTGGGTGAGACACGGCTAGAACGACGACCGGATGTGCGGATCAGGCGAGCGCTGGAACGACGACGCGGAAGCCGGCGCCGGGGCCCGCCACAGAGTATTCTGTTGCGCTTGCGCTGACGAAAGCCGCCGCGCCGCGTCCCAGCTGCACAGCTCCGCTCCGACTAGACAAGACGAGGGCTCCTTCAGAGCAGAGGACGATCTCCGCGGAGCGGGTGGAGAACCGCGCAGGAGACCCTTCGACGTCGAAACGCGACAGTCGAAACTCGCGTGCCGGAGTATCGTAGATGCGTTCGACGCCAACTTGACGGGGTGTGATCAGCCTCGCGCGGGCATCACTCGGACCAAGGATTCCGAGCAACCCCTCCACGTCGACATGCTTGGGAGTCAGCCCACCGCGGATCACGTTATCGGAATTGGCCATGACCTCCACCGCGGTCCCCTCGAGGTAGGTGTGAAGGACTCCAGCGTCGATGAAGAAGGCCTCCCCCGAACGGATGTGAATGTGCCGAAGCAGGAGCGCGGCCAAGACTCCCGGATCGTCGTCATATGTCTCGAGGAGTCTCGCGATCCAGGTGAAGGCTGGAGCAAGCTCGGAGCGCTCGCCTGCGATGCGGCGCGCAGACAACCGGAGCGCCGCAAGCAGCCGGCGACATTCAGCGCGCGGAAGCCTCAACCACGAGGACAGGACACCATGGAAAGCGGCATCGTCTCCGGTCCCTGCTAGGCGCGCGATGCTGACCTCAATCTCGGGCGGCAGTCCACACCGAGCGAGTGCTTGAAGCTCCGCGACGTCGCGAAATCCGCAGAATGCGTGGAAGTCCGTCAGGGCGCAGACCAGCTCGGGCTTGTGATTGCGATCCCGGTAGTGGCGCTCAGGCGCCTCTATTGGAACCTGGCGAGCGTCCTCTTCCGCAAACCCCGCCAACGCCTGCGCCGAGTTCGGGTGGATCTGGATGCTGAGTGGCGCAGCAACGCAGAGGAGCTTCACCAGAAATGGCAACTGCCCGTCAAATCGCGCTGCCACGCTTGGACCAAGGGTCTCGGCAGGCGACATTGAGATCAGCGCGGGAAGAGACAGACTCGTCTTGGCGCCAATGATGGTCGACGGCGCGCGGGGGTGCGCTCCCATCCAGAGCTCGGCTTCCGGCAAGTCGGTCGGAACCGGGCGGCCCTGTAACGCTGCTAGAGCTCGACGAGAACCCCAGGTGTAGTTCTGAATCGTGGAAACGAGTTGGTGGATGAGTGCTTCCGCCACGTGATCGCCAATCTCAGGAGCTAGAGCCGAATCCGCTGCCAGTCGCCGCGGGTGAACTTCCAGACCATTGTCATGCTGAGGAGCAGCACGTAGACCACAGCGGCTGCCCAGATTCCGGGGAGACCGAAGCCGAACGTGATCCCAAGTATCCATGCCAACGGTACCAGGCAAGCAAAGTGAAGCACCAACTCGACGGTCATCACGAAGCGGGAGTTGCCAGCGCCGAAGAGCGCTTGTGTGAGGATCATCCCCACCGCGATGAGAGGCGTAATGATTCCCATCATCCGCATCGGCAGGAGCGCCGCATCGAACACGGCTCTACTGTCCGTCACCAATGAGAGGATCTGCCGCGGGAAGATCACCCCTTCGAACAGGCCGACAGTCCCGAAAATGATGAGACCGAGCTTCACCGATACCCAACCAAAGCGCGATGCTTTCTTGGGATCCCCTTCCCCCAAGGACTGACTCACCAGTGTGGCGGTCGACGTTCCAAAGGCCAGACACGCCGTGAAGGTGAGCTTCAGGATCCCAACGATCACGGTGGTGGCCGCGCTGGATACGGGCTCCGCCCGACCTCCAGGACAGCCTGCCGCGGCAAGCCCTGTGTGGTTCACTCGGTCGAGGTAGCTCACGATCATCGAGAAGAGCAGGAACCCGCTCATGACAGCCACCGTAGCCACTGCGCTCGGAATGCTGAGCTTCATGATGGACCACAGTACCGGTCGACTCAACGCTGACACGTTGAATGGGTGGTGCCGCCTTCGGTACTTGGGGAGCGCTGCCCACGCGATCATGATCGCAAGCCCCACCCAAGTAGAGATGAACCCTGCAAGCCCGGCACCGGCAATCCCCATGCGCGGCGCCCCCAACTTGCCGAAGATCAGGAGGAGGCAAAGCACAATGTTGAGCGCGTTCATGACGACTGCGCTCCACATGTGCACGTGAGTCTTGCCGATGCCGTCGAAGAACGACTTGAACGAGAAGGTCGTCACCATCGACGCAATTCCGAGTAGCCGCCATTGGAGGTACTGCTCGGCAGCCACCTGTACGGCCGGGACCTGAATGATCCGCGGAAGGACGTAAGGAAGAGATGCGTATCCGAGCACCGTGAACACCGAGCTGGCCACCACGGCGAAGACCCACGAATTGGCGAGTACCCCACCGGCATCCCGAAGGTGCCCCTCAGCGAAACGACGCGCCGCAATTGCCTGCGTGCCGACCGAGACTGCGCTCAGGGACCCGCCGAACATCCAAAGAATGATCAATGACGGAAGCAGGGCTGCCTGAGCGTTGGACGACTCCGGACAGGGAAGCCAGGAAAAGAAGACTATGTCGATTTCGTTGACCACGCTCTGCGTCAGCATGGCAAGCACGGTCGGTGTGGCCAGCTTCAGGACCACCGCAGACGGCGAGCCGCTCGTGACGACGTTTGTGCCTGGCGCTATGTGTGTCGGAGCCATTCGGGGCAAAAAGACCAATACACTTGAGGTCCGTCGGGACCGCGCCGGGCACCTTGCTTGTGGCCGGCGCGACTCAAGACTGGCTTCTCTTAGCCCAGATTCTTAACCGGCGCAGGACCGAATGCCGCTTCTGGGGTCCCGTCCTCCGCCTTGCATTCCTGCAGCGTATTGGGTTCGAGAGCCAATCCTCCAGAAGAGAACGCTGGAGGAGAAGCTTCCCGCCCGAGCGGCCTGTCGCGGCCGAGCAGTTGCCACCATCAGCTCGATCCTCGGAAACGTCAATCGAGGTCGTGTCCGCCAATCGGAACGCCAGTGTCCTCGGGTCGCCGCCGCGGCGTCGGCGCCGTTTACCGACACGCTATCCCTTCCTGCTTGACGGCCGCGCGCCCTCCGGTCGGAGGCTCCGACGAACGCCGCAGGGCAGGACCGGGTTCGGTGAAGAAACGGTTCCGAAAAGGCCGGGGGCGCGACGCCTTCCCCCCATTTCCGCGTCAGTCCTTCAGCGCGACGGGACTCGAAGGCCTCATGCGCTCGAGCGCCGCTCGCAGCTCGTCACTTCCGGGATTTCGCCCGAGTGCCACCTCGAGAGTATGCACGGCCTGGGAGCGACGACCAGTGACACGCTGGAGACGCGCCAACGTTGTCCACGCCTGTTCGCCGTTCTCTGCTTCGGCCCATTGCTCGGCCACCTTGAGTGCCTCACCCCAGCCCTTGACGGACTCCGCCGCAGCCACCCAGCCTGAAAGGACGCGAGGATCCTTCGGGTGCAGCCGACCCAGCCGACGGTACTCGCTCAACGAACGGACGCGGTGGCCGGCTTCGAGCAGCGCTTGCGCTTGATCCAGCTCCCTGTCAAGTGACGGATAGCTGCTGCGGTCGGATACGGTCTCTGGCTGCTCGCTTCCCCCCATATCGGCGAGTGAGTCCGCCCCGTTGGTTGGCTCTAGCTCGGCACCCTGCCCGGATGAAGCCGAATCGCCAGCCTCGGACTCTTGATCCCGGACGGCGACGACACTAGAGGGCGTGGGCAGCGCACGCCCCGGCGCCGAACCAGCCACGGGCTTGGGGAACGCTACGGCGTGCTCTCCTGCCTGTCCGATTGTCTCCGAGGAGGCGGCGCGAGCCAGCTCGCCGGGAGCACGGTTGGTCAAAGAACGGCCGAGAGCGATTCCTGACCCCTTGAGCGCGCGAGAGACGCGCCCCAGCGTTTGACCAGCAACTGCCTGGGCACGACTACGAAGGTCGGGGCGCTGGTATCCAGCAACGCCCGCCATGACAGTTCCCGCCAGAATGGCCCCCAACGTCACTGAGGCGGCCACTCGGCGAAGGGCCTGAGCGCGAACGGGCCTTCGTAGAGCCTTGATCAGCGCGGCGCGCATCTCCCGAGCGCTCTGATAACGCTGCTCGCGGTCGAGCTCGAGTGCCCCTCCAAGCGCGGCGTCGAGCGCCTTGGGGAGTCCGCGCTCCGGAGCTCGTAGCCGAGGAGGAGGAACTCGGGTCTGCTGCTTGGCAGCGAGAAGAAGGAGCGCGCTTGCCTCGGAATGAGGCAGGGTGGCCGTGCAAAGCTCATACAAAACGGCACCAAGCGCATAGAGATCGCTACGCACGTCTGGACGCTGACCGTTGGCCTGCTCTGGAGCCATGTACTCCGGAGTACCGACGATCCTGGCGCTGTTCACCGCTAAGTCGGAGCCTTCCAGGTCGGCAGCGAACCTGGCAACCCCGAAGTCAAGCAGCTTCAGCGTTCCGTCACGAGTCACGAAGAGATTCGCCGGCTTGATGTCACAATGCACAATGCCCGCCGAGTGAGCCGCATCGAGAGCGTCGCACGCTTGGATCCCGAGCTTGAGCGCCCGCTGCCAGGAGATGTGGTGTTCCCGGTCCAGCGTCACGTCCAGCGATTCGCCTTCCAGGAGTTCCATCGCATAGTAGGGGCGCCCGTCGGCCGTGACCCCGAAGTCGTGGACACGGACCAGGTTCTCGTGGGAGATCCCAGCAATTGCTCTGGCTTCGGAGCGGAATCGGGCTTCAAACTCGGGGTTCGTGCCGGCCCCTTCGGGCAGGATCTTCAGGGCGACGTTTCTGGCCAAGTCGACGTGCAGTGCGCGATGCACGATACCCATGCCACCGCGGCCGATCTCCGCGAGGAGCTGGTAGCGAGTGCCGCCCAGCATTCCCTCGACCGAAGGCGCGGGAGCCGGATTCGAGGCGGCGCTGGACGCCTCCATCGGGGCAGAAGCTTCCTTGGGATTCGCACCCGCAACCGCCGGCTTCGCGTCCATGACCAAGCGGGCAAACTCCGCGCGAGTCCGCGCTGGTTCGGCGGGGTAGAGGCGGTGCATCAGACTGGATATTCGAGCGCGAACCCCCCTCTGCCCATCAGCGAGACTTGGAGCCCGCTTGAGCAGGTCAACGAGATCGGAGACGACCTCTGCCGCAGAGGAGTAGCGATCGCCTGGTTCCAGCGCGGTCAATCGATCGATGATCTCATCCAATGCCTCGGGCGCGTCCACGACGGCTGCGACCGCCGAGGGACGCCGTCTGCCAGCGGCGACCTCCTCGAGATGCACAGCGGTCTCCCCAGTCAGAAAGCGCCTGCCAGTGAGGAGCTCCCAGAACATGATTCCGAATGCGTAGAGGTCCGCTGGCACGCCCCCCGGAACGTTCCGAGCCACCTCGGGAGCCACATATCCGGGCTTCGCATACACGACCCCCGCCACAGTGTGGCAACGCCGGTTCTGGCCGCGGGCCGTTCCGAAATCGATGAGCTTGACCTCACCTCCATACCCGACCATCACGTTCTGGGGGCTGATATCCCGGTGAACGATGTCGAGTGGCTTTCCGTCGGGGTCAGTGCGACCGTGAACGTGTGCCAACGCTTCGCCAAGGGATATGGCTATGGCAACCGCGTCGGGCCAGGCGAAGCGGAGGCCTAGGTGACTCGCCCGCGTGCGAATGTCGCCAAGGTTCCGCCCTTCGACGTATTCCACGACGACATAGGGCTTTCCTGAGCCATCGACGGACGCCTCAAGGATCTGTGCCACTCCAGGGTGTTGAAGTTGCGACTGGATCCTGGCCTCATCGAAGAACCGGGCGAGAAACGAGTCGTCGTGAGCATGCTCTCGCCGAATGATCTTGACGACGCAGGGGCGTTCGGCCCCTTCAATTGCCCCGAGTGCTCCGAGGTAGACCTCCCCCATGCCACCGCGCGCAATCTGCCGAAGGAGCACGACCCGCTCGAACGCCCGGGGGAGTATGCCACCACCGGACTCAGGTTCGGCCGCCCGAACGGCCTCCCCGCCGGCATCCAGGTGATCATCAGCCAAATTCAATGATTTGCATTCCTGCTGACTGGAGGGCATGTCCGCATGGTGCCTATGTAGGACAAGGTGGCCAAGTAAGTAACACTGGTCGATCCCCCAGCGACGGGAATTGGGCGGGAACGCTTCCGGTTGGTGGACAAGTCGCGGACGACTACACTCCGCGACACTCGTGAGGAGGATCGCGGTAATGGAATGCAGACAGTCGACAACAGGAGGCAGGCACGACGCACCCGGGGGTATTCACCCGGGGGCTAGTGACCGCCTTCGTCCACTGCCGGCCAACGGAATCACGCCTCCTCTCCACGCGAAACCGCAGAGTTGTTGCGAAGAGCGTACCGCGCTAGCGGGCCACCCCGTCACCGTGCGTTTCGATCTCACGGGAGAGACCGGTTGACCCCCGGGCGAGTTAGTTCAGCGCGGCACAACCGCGCACCAATGAATCGTCTCTAGGAGAAAACAGATGAACAAGGGAACCGCCATCGTCGGGTTCATCCTCTGCTTCCTGGCAGGGGTCGGACTCATGTATGGGATTGATCGGAGTCACGGGGTCGGCCCAACTGCTGTGTCAGTGTCCTCCGATCAGAGCGGTCAAGCGGATCAGAGCGACTGCCCAATCCCCGTTACCAAAGACGACCCGCAGTGGGGCAATTCCGATGCCCTGGTGACGATCGTTGAGATTAGTGACTTCCAATGCCCGTATTGCTCTCGCGTCGGACCGACTATGGACCGCCTCAAGAGGGAATACGGTCCCGAGAAGCTCCGAGTCGTTTGGAAGCATCACCCCCTGCCCTTCCACAGTCAGGCCCGCCCGGCGCATGAAGCTGCGGCCACCGTCCACGCGCTCGCTGGTAACGATGCATTCTGGAAGTTTCACGATCTTGCCTTCCAGAACCAGAAGAACCTGAACGAGGCGAACTTCGAGAAGTGGGCGGCGCAGGCCGGCGTAGATGTCGAGAAGTTCAACCAAGCCTTCAAAGCCAAGAAGCATGCGGCAAAGGTCGATGCGGATATCAAGTTCGCCGCCGACATCGGGTCCAGCGGCACTCCCTCATTCCGAATCAACGGCGTGGATCTCAGCGGCGCCCAGCCCTACGAGAAGTTCAAGGCCGTGGTGGAAGAGCAGTTGGGCGAAGCCCAGAAGCTGGTTGCCTCCGGCACCGCGAAGAGTCGCGTGTACGTCGAACTCGTCAAGAAGAACGCCAAGATCGCTCCCGCCGGACAGAAGTCCCCCGATGCGCAGCAGCGACCTCAGGAGGACGATACCACGGTCTGGAAGGTCCCCATCAGCGCCGATGATCCTCAGAAGGGGCCCGCTGACGCTCTCGTCACGGTGGTCGTGTTCTCGGAGTTCCAGTGCCCGTTCTGCAAGAAGGTCGAGCCAACGGTGAAGCAGATCGTGGACACCTACGGCAAGGACGTCCGCATCGTCTGGAAGGACAATCCCCTCGCATTCCACCCGCGAGCGGTTCCGGCAGCCACCCTCGCCTTCACGGCTTTCAAACAGAAGGGCACGGACGCTTTCTGGCAGGCCCATAGCCTCCTCTTCGAGAGTCAGCCGAAGCTCGAGGACGCCGATCTCGAGGGGATCGCCAAGCAATTGGGCCTGAGCTGGGCGGCTGTGAAGAAGGCGATCGACTCCGAGACCTACAAGGCGCAGATCTCCGCTGACCAGGAGCTGGCGAGCGATCTGAACGCGCGCGGCACGCCGCACTTCTTCGTCAACGGGCGACGCGTCAAGGGTGCGCAGCCCTTCGAGAAATTCAAGACCGTCATCGATGGCGAACTCGCGAAGGCCAAGGCCCTGGTCGCCAAGGGGATCGATCGCTCCAAGGTCTACGAAGAGATCATGAAGGCGGGCAAGGAGCCGCCACCGCCGGAGAAGAAGGAAGTTGCTGCACCCCCAGCGGACGCACCGGTGAAGGGACCGAGAAACGCCAAGGTCACTATCCAGGAGTTCTCCGATTTCCAGTGTCCATACTGCAAGCGAGTCATCCCGGCCGTCGAAGAAGTACTGAGCAAGTACAGGAACGACGTCAGGCTGGTGTGGCGCCACATGCCGCTCCCCTTCCACAAGGAAGCACCGTTGGCGGCTGAAGCTACCGTGGAGGCGCGCAAGCAGAAGGGCGACGATGCGTTCTGGAAGTTCCACGATCGGCTCTGGCAGGCGCAGAGTGAGCCGGACGGTGTCAAACGGGTGACCCTGGAGAAGATCGCCGGGGAACTCGGCCTGGACATGGCCGCGTTCAAGAAGGCACTGGACGAACGGACTCACAAGGCTCGCGTCGAACAGGATGCGCAGGTGGGCCAGAACGCTGGCATCCGCGGGACTCCCGGATTCGTCATCAACGGATACTTCATCAGTGGAGCGCAACCGGCGAGCGCATTTGACAAGCTCATCAAGCTTGCGCTGAAAGAAGCACGGTAAGACAGCCAAGGCGGGTCGTTGCTCCGGCCGGGGCAAGCCAAAGCCAACCACGTCGCGGGAGCTCTCGAGCTCCCGCGACGGCTTTGCGAACCCCGCGTGCCTGCTAGAAGCGATCCCCGCCCGGACGGCAGACTCTCCCCGACACTGCTACTTCTGCGTCCGTGCGTCGATGGCAGCAATCACCTTCTCGAGCGCCCCGTCACCGCGCAGACACGGATAGCAGTCGGCCCTACCCCGCGGCCCGCACCCGCTGGTCGGTTCGAGTGTCCGAAGAAAGCCGAGTGCGCGTCGGTCTCCGGAGCGCTCAGCGCGAGCCAGCAGCGCCTTCTTCTCTTCGCATGTCTTGGCATCCTTGAGGGCGACCGCGACCTTCAAGGCGTCCGAAGCCACGTTTGCAAATCCCGGGCTCGCGAAGTACTGCTCCGCGAGCGCCTTGACGTCGGCGCGTATGCCACGAGTCGAAGCTAGGTCGAAGAGAATGTCTGCGCCACGCCCCCCCATGGGTCCGCGAAGCACATCGAACGCGGCATCACGGCTGTCCTGCTTCTGGGCAGATTGCCAGAGCAGCGTGGCGACCTCCGCATCTCGACTCATCGCGGGATCGAGCTCCAGCAAGCGACGAATCTGAGAGATCACCTCGGGATAGCGCTTCTCCAAACGATAGGCCTTTGCGAGCTCCACGGAGATCGCCGGATCCTCGGGGAATCTCCGGGCAAGCTGTTCCAGCGCCGCGGCGCCCTCCTGTTTCGCCCGACCGAGCTCGCCTTCGGACACCCTGTCCTCGTGTCGGGAAGCGACGTTTGCGTTCGTTTCCGATCGTGAGGACCTCGGAGCGCTGGACCGAACCTGCTGGGCCGATACTGCTGGCTTGGCTTCAGGCTCCGTCCCTCCCCCCGGCGCGGCCACCAGAACCAGTCCGCCAAGGACAACTGCCACCCCGAGAACGAGCGCGCCCCCCAAGACGGCCGAGGACGGCACCTTGAGCAGAAGCTCCCCAAGCGGCTGCGGCCAGCTCGCCCGTGAACCCTCGACCCATCGCACGCCTCTCTCCCAGGTGGCAAGACAGCCGCGGAGAGCACGCTGCAGCGCCCCGTCCCCAACATCGACTGGTTCTAGAACAGGAGCTTCCGCCCCGGTCGCGCCTGCCCGATCGATACCCGAATCAGCTTGGCCCCCCGCGGCCACCTCGTGGACCTCTTGAAGCGCCTCACCAGAGTCGGAGCTTGGAGTGCCGGCGTCGACCTCAGCCAATGGCGGGGCAGCAACCGCCTCGATGATCGTCGGCGCATCTCGACCCGGCGGAGGAAGTTGATCCGGAGCTGCCTGGGCCGCCGCCAAGTCCGGAGCCACTCGGGGCGACTCCGGCGATACGTCGAGCCGCGGAGGCACGGGAAGTGCAGCCAGCGGTGCGTCCGCGCCTCTCGCGGGCGGCAGAGGCCGTCGAGATGGCGGTGGGGCAACGACCCGACGCGGCGGTCCGGAGATGGGCGGGGGCACGCCCAGAACCCCAGCCCCAGCCCGCGGTCTGGGAGCGGTTGCGCCGAGCAAAGACTTGATGCTTCGACCAGGGACCGCCATTGGCCCCGGCTCGACCCTCACTGAAGTCCGGCCCCCTGGAGCGCGACTCGATACTCGGATCATCTGGTCAAGTCGCTCCACGACCAACCGGGCCGACTCCGGACGCATGCTGGATTCCTTGTTGAGCAACTCCTGGAGCAACTCCTCGATTGACTCCGCGACCTCGACCCCGGGCGCGCGATCGGCAACTCGGGGCACGGGCATCGACAATTGTTGACCCAGCATCCCCACTTGGCTCGAGCTGGCGTAGGGGCGAACGCCGGCGAGCATTTCGAACATCATGACACCAAGGGCATAGAGGTCTGCTCGGCCGTCCACGGGCTGCCCAAGCGCCTGCTCAGGCGCCATGTACTCCGGCGTGCCGAATACCATCCCGATCTTGGTGATCTGTTGTCCGGGCCTGAGCGAGCCCCGCTCGGACAACTCCTGGATGGGAACTTTCGCAATCCCGAAATCCAGGACTTTGACGAAGTCGGGATCGTAACCCTTTCTCACCAGCATCACGTTCTCTGGCTTGAGATCGCGGTGCACGATGTCGAGTGCGTGAGCACTTGCCAGCGCAGACGCTATCTGCCTCGCAATATGCAGAACGCGGGGTTGCGACAGGGGCCCCCCATCGATCACCTCCCGCAACGACACCCCCTTCACGTACTCGAGTACGAGAAAGACCGACCCGTCTTCCAGCTTGCCGAAGTCAGTGGCTGCCGCGACGTTCGGGTGGTCGATGTTGGCCGCGGCCATGGCCTCCCGCTTGAACCGGGTCACGATCTCGGGAACCGAGCTGAGTTCCTGGTGGAGCACCTTCACCGCGAGCTTCTTGCGCATCAGCACATGCTCGGCGGCGTACACCCGCCCCATCCCACCCGTTCCGAGCAACTCGCCGATTCGGTAGCGTTCGCTCAGCACGATGCCGAAGCGATCGTCGATCTCGGCATCGGGCGGTGGCTGCCTTTCCTTGTCTCCATCGGAGCCAACTGACATACGCAATAGCTCTACTCAGGCCTCGGCCCGCACTCTCGTGATTCGAACTGGGTCGACTTGTCGTGCAGGTCCGGCCTCCATTGGGTCATTCGTAGGGGTTGTCGCTCGCCGGGGGTGACGGGGGCGATGGAGGCACCGCTGGTACTGCCGGCGGCGTTACCGGAGCCTCGGGTGCCGGACTCGGAGTCGTCGGAGCGCTGGATGGTGGCGTAGTTGCGGCTGGCGCGGGAGCAACTGGAGAGCTCGGCTCCTCTGTTGTACTAGCCGGCGCCTCAGGCTCTGGCTCCGGTGTGGGGGCCTCAGCCTCGGCTGGGGACGGAGCCGTCGGGGCAGGAGTCCGCCGCACTCGCGGCGCGGTAACACGGACACGAGGTGCTTCGGACTCTGGCGACGCTGGCGTAGGTTCCGGAACGACGCTGGCGTCTGGCACTTGAACCGCCTCAACCGCCGCAGCCGCATCGGCCTCGTCTTTGACGGCACCAGCATCGACCGCAATGGGCGCGGCCGACGCTTCGCTTGCGGGCACTGAAGCAACCGGTGGTGGTTCGGGAGTTGGAACAGCAGCTGCCGACGGAGCCGCCGGCTCGGGAGGAGCTACCGGCTTGGTCTTGCGTGTCACATAGAATACGACTGCTATCGCTGCGGCCACGCCAACGACGAGCAGGAGGAGCTTGCCTGTGCCCCCGCCGCCCGAGGGCGCGCTATGGGCGGCAGCGGGTGTCGACGTGCCCCGTCGCGCAGGCACTGAAGCGGGTTTTTCCGGACGAGTAGAAGCCGGAAGGCTCGCGCGTTCGACGAGCCCCCGCCCGTCGGACTCTCGACGTTGGCGGCGAGGTGGCGTGGACTCGGTCTTGAAACTTACCTCGGCTCCGCTGCCACCCGGCGAGGGACGCGGTCGCGTCTGAGCAGTCTCGGACTGACGCGTGGGCGGCGACGGCTGCCCTGAACCTGTCCCAAGTTCCTCCACCGAACCGCCAGCTTCGCGGAGCGCGTCTTGGAGCAGCTCCGCTGCTTGCTTCAGCATCGTCCGATCCTCGCGAGGCGGCCCCCCCGTGTCCGAGTCCGTGGACGGGAAGAACGTGCCATCGGCCGACTGGTCGCCACGCACGGTATCGACAACGGGAATGGATGCACGACCAGTGTTCTTCCCGCGTTCGCTCTCTTGTGCGCGCAGGGCCGCGACCCCTGCAGCGGGCGTGACCTCGTCACCCCGTTCGAACTCGGAGTCCTCGTCCCGCCGACGCGACACCAGCTGATCGATGAGCGCCTTGGAGTCATCATCCAGCTTGATGAACTTCACCCCCATGCCCGCTGGATGCCCCTCGTCGGCTTCGGTGAGGTTTCGCTTCCAGACGACGCGACCCACCCCCTGCATGACCCGCTGATTCTCGGCGATTCTCACCTCGAACTTGAGCAGGGTGCCGGGAGGAAACGGTTTTGGCGTTTTGATGTACATCCCGCCGCGGCTGACATCGTACGAATGGTGCTCGATAAACTCGTCGAGGGTCGCGCTCTTGTAGCGCACCGTCATGCTCAGCACCTTCGCGCGTGGATCCTTGCGGGTCTCCTGGGACATGCGTTCTCCGAGGTCGTCAACGGGCTCCGGCCGCACCGGTCAGCGGAGCAGTCACTGAGAGCCGAGCTTGGCCGAAGTCGACTCGATCTCCCAAGTATCGCAGCCAGTCAGGCTTGACTAGTGCGCGCTGCTCGAAGTTCTGCCACACCCAATCCAGACCGAACAACCAATCGCAACAGTTCGGTGCTGTGGGCAGGCGCGCACCTGGCGCGATCGATGTAAGGAAGGCTCCGCACAGCCCCATTGTGACCCAACGAACGACCGGCCTTTCTGTGATTTCGTTGCGGGATTTGATCGTAATCCCCGTGGACGGCGGCGCGGCACCGGCCGCGCGGCGCGGCAAGTCGAAGCGACCAATCGGTTCACCCGCCATTCAATCGTTGGTCAATCCAGTCCGATTGCCGAGAGCTCTCGGGCAGCCCGCCCGTCAAGCTCGGTTTCTGGCAGAGTGACGCGAGACCCGGAGCGGACGGAGTCCAGCTTTCTGGACGGAGTCCACGGAGGGCTACTTCCGCTGGCCAAAGCTGCGGCGCGCACGCAGAGCGCGAGTGCACCGGAGCGGAGTGTACGTGGGGTACGTGAACACCGGAAGCGCAGCGAAACAAAGCTGGAATCCGAGATCGGCGGGCCTTTTCTCAGGCAAGTTTCCGACAGTGCTAGGTACCAGTGCCCGCAGGGCGCGGAGCTCGCTCACCAAGGCGCAACGCGCGATCGTGATAGAGCAGCATCTCGATGGCGCCGGGTCCGCGATTGAAGGCGTAGTCGTGCGGTCCGGGAACCACGAGTAACTCATGGTCGATCCCCGCAGCCCGCCATGCCGTGGAGATCGTCCGAATCGGCTCAAGGAAGAAATCCCCGTCGCTTGTCAGGAGGCGCAGCTTGAGCGCTGGATTCTCCCGTCTCGCCGAGCGTGCAAGCGCAACGAGTTCGGCGGCTTCCTCACTATCGAGTGCCGCTTGCAGGCTGCCCACGACGCCGAAGGACGATGGAAAACTCAGACCAAGCAGCAGAGCAACGCGCCCCCCGAGACTCACACCGTCGATCCCAGTTGACGACGCCAGGGGAGCTGCCGGCGTCTCGCGGTGCACCCTGGGCAGCACCGACTCCACCAGGAAGCGCCCATAGGGAAGCACCGCAGAAAACGGCTTGTTCCCGGCCAATTCAAGAGGCGTGTAGGGCATCACCACGACCATCCCCCGATAGGGCTGTGACGAAAGCTCGGCGCGAACCTCCGCCAAGCGTTCGACGGTCGCGAAGCCCCGATAGTCGTCGATTGTGGGCGCTCCCCGCGCAAGAGCCTCGGCTGCCTTGTCGAGCTCGTAATCATCCAGCCACCCTCGCGCTCCGCGCAGGGGGCCCTTGAGCGCCTCGCCCTTTCCGTGGAGTGCTATCAGCACCGGAAGTGGCCCGCTCTTGGGGTCATGGGGAGGCACAGCGACGATCACGCGCAGTTCACCCAGAGGCGCCTCGGGGAAGTCCCACACGAGCCGTCGGCTGGGCACGAGCGCAGAGATCGAGGTCGAAGCCACGGCAGCGCCGCTGGACTCGGAGCCTGACCCGGCCGGAGTCGGCACGCCTCGGTCACAACCGATGGCCCGGTCGCTTACTGGACGGGGCTGGCCCTGGACAGCGCGAGCCCCGCCCGGGTTTGGCGCCCGGTCCTTCCGGCTGCAAGCGCAGCCCCCAACGCTGAAAGCGCAGACCACCAACACCAGAAGTGCGGCTCCCCATGGAACGGCACCTCCCGCCTCCCGGCGCGACGGAAAACTGCGAATCGAGGTGACAGGCATCGCGGACAGGCTACACTACGCGCGCCGAATCGGAGCCCCTTGTGCAGGGGGACAGTGTTTGTTAGGAAGCACCGGCACTTGCGCCACTAGCTCAGTTGGATAGAGCGTCGGCCTCCGGAGCCGAAGGCCAGTGGTTCGAATCCACTGTGGCGCGCAAAGAAGGGCGCTTGGTTGAGGGGTCCGTATCGGACGGGGGCGCGAATGGGAGATGCGCCGCGTCCGCGAAAGGGGTCGCTCGCACGATATGCCCATGCAGGCATTCGCCTGTCGAGCCTTTCTGCAAGGCGGTGCCTCGCAAGCGCGCGCAAGGCTGGACCCACTCGGAAGCGCGAGCCCAATAGAGAGGTCTCCCGGAACCGGGTTCCGGTTCGGCGTCTCCAACACAGCGAGGGAGTCGGTTAGGGACGACCCGACAGGCTACTTGACCGAAAAGGTCTTGCGCACTGTAACAGACCCACCGAAGTACGGCGTTACCCGCGCTGACTGGAACGTCCGAATCACACAACCGGCGCTCACTCCATCTCCGCTGAGCTCGGCAACAGAAACGTTCTGCACCAGTCCGGACGAGGCGTAGGTGACAACCACGGTGCCCCGTGCCGCGCCATCTGCGCACTTCGACGCTCGCGCAGCTGCCCCCGCTAGCGCTCTGCGCGCCGCCGTCCGATCGAAGGACCCCAGACCGCGTGCAGTCGGCTCAGCGTCGGCGGCGGCCTTCCCGGTATCGGGTGATTCGCCAGCCTCTGCAACTGACTTGTCGACCGCGGGCTTCTCGTCTGGTTGCTCGGGAGCGTGTCGACCGGGTGCTTTGCCGAATCGACGACCAGCGCTTGCCCAGGACCGCCGAGACTCGGTGCTCTCTGACTCGCTGGTATCGGACGCGGAGGCAGCCTCCGACGCGCTAGCTTCGGGGGGCGCGCTGACTGGCTTGGCGGATGCAGGGGGCAGGCTCGTGGACGGGCGAAGCGAGTCGGAGACCTCTGCCACACGAGCGGACAGCATCGACCCAAGGGCGGGAGCCAGGCCAGCCACAGAAGCCGACTCTTGCCAGAAATCTGATCGTCTGATCTTGCCCAGCGCGGCCATGACCGCGAACATCGTGGCAACGCCCGCCACCATCCAGACGAGTCGCTCGATATAATCCACGCCAGAAGAGCGCCCAGCGGAAGCCGTCCGTTGCGCAACAGGGGGCACCGTCACCGTCCGCGGAGCCGGAAGAGTTGGGGCAACGCTGGCACCTGCCCCTGCGTGTCGCTCGCTATGGGACGAGGTGACGACCGCCGCTCGGGAAACGCGGGGCGGCACGACCGAGCTCTGGGTGAGTGCGGCGAGACCACTGCGAGGCCCACCGCTTGCGGGTGCATGCTCGGCCCGCTCCGAAGCCTGCACGGTTCCCTCCATGACCTCGTCGAACGAGGGAACCCTGGGCGCGGCCGGAATCGATGAGCCCGGGGAAGCCTGCCCAGGAGGCGGAATCGTCGAAGCGAGGTGACGAGCGGCAGAGCCCGTTGGCCGAAAAACGACGTCGGGACGCCCATCGTTCACTCGTCCGACGCTCGGTGGCGGCGGGGCGGAGCTCCAATGCGCAGGAGCTGGGAGTGCTCGCTCGCGCGCCTCCCAGTCGCGCACGACCTCGGCAACATAAGACTGGAGTCGAGGGATTTCCTCCAAGCGCAACCAGTGCTGATCGTCCTGACTCCATACGAGCACGTCGCGTGGCATCAGGCTGCGCGCCCACAGCTTGCCGAGCAGGTCCTGACGCAGCTTGAGCCGAACGTACCATTCGATCCGCTTCGCCGCAGGATTCTCCCCCGTGTCGCGTAGACGCCGCTCGGAACGAGGCACGGCAGAAGCCAGCGCGGCAGGCCCCAAAAGCCCCTGGCCCCCAGCGTCCTTCTGCCACCGAGCGACTAGGGCTGGAAACGGATGGCGGGTCTGTGTCCGTTCATCCTCATCATCGCCCGCAGTCGGAATGATCACGTCGTGACGGGTGGACCTTCGCTCCCAACTCTCGATGCCAGCAGTCGATCCCTGACGAGCGCCAGGACGCTTCGCAGTCGACGCCGCGGAAGAGTCTCCACGGGTCGCAAACTGATAAGCGGGATCGAACCTGTCAGCAGTCCTTGTGACTGAGCGCATCAAAGCTGGCGTATCCTTTCGGTCTCCGTAGCTCATCGTCGCTCCGAAGCCCTGCAGCTTCCGAGTCCCAAGCGTAAGTCAGCATCCCACATCTGTCCCGAGAAATCTCTCGAGAAGCCATCATTCCCGCGCCCGATCGCTGAGCGCCCATTCAGCCGAAGACAACGGGGGTGGATGCTGAACTCGCTGGAAGACTCCAAGCTGGTCCGGGCCCTGGAGAACGGGCCTGCACCCCAGAGCAACGGATTCGAGCGCACGAGCACACCCAAGAACGCTCGATCGAGAGGCATTCGAGGCGCACCCGTTCACAGGTTCGACGTCCAGTACCGTGTTCGGTGCGGCGTAGCTGGAAGGCGAGGCTCCAGCTACGGGGGCACTTGAGTGCACAGAATCGGCAGTCACGACGCACTGGTAGCCGCGACGACTGGCTCCGCGAGAGCGCCGACCGCCAGCCAGATTCGCCGCGAATCGAGAAGGGACGCCCAGCAAGGTCGGAGGCGCACGATATGAGAGAGCGCCGTGCATCGCCGTGGCCCTTGGAATGGTCGTGAACAGCGCGGTACCGTCGGCCACTGGATCCCGTTCGTCCTTCGGGAAGGCAGAAAGGTCGGTCGACCGCACAATTTCACCACCTCCCGCGAGGGCGGCGCCGCAAAGTGGGATGGCCCTGGGAGAGTGTCTCCCACGGGCGGAGTCCTGTTCGCATGGCGGAGGCGACTGAGTCCCCCTCGTACAGGACACCAAGGCCGCTCTCAGAGTCACTGGAGTGAGGAATCTCCCCCCCATGTGGCAGTGTTCGCTGTTGCCGTGCGGCGCCTGTCGCGTCTCGACCTCATCTTGGAGACACCGTGAGGACCAATAGTCCACAGGGCTCTCCCCTTGGCGGGGCACGGTGACTGGACCGAGGTCATGCCCGCTCGCGTGTGGCCACCGCAAGCGCCTCCCGCCGTCCTCGAACCGCTAGCCGCCCCCCCCTTCTGGTGATCGTCACCGACGGGGCTTGATGTGTTCTTTAGCTCGCGCAACTCTTCAGTAGCGAATTGGCGATGGCTGGCCTCGACTCTCACGAAACTCTTCCTGAACACTGCACCGAGCCCCGCCGGCAGAACCAGCTCATCGAGCAGTCCGGGAGCGGAGACAAGGATGAGACTGGAACGGAGAGCTCGACCGCAGCCCCCGCAACTGGGGTGTCGGAAGGTGCTGGGGCAGAGCGCTCGGATCGCGCCAGGCTGGTCGGCACGCACTCGGCAGGTTCCAAGCAAGACGCCAGCTCGCAAACGCCTCCCGCGGCGCGCCGCTCGAGTATTAGGCCGGTTCCGGGATGGCGCCCGCAGAATCCATCTCGCCCATCGGCTCCAATGGTCGTGGTCTTCTCGGGCAACAGCGAGCAGCCCCCGCCACCCTTCAGCGCGGACGACACGGTAAGCAGACCCAAGCTCGAAACCAGCTCCGTGGACAACGGCGAGCCCTTCCCCTTCGCAGATGACCTCGGTGGCCGTGACTGCCTCGGGGCGGAAGAGCCAAACCAGAGGGCGGCCGAGCTGAACGGGGGTGTTGCCCCAGACGACACGCTCACGGGAACGGGTTCCTCCACGAGTCTCGCAGAGCCTCCAGGGCCGGCACGAAGTCGTACGCCCACCGCCGCGCGAGGCGGGTGCCGCACCTCGGAGCCGGCAGAAGGCGGCAGAGCGACTGAGAGCCAACGAGCGCAGCGCGCCGCGAAACCGAGTCGCTTCCCAATGTGGGCAGTCGCCGTTGCCTCTGTGACGTTCGTGGGAGCCCTGTTCGTCTTCGGACGAAGCTCCGGTGCGGAAGGCACGGGCCCGAGCGTGACGGAGCAGGCGAGCCCGCGACAGGTTGAGGCGGCCGCACCACAGACGCCGTCGGCAATCACAGCGGTGCCCGAGCTTCCTTCCGGCGCCCGCGCCGTCGCGACACCGGCTCCAGCCCCCGAGCAGGCTTCATCAGCCGCGGACGACGAGGACACGCTCGCTCGAACGCCCCCCCAGCGCCAGGGCGCCGACAGGACGGCATCCCCCGGAACTCGACGTGTGGTGCTGGAAGTCGCCCCGTCCGATGCCAAGGTCGCTTGGGGCGGAAGACGGCACCCTGGCCCCCCCTTCGAATTCGAGATCCCCAAGGGCAAGCGCGTCGCAGTCGAAGTGGCCCGCCGTGGGTTCATCACGAGGCGCGTCGTGCTGGATGGCTCCAAGCCGACGGTCTCGGTCGGCCTGTCCATGTCGCGAAGGCGCGGCCCCACATCGAGGTCTGCCCCGACAGCGGGGAGAGCAGCCCCCTAGAACGACAGACCGCGGTGCGGCAGGTGAGCCGAACTGTTGAAACCCACGAGCGTTTTGAGCACCGGCTCGTAGACAGAATCCGGCGCGTCTCGAGCGGAGTCGCCCCCCGAGTCGGGGCATCCCCGCGCGCGAGGAGCTGGAAAGCGATCGGTGATCAAGCTCCGCGCTCGTGAATCTGGAGATGGCCTGGGCGCTCCGCTGGTCACAGAGAACGGGGACGGTACCGTGCCCGCAGTGACAGAATCGGACGCTCGAAGAAGTGGAAGGATAGACTCGCGACCAGAACGCTTCCTCCCAGCACAAGGAGAAACGCCAGCCAAAGCTGCGCTCGCCAGTTGGGCAGCAGCCACCGGACCGCACCGATCACCCCTACGTGCATCAAGTAGATACCGTAGCTAACCTTTCCCACGTGAGCGATGGCGGGTCGCGTGAGCGCATCACGAAGCACGTGATCTTCACGCAGACAGCAGCTGACCACCAGCACCGCCATCAGGACATGGGTCACGATGTCTGGCGCCCCTCCCGCAACGGCGGCGGAAAGCGCCACCAACACGCACGCCGCACTCGCCCTTCGCCCGAACAGCGGAGCGAGCGTCGCGAAGCCCGGGCGCCAGTGAACCACGACCGCCAGGAGACTCCCCATGCAAATGGGAGCCGATAGGCTGCGCATGATGCGGAGCAGTGTTGGATCGACCACAGCGAGTCTCGCGATCCACCCGCGTTCGGCCCCCTGATCGATCAACAGCAACAGCGTCATGACGAGGACAGGAATCCACGGTCCACGACTGATTCTGATCGCCCACGGCCAAGTCAGATAGAACTGCTCCTCGGTTGCCAGGGACCACGCGAACGCGAAGATCACCGGAAAGCGCACGGCAAAATCGACGAACCAATTCGACGTATAGGTCGCGTAGTACTGCAGACTCTCGAAGAAATGCTCACGCGCTCCGGCCTGGGCGCCTCCGCACCACGTATGGACGGCGAAGAGGGCAAGGACGGCATAGTACAGGGGGAAAATGCGAAGACTCCGCCGCGCGTAGAAGTCCCTCAACGACACACAACCTCGGGATTCCCGCTCACGCAGGAGGAGTGTGGTGATCAGAAACCCGCTGATCGCGAAGAACAGCGACACACCCCAGGCGCCACGGCCCAGAATACCCTCGCGCGGTTCAGGCAACATGTGGTGCCACACGACCGGAACAATGCTGAGGCATCGGAGACCATCGAGTGAGGCGAAATGGCGGGTCTGCCGGAAGGTTTCGTGGGATGGGATGCCGCTATCCACCGCGGCGCAGTCTAGTTCAGAGGGGACGACCACGCCCGTGAGATGGCCCCCCCCGACGGGCAGCTGCCCAGAGGCTTCCACGCAACGACTCCCATCGCAGAAACGGGGCCTCCCGACTCGCAGAAACGGGGCCTCCCGACCCGACCGCGGGTCGCGGCCGCTGGCACCGCCCAGCGGAGAGCGCTAGGCTCGAAGCGCCCGGCGGGGGTATCCGCCCGAGCAAAGCCGCGACGACGGGAGTGTCCGTCTCGCAAAGGAGAACCCAGCAATGACTGAAGTCATCCTCCCCGACGGGAGCAGAAAGCAGATCCCAGGAAATGGCACCGCCGCAGACCTCGCCATGGCAATCGGACCGGGCCTGGCCAAGAGCGCCATTGCGGCGAAAGTCGACGGCAAGCTTCAGGACCTGAGCCAGCCGTTGCCCGAAGGTGCCCAGGTCGCGCTCGTGACCAAGCGTGACCCTGAAGCCTTGGATGTACTGCGTCACTCGGCTGCGCATCTCATGGCGGACGCAATCCTGCGCGTCTACCCCAAGGCTCAGCTGACCATCGGCCCAACAGTAGAAGATGGTTTCTACTACGACATCTACATGCCCGACGGGAAGATCACCCCCGAAGATTTCGCTAGAATCGAGTCGGAGATGGGGCAGATCGCCAAAGAGGCTCGTCCCTTCGAACGGTGCGTGAGCCACTACGATGCTGCCGACGAATACTATGCTCGCTACACGGCCATTGACGGAGGCAACAATCCCTTCAAACAGGAGCTGGTTCGCGGTATTCGTGATCGCGGCGAGGAGCTCACCTTCTATAAGCACGGCGACTTCATCGACCTGTGCCGTGGCCCCCACGTGCCGCACACCGGGTGGCTGAAGTTTACCAAGCTCACCAAGGTCGCGGGCGCCTATTGGCGTGGTGACGCCACCCGGGAGCAGCTCCAGCGCATCTACGGGACGGCTTTCTTCACGAAGGAGGAGCTCGGCGACTACTTGATGCAGCTCGAGGAAGCGAAGAAACGAGACCACCGCGTCTTGGGGGAACAGCTCGATTTGTTCCACTTCGAGGAAGATGCTCCTGGGTTCCCGTTCTTCCATCCCAAAGGCACGATCCTATTCAACTGCCTGATCGATTACATGCGCAGTCTGCTCCGTCGACGCGGTTACCACGAGGTAAAGACGCCTCTCGTGCTGAGTGAGCAGCTCTGGCATACGTCCGGCCACTACGACAATTACCTCGAGAACATGTTCTTCACGAAGCTCAAGCTCCGCGACAAGAACGACTCAACGAGGATCCATGACAATGTCGACGAGGAACGGCCGCTTGCCCTCAAACCGATGAACTGCCCAGGCCACCTCTTGATCTTCAGGAGTCGTCAGCACAGCCATAAGGAGCTTCCGCTGCGTATCGCCGAGATGGGCTTGGTCCATCGCCGTGAACTGAGCGGTGTTCGCCATGGGCTCTTCCGCGTGCAAGCGTTTACCCAGGATGACGCCCACCATTTCTGCACCACCGAGCAAATCTCCGGTGAAGTCTCGATGCTCATCGACTTCTTCAGTGAAGTGTACGGGGCCTTCGGTCTCGGAGACGTTCGCATCGAGCTTTCAACGAGACCGGAGAAGAGCATCGGCAGCGACGAGATGTGGAACGCCGCGGAAACTGCGCTGAAGTCCGCCCTCGACCTCAAAGGGATCCCGTACACGATCAACGAGGGCGATGGCGCCTTCTATGGTCCGAAGATCGACTTCCACATCCGCGACGTGCTCAAGCGTTCGTGGCAGTGCGGCACGATCCAGCTCGATTTCTCGATGCCAGCTCGGTTCGAGCTGTCCTACGTGGGCGCGAACGGCGCCAAGCACACTCCAGTCATGCTCCACCGCGCCACCTACGGTAGCATCGAACGCTTCCTGGGAATTATCATCGAGAACTACGCTGGTCGGTTCCCACTCTGGCTCGCGCCAACGCAGGTGATTGTGATCCCGGTGAGCGACAAGTTCTCCGACTATGCGCGCTCAGTTCACGAGAAGCTGATGGATGCTGGTTTGCGCGCCGAGGTCAACTTGAGGGATGATCGCGTCGGGTACAAAATCCGAGATGCGAGCATGCAGCGGATCCCCTATGCCATCGTGCTCGGCGAAAAGGAATTGAGCGCCCAGACAGTCAATGTCCGCTCTCGGGACGCGGGCGAGCTCGGGCCTATGACGCTCTCGACCTTCCTCGAGAAGCTCGCGCAGGAGAACGTTCCTGGAGCGCCCTCGCCCGCTGTTACTGCAGAATCCTGACCCACCGGCTCTCGTCGATAGTCCCGGGCTCACGCAAGTGCCCAGGACTATTACGGCACGGCTCGTTCACCCTCTGCGTTGTGGCGCGACGTCTGTGGAGGCCTTCAGCGGCCGGATTCGCCCCAAAGCGCTGCCAACCCGGCCACCGTCGCCGTGATGACCCCGCTGAGGAAGGGACTCACGCCAACAGAACAGGTCGTGCACCCCCCGAGTACCCAGGACACTCCGCCACCGATGGCGAAACCCACGAGAGCCACGACGGACGCCACTTTCCATCGATTCGAGGTGGCTCTGATCGGTCCCGGACTGCTTGAAGCAGGCGATG
>CAYRKE010000014.1:62122-69771 GCA_964424695.1 uncultured Polyangiaceae bacterium
GGTACCGAGCGCCTCCTACCGCCCGAGACGAGGAGCGCCTCGTCCAGCGATCAATCCGAAGTGAGACAGAGGCTGGCAGCGCGCATCCTCGAGGTAAGGAGCAGACTTACACCGGAGCTCGAGATGCCAACGGCGAAGGCTGCAAAGCTATGCCCACCCCGGCTGGGCGGTGCCGGTGCCGTCGAGACAGTTGCCATTCGAGTTCACGACGCCCGCTACGAGCCCAAGGATCTCCTTCCCCTCGAGTTCCGTTCCCAGCTCGAGTCCGATGAGTTCGTGGCGTTGGGATCCCACTACGTTGGGGGAGTGGCAGCCCTGTGGAACCTCGAAGCAGCCGAGCTCCAGAGCGCCGACTCCGCCCCAGCGATCGAACGAACCCTGGATGCGTTGGATCGTACACGGTATGCGGCCGTCCTCCACGTCACCAGCTATTCGAAACCCAACGTCTTCCACAGAAGGGATGCAATTCGTCCAGAATGGAATCCGGGAGCCATCGGCGCTCGCTTCATCGTCTACGACTTGGCGAGAAGGACGCCTCTCTGTGAGGACGCCCTGGTGGTCCGCGGCGATGCCAAGGACGCCCCCCTACGTCGACGCCTCCGGGAGACTACGAGGACCCGCCTGCACGGCGCTTTGCTCGCCGAGACTTGGGAAGCGATGGGCGCAAGCTTGGCACGCATGTCGTCCGAGCTACGGATGCCCTCAGACGACATGCGCAGCCACGCTTCGGAGCGGTGGTAGAGCTATTCAGTCACACACCGAGCTTGACCAGCACTGCCGCCCGTGCCTGGCGGACCTGGATCGCAGCCCAGGTCGCCGCAGCCCGTGATGAGCGTCGAGTAGTCGGCCATGCACGTCACAAGATTGCCTGTGTTGGTACAGGTTGCGTGGCCCACGAGATCGCAATCGCGGCAATGCGCCGGTGGCCCATCCAGGCAGCCCTTATCGCAACGCCCACCTGGGAGCCACCCCGTAAGCTCCTGATCGCAGGTTTGCAGTTCACCGTCCTGGCAGCGCTTCTGGTCTTTGACGCACACGGTGCACGCACGCGCAGCCGTGTTGCAGACCAGACCAGCTTCGCAAACCGTGGGCGAGGATGACCACTGGCCCCTGATACACAGCGTCAACGTTTGCCCCTCACACTTCGCCGTGTCGGATGGGCACTCCTCCGAAGAACTGGTCCCGGCGGATGCAACACCGCCGCTCCCCTGGGAATCCCCGCCCGTTGCCACGTCTGGATCGCTCCCGCCGCCACCGGATCCGGAAACGCCGCGGTCGTTGTCGATCTGGTAATCGCCAAAGGCATACTGGCACGCGAACGGCCCGACAGCTGCCATCAAGCACGCGATGTGTTGCACAAACGGGCAAACGCTACCGATACCCGACCGGCGCTTGCCCCGGCGGCAAGATCCGACGGAATGCTTGGCAATTGGCTTCTGTTGACGAATCACGCGCATCCTCTCAGCAGTCCCGACCAGGCCATGTTGTGCCCCCATGTGGCATCCATGAACGGCGTGTCACCAAGCCGCCCTGCTGGATTCCAGGATCCGCTCATGGACTCCCACCGCAGTGAAACGCCGAGCGCTTCTCGTCGTTTCTGGGTGCTCCAGGGTTGGTTTCTGCTCCAGCACGCCCCGCTGGGCGAAAGAGCTCGCTCCGCCCCGTACCATTGGGCAGCCGCTCTATGCACCGCCGCCACCGCCCGAGCCCCCTTCACCGGCGATGCCGCGACCGCCATCGCCGCCTGTCTCGCTGGTTCCTCCACCATCGCCAGGCGCACCGCTCGTGCCGCCGCCACTCGTCGCACCAGACGCACCTCCCGTGCCGCCATCACTCATGCCACCCGATCCGTCCCCACCCGTTCCACCGGATCCGCCACTGCTCGTCTCGCCGCCAGTACCCCCGTTGCCGCCAGTACCCGCACTGCCGCTGGTGCCCCCGCTGCCGCCGGTGCCCCCGCTGCCGCCGATACCCCCGCTGCCGCCAGTGCCCCCGCCGCCGCCAGTGCCCCCGCTGCCGCCGCCTCCGGTACCACCAGTCCCGGGATCCAAGCATGCCCCATCCCGACACCCGTAGTCGCATTCGGTCCTGGCCCATTGGCCGTCAAGACAGATCTGAACAGAGGCGTCGCCCTCGGTGCAATGGGAGCTGCCCTCAGCGCAGAGGCACTGAAGCGTCGTAGGATCACAGGGCTCATCGGCAACGCAGTCCTCAGACACCTCCCACTGTCCGCCGATGCACTCCTCGATATCGCCGCTGTTGCAGCGGCGCTCCGCTTCAGGACAAGCAACGCACGCGCCATCGGCGCAGTATGGCCATGGCGCCTCGCAAGCGACGGTCTCCCACTCTCCACTCGTGACGTTGCAGGTCGTTACCGATCCGTTCAAACCTTCGGGGTCGCACTCCGAAGACGCCGTGTTGCAGTCGGCACAGGCTCCATCAAGGCACACTTGGCCGGGACTGCAGTCTACGGTAGTCCATTGTCCGCCCACACACTCCTCGGTGATGGCGCCGTCGTCACCGCACTGCGTCATGCCATCGAGACACTCGACGCACTCACTGTCACTACAGTAAGGGGCGGGATCCATGCAGTCCGCCGCAACCCAATTGCCGGCAACACATGTCAGGCGACCGGAAGCGCCCGCTGTGCACTGCGCCGAGCCTTCAGCGCACTCCCCGCAGTAGTCGGCGGCCCCTGAATCGTAGCACCCGTTCTGGCACAACGTTGAGTCGCCCCACCGCTGCAGATCACTGCACACCCGTCGGTGAGTCTGGTCAACGCATTCGCTCTCGTTGGCGGAACACTCGCCGCAGTAGGCGACCGTGCTGCTCACCTCGTGGCAAGCGAAGGAGGCCGCGCACTGCGTCTCGGTCCACCTGCCGCCAACGCACGTGCGGACGCCCCCGTCAGTACACTCCGATGCGCCCTCTACGCAGTCTCCGCAGTAACCCGCGTTGCCAGAGGAGTAGCAGGCGAAACTGCATTGCTCGACCACAGTCCAAGCGTTGTTCTGGCATTCCCGCAGCCGTGGGGGCGAGTCGGCAGTGCACTCACGTGCCCCGTCGGTGCACCCGATGCAGTAATCGCTCGTGGCATAGTCGGTGCAGCCCTGTTGGCCGGAACAGGTTTGGGGTGCGCTCCAGGCTCTCCGCTCCCAGTCACAGTACCGGATCGCCCCAGGCGCGCCCGTTTGGGTGCATTGCGCTTCCCCAGCCACGGGACAGGCTGCACAGTAGTCCTGATTGCCAGCAAGGTCGACGCAACCTTGAGGACATGAGACGAACTCCGTAGACGAAACGAACCCGCGACGATCCGAGGCGCAGGCTGCAATGGCATCGAGGCCTTGGCACTGCTGGTCGCCCTGAGCACAGACGTAGCAGTAGCCTTCACTCCCGTCATTGGATGCGTGGCAGTACTCAGCGCTCTGGCACTGGCGTACGACATATTGGGATTGACCATCAGGGGCGCATACCCGCAGCACGGCGCCGTCACAACTGAGCGCCCCTGGCAGACAGATGTCACACTGAGGCGTCCCAGTCGCATCGCTGCCCTCGGCGTCGCAAGTGGCGCCGGTATCGCAGGTTCTAGCGAGATCCCACCCCGTCCGCCCCGCGTTGCACACCTCGACGAGCTGCGGATTGTTGGGATTGCACCGGTAGTGATTGGCGTCGCCTTCAGAGCCGCACACAGGCTCGCTACAGAACGAACGCGCCGTATCAGAATGGCAGAGTTCAGGGGTAGCGCAGGGTAACCCCGTGGTGACCCATTCAACCCCACCGGTCTCACTTGCTTGGCAGGCAACCGGAACGCTGTTCTGGCAGCCGTAGGGGGGATTGGGACAGGAGCCGTCGCAGGTGCCCGTGTCGGCGTTACAGAGCCAGCCATCATCGCAAGGCTGGACCAACTGCCAGGTCGTCCCGTCGTCGGAGCACCGCTCGAGTTCCTGACCGACGCAGCGCATCACCCCTGGCTCCCCGCATCCCGTGTCGCAGCGTCCGTCGACCGCATTGCACGTCGCCGCAGTGCTACACTCTTCCACCGAGACCCACCCGACCAGATCCTCGGAGCATCGGAGCAGAACGTTCCCGTCACAAGAGAACTCGTTCGCAAGTGGGCAGCCTGGCGAAGAGCAAGCCGCGTTGGCGACCGAGCAGAGCGCTGAAGAGGCGCAAGTCGCAACCAACTCCCACTCGTGCGCCGCAGAGCACACCTGAAGTTCCACACCGTTGCATTGGTACTGGCCGACTGTGCAGAGCACGCAATCCCGCTGAGTGGTGTTGCACTCGGCTGCGCTCTGGCACGTCTTCTCGGTCACGTAGCCTGTTCCGTCGGTGCTGCAGACCTGGAGGGCCGCCCCATCACATCGATACTCGCCCGGGCTACAACCGACGTCGCACTGGCCAACCTCGGAGTTGCAGAGCGCCGCGGTACTACACACCGCGATGACGCCCCAGGTCACCTGCCCCGGAAGACAGCCCTCCAAGATGCGCGGGTCACTCTCATTACAGCGATATGACCCGATCTCGCAGCGAGGAAGCTCGCACTCGCCGGACCACCCGTCCGGATCTTCCTGATAGCGTCTCACCGTCTCAGCGCATAGCTCGCTGGTCTGACAAGTACTGAGTGGATCCCAAGTACTCTGGTCGGAACAGCGTTGGAGTACCGATCCATCACACTGGAGCTGTCCGGGCGCACAAGGGGTGCACGCCATCGCAGCGAGATTGCACTCGCCCTCGCTCAGGCACTGGGTGTCGACCCAACCGGTCTGAGTATCGTTACAGCGGCGAAGGGTCGCTCCCTCGCAGAATGCCTCCCCAGGAACACAAGTGAGACAGTCTCCAATGGCTGAGCTGCAGTACTCGACGTCCGGACAATTGCGAACAAACCCCCAAGTGTCGCCCGCATCGCTGCAGTCCTCCAACTGAAAACCGTTGCAGCGGTGGTCGCCGAGGGCACAAATGCGGCACACGGCGGCATCCTGATCGCAGAGCTCTGGCGTCGCGCATCGCTCCACCAGCGTCCATGCGTCGGGAACCTCCGAGTCACAACGCTGCAACATGCCCTCACTGCAGAGATACTCCTCCCCAGGAGGACACCATTCTCCCGTCGAGGCTCCCCCGGACTCCGAGCTTGCGCCACCCGCGTCGTTGCCTCCCGCAATCGCTGTCGATCCCCCTGTCTCCCCGCTGCGGTCGATCTTGTAGGACTTGCACCCGACAATCGCGCCAAGCGCTGCCAGGAGACACCCGACGAGCAGAAAGCCCCGCCTGTTGGACATCAGAACCTCCCCCACACCCCCACTCCGTCGTAAGTGAGCAGCGGAAGGATTCCGCCACTCGCTCCGACCGACTCCCGTTCCTCTTCGTCTTCCGTGAGATACAAGTAAGCGCCCGCCGCCAGCCCGGCCACGCCGACCCCCAAACCGATGCCCGACGCCCAGCCGAGCCGCCGATAACGTTTCACGTCGTCTTCGTACACGGCGGGACAACGGTCTGGATCCGGGCACTTTTTCTCGAGATCAGAACCCTCACGCAAGAAGAGACCTCCCGTGACTCCGCCACCAATGACACCGGCCGCGCCGACCCCTAGCGCAATGTACGCCCAGGTTCTCTGGGGCAGGAGCCAGGACGTGTCGGATTCCGGCGGAGCAGGCGCTGCAGGCTCGGGCTTGGTGGGCGGAGCCTCTTCGAGAGGAACGACGGACGGATCGACCTCGAGCCTGAACCTCAGCTCGCGTCGCTCGCCCTCACTGAGGTCGACCTGAACGTCCTGAGTCAGGAACCCCGAAGCACTGACGGTCACCGAACGAGAGCCAGGGTCGGTGGCCCGAGGAACTCCGAGAGCTGCGCGTGGCACGTCGGCTGTGTCCACACGCACGGACGCATCCTCGGGCGCGTCCACGTAGAGAACCAACCACGCGAGCCGGGGCTTCAACGCGGCCAACTCCTGCTCGGCGTCCGAAATCGCCTGCTTCCACACCCGGGGAGCGTTCGCGGGTACCCCCTCTCGAAGAACCAACTCGTAGCGTTCGTGAGCCTCCACCAAACGACCCAAGCCAACGAGAGCCCGGGCGTGGTCCACCACCAGCGTCGGCGCGTGCACCAGCGCGTCTGCACGACGGAATCGGTCTTCTGCGGTCGCGAAGTCGCTCGCTTGGAGCGCAGTGTACCCTTCAGCCGCCAGCGAGCGGGCCGTCGCACGATCGGCCTCAGACTGGGCCGAAACCCCACGAGCCAACACGACAGCAAGAAGCACGGCCAAAGCCGCTGCAAACTGGGCTCCCCGTGGCTGTCCGATACCCCCAGCTCGGGCAAGAGAATGTCGACGCTTCGACGGCATGAGTAACCCCTTGTTGAAGCTGCGCCCAGTCTGTGGCAGCGCGAATGTGGTATGCTCTGCCACTTCTCTACCTACACGGGCGGACGGGCACCCGCAACCCGGCGGCTTCCCCTCGGCCTTTCCAGCGCCCGGTTGCCCGTTCGACACACCGAATCGGCTGGTACTCGCCCCAGGCGCATTGGTGAAAAAACGCTCAGCATCCACTCCGATCCTGGGAACCCAAGTTCTCAGACAGGAACGCCAGAAAAGCCCAAGAAGAGCCCCCAAACTGCGACGAGCCCCCAGCAACCGAATGCCTTCCAGGGGCTCGTCTGAGCCGTTATGCTGTGCATACTCCCCCGTCCCAAACAGGACCGGCCCATTGGCCTTCTCCCAGATTGCGAGGTTCATGGCTCAACGCTCATTGTACCGGTGACCTGGAAAACCAGGCCGAGCCGTGGCTTGTCGGTCAATTCTCCCTCGCTGCCGCTAGTACCCTGGGAGGGTCTCTCTCCCAACCCACGATACGCCGAGCCTCCCCAAGTAGACTGGCGGCTCCAGAATAACCCCGCGATCTGTTCACTGTCCAGATGAACTGCTAGTTTAACGAACATGAGCAAACGACCGCGCTATCACCACGGTGATCTCCGACGGGCGTTGCTCGAGGCCAGCGTGCAGCTTCTCGAAGAAGGTGGTCTTGCGGGGCTTAGTCTGCGGGAAGTGGCCCGTCGAGCGGGAGTGACGCACTCGGCTCCCTATCACTACTTCGAGGATCGTTCGGCCCTCCTCTCAGCGGTTGCAGAAGAAGGATTCGCGATCCTGACTCGCGCGCTCGAGGATGCGACACGCTCGGCGTCCGAGCCGATGGCGAGATTTGCCGCGCTCGGCTGTGCATACGTCTCGTTCGCTCTGACCAACCCGGGGTACTTTCGAATCATGTTTCGGCCGGAGCTGGCCGAGCTCAAGGGATGCGAGAATCCCGACCACGTGGCACACCGCGCCTTCGGAATCCTGGTGCAGGCGGTCACGGAATGCCAGACTGCAGGTGTCGCGCCCCAGGGTGACACGACTCACCTCGTGCTCCTGTCATGGTCCCTGGTGCACGGACTAGCATCGCTGTGGCTCGACGGTCCCCTGTCACGTTCGCGCGTCGCTGAGGGGGTCCACGCGCAACAGCTCGCCCAGGTCGTAACCCGCACCCTCGCGGAGCTGATACGTCGCAGCGCATCAGACCCCCTGCCGTTCGAGTTCTTGGTACCTGTAACGCTCGTTCCCGCGTCGGAAACCCCGGACAGTTCGACGACGGGGTGCCACCACGCTGCGGCGCCAA
>CAYRKE010000015.1:0-29856 GCA_964424695.1 uncultured Polyangiaceae bacterium
AGGGACGGGGTAGAAGCCCCAGGCGCTCTGCCACCAGGATCGCGGCGATGTGGACGCCGTGGGTTATCTCTCCGCGATGCGCCAGCTCCGCGACCTCCGTCGCGTCCACCTCCACGACCTCGAGGTGCTCGCTCTCATCCGGGCGGGGGAGGGCGACCTGGTTCGCCCCCGGCGCGAAGAAGAAGTGCGCCAATTGACGGTGGCGTGCGGGCTCGGGGGCAGTGGTGAGCAGCGGAACCAGTCGATCCGCGGTGTATCCAGTCTCCTCACGGAGCTCGCGAAGCGCCGCCTGCTCAGGCGACTCACCGATGTCGATGACGCCTGCGGGGAGTTCCAGGCTGAGCTTCTGCAGCCCGTGACGGTATTGCCGGACGAGCACCACTTTGCCTTGCGCCGTGAGCGCAAGTGTCGCAGCCCAACTCGGTGCGGTGATCAGGTGATACTGCTCGATCTCGTGGCCATTGGGCAACGCAACGTGCTGTTCGTGGACCGTGAGCCAGTGGCGCGCCAAGAGGACTTTGGTCTTCAGGATGTTCCACGATCGATGCACGATGGCTCAATTCCACGTGTCTCGGTTCGCCGCAAGGCACCGGCCAGGTGTCTTGGGCCAATCGCTCCTGCGTGGGATTCGGGCTGGCAGTCGGTCGTAGTCAGGCTCCTTCCGGTGCTGGAGGACTCTGAGTCGGTTCCCTTATCGGCCCCGGGGTTCCTGCCGCTAGCGCGGAGATTCGCGTCGCGCAAAGATCGGCTACCGTTCCGTGCACCCGCTTGGAGGGGAGCCGTTCCAATGAAGCTCATCAAAGTCGCTGCCGCTGCTCTGAATCAGACCCCGCTCGATTGGGACGGCAACCTCGCCAACGTCATCTCCGCGATTTCTGCCGCCAAGGCCGCGCAGGTTGGAGTGCTTTGTCTGCCCGAACTCTGCTTGAGCGGCTACGGGTGCGAGGACGCATTTCTGGCTCCGAGCGTTCACCGGACATCGATCGAGCTGTTGAGTGAGGTCGCTCCCCACACGCGAGGGATCGTCGTTTCGGTCGGTCTTCCCATCAGCCACTCCAAGGGGATTTACAATGCCTGCGCCCTTTTTGCGGACGGAGAGGTAGCTGGCCTCGTCGCCAAGCGTGCTCTGGCGGGCAGCGGCATTCACTATGAGCCCCGTTGGTTCCGACCATGGCCGGAGGGAGAGCGGGCCACCATCAGCGTGGCTGGGCGTGATGTGCCGGTTGGAGATTTCTACTTCGATTGCGGCGGCATCAAGATCGGGTTCGAAATCTGTGAGGACGCCTGGATTGCTCGGCGACCGGGGGCCGGGCTGGCGCTCGACGGAGTGGACGTGATCCTAAATCCGAGCGCCAGTCACTTCGCGTTCGGAAAGCATGAGGTTCGTCAACGCCTTGTGCTCGAAGGGTCGCGGGCGTTTTGCGTGACCTACGTGTACGCAAACCTGTTGGGCAACGAGGCGGGTAGGACACTCTACGATGGCGACACACTGATTGCGACCGCTGGGGAGCTGGTGGCCAGTGGTAGACGTTTCGGTTTCTCCGACATGGAGCTGACAGCGGCGGTCGTCGATCTGGAGCTCGCGCAGGTACGGGGTTCCTGGGCGTCGTGCACGCCGAGGGTGAGTCACCCGAGGGAGGCTTACGTCACCGTCTCCTTCGCTCCACCTCCAGCCGAGCTCGCGCCGACCCGCCTCGAGCGTCCGGAGTGGGAAGGCTCAAGCCGGAAGAAGGAAGAGGAGTTTGGACGTGCAGTGGCGCTTGGACTGTTCGACTACATGCGCAAGAGTCGCTCCCGAGGGTTTGTCGTGTCGCTCAGTGGCGGTGCCGATTCCTCTGCTGTTGCCTGCCTCGTTGGTCTGATGGTGCGCTGGGCGGAGGCGGAGCTAGGGGCGAGTGGTTTGCGCAAGCGTCTTCCCTTTCTTGCGGCGCTGCCCGACGGGGCCGGCACCGACGCGATCATGGGCGCGATGCTGACCACCGTGTACCAGAGCACGAGGAACAGTTCGACCGTGACGCGCAACGCCGCAGCTGCTGTCGCTCGAGCCGTCTCCTCCCGTCACATCGAAGTCTCCGTCGAAGAACTCGTCGGGCGATACACCATGCTGGCTGAGGAGGCCCTCGAGAGGACGCTCTCTTGGGCGACAGACGACGTTGCGCTTCAGAACATCCAGGCACGTGTGCGGGCTCCCTTGGTCTGGATGCTTGCCAACGTCAGTGGAGCTCTGCTTCTCGCGACGAGTAACCGATCTGAGGCGGCTGTCGGATACGCCACGATGGACGGGGATACCGCGGGCGGCCTTAGTCCGATTGCGGGAATCGACAAGGCGTTTCTCCGACAGTGGCTCAGCTGGCTCGAACGGCAGGGGCCAGCAGACCTTGGACCCATACCCGAGCTATGTTCCGTTACTGACCAGGTTCCAACGGCCGAGTTGCGTCCCCCTGAGGAGAGTCAGACCGACGAGAAAGACCTCATGCCCTATGTCGTGCTGGACGCCATCGAACGGGCCGCCATTCATGAGAAACGCTCGCCGGCCGACGTGCTCCGCCTGCTTCGGATCGAGTTCCCGGAACATGACGAGTCGACCCGAGTGATGTGGGTCTCTCGATTCTTTCGTCTCTTCAGCCGCAATCAGTGGAAACGAGAACGCTACGCCCCGTCCTTCCATGTCGATGACGCGAGCCTGGATCCCAAGTCCTGGTGTCGATTCCCGATCCTCTCGGGAGGGTACGAACGGGAGCTGCGTTTGCTCGGGGAGTCGACCTTGCGGGCGGAGAGACCCAAGTGAGCCGAATACGTCTGCTGTTCGCTCGTGCCGTGCCCGTTTCGGCTGGGTGTGTCTGGTGCGCGGTGATTGCGACTGTCAAACTGATTTTGTCAGACTGAGGGAGCTCAAGTGTCAACGAATACGGTTCGGCCTGAGTCAATCCAAGGAAGCGATCCTGGAGTCGCCCTGGATACGGGTGAGATGCAGTTCATTCCGGGCGGCGTCTTCTGGATGGGAGCCAACGACGACGACGCGGAGGCACACGAGCGCCCCTGCCATCAGGTGGACGTTGGCGCGTTCTATATCGATCGATTCCTTGTCACCAACGAGCGATTTGCTCGGTTCTGCGATGCGACGGGGTACCGAAGTACAGGCGAGCGTCTTGGGTTTGGCGAAGTCTTCAAGGACGGCGCATGGGGACCGCTTCGGGGTGCAAGCTGGAGACATCCATTGGGCCCCGGTTCAACGATTGACGACAAGGGGAAACATCCGGTCGTGCTGGTGACTACCGAGGACGCCACGGAGTACTGCGCGTGGCGTTCCAAGGTGGAGCGTCGGGAGTTTCGGCTTCCCACCGAAGCGGAATGGGAGAAGGCAGCCCGAGGTACTGACCAGCGGCGCTACCCGTGGGGTAATGAGGCGGTGGACGAAGGCGGAACCATCCGCGCCCGGTATCGAGTGGACGTTCCTGAGTGCACGGCACCCGTGGGAGCCCATCCATCGGGCGCGTCATTCTATGGGGTTCACGATATGGCTGGGAATGCTTGGGAGTGGTGTCTGGATGCCTTTGAGCCCACCTACTACCAACGCGCTCCGTTCAGAGACGCTGGTGGGCCTCTCTCTCTGAACAGTGAGTCTACATTTCGCGGTGGCTCCTGGATATTTCCGGCTCATGCGCTTCGCGCGACTGGGCGGCACTCCAACAACATGATGCGCCCGAGTTCTGGCATCGGGTTCCGCACCGTCTCACCGCTGCGGGGCTCGATTCCGATCGGTTTGCGTCGGGTGATGCGACTTGTGGCTCGCCGCCTGGCGCTGCGGGAATTCGCACGCCAGCCACACTGAACCCACCGAACCGTCTACCAGCCCAGCCCTTCGCTCGATGTGGGGCGCCGCTGTTCGGGTGGTGGAAGCCTGCATCCTGCTGCTTGTTCTGCCCTTGCAAGCAGCGGACCACCCGGGGTAGCAGAGTGCTAGGGACGCACGTCGTGGCGCACCACGAACAAGTTCCAGTGGTCTTCTTCGCGGTACTCTGGCACCAGTGCAGCTGCCCGCATCTCCTCCATCCACTCCGTGCTCGAGAAAAGACCGCAACGGTGGCGGTCCTCCACGACGCGCACTGACCCATTTTCGTTGATAAGGTACACAAGGATCATCTCGAACTCGCTATCTTCCGAATTCGGGTCGTGCACGTAGGAAAGATACGACACGGTGAGGCCGTTGCCGTCCGATTGCTGATCCGAGCAGAGCTCGTGGTCCTCAAATGTCTCTCTGACGTAGGTCGGTGCGATCGCCGCGACCCCGTCTGGCGCGAGGTGTGCGGAGACCGTTCGCATTGCGGCTTGGAGATCTTCCTTTGTGAGAAGGTAGTCAGCCGCGTCGTGCAACAGGATCACGTCGAATCGCTGGTTCAATCGGACCTCACGCAGGTCCGCCTGCACCAGCTTGGCCGATGGCACGAGCTTACGACAGTTGGCGAGCATCGCTGCAGAGATGTCGACGCCCACGGCCTCGACCCCGCTCGCGATGTGACTGAGCGTGTGTCCACCGCCGACGCCCAGCTCGAGGAGTGCGGGTTTCTGCCCCCGGCGGCGCCGCTGCTCTTCCACGAATTCTGCAAGTGCCTCGGCCTCCGGGATGTAGTCCCCCGGGGGACTGATGAGAGGCCACAGCGCAGCAACATCGGTGTAGAGGAGGGGCAGTGTCATGGACCTGCCGTTACCTCGCTTCGGAGCGCCCAGGAAGGGCGAATCGTCGAGTCTGGACCGCCAGTCGCGAGCAGGCGGGGCCGGGTACGTGGGTCTAGAGGCCGATCGTTGGTGTGTGGGGCTCTCGGAGCGCCTGGATAGCTCAGAGATAGTGACACCTTGCCAGCAATCTGAACGAATCCGCGGAGGTATCAGGTCCCTGGGGGGCTCATGCGCTCTTATACTGTTTCGGGGCTAGGCGGAAACGGGGGCTCGGTCGGGTGCTGCTATGGTTGTGTCATGAGGTTCTGGCCAAGGACGAACGGTCGAACAGGTGCTTGAGACGTGGGTACGACTATGGTGCCTTCGGACCGTTGAGGATTTGGTGTACCCTTGGGGGCGTGACGGTGGACTCATTGGCAGCTCTCCTGCTTGGCCTAGCTGTGAAGTTTGCGCCGCCCGGCCTCTCCCCACATTCGCAAGTCGTAGTCTCGGAGTGCGGGAACGAACCAGGGCATTGCGCGGTAGGTCGTCCATGCGATCGTCCGATTCTCTCCTGTCGACCCCCGCGCTGGTCGCCGCGCCGTCGAGTTTGGCTCAGGTACGAGCAAGAGGACGAGGCGACGAGCAGGTACCGTCGCGTGACGGAGGTTATCGCGCGCACGGCGCACCAATACGTGGCAGGGCAGGCGAAGGAGGCCGTGGAGTACCGCTGGCCCGGTTCAGCGACCGAGCTCGCTCTCGCGACACTGACCGTCGCCCTGCATGAGTCAGGGCTCCGGCGCGACGTACAGTTCGGTGACTCGCCGCTTGGACGCGGTCCCCAAGGCGAGTCTTGTCTCTTGCAGCTGCACTTGGAGCAGGCGCCGCGTTTTGCATCGTGGGTTCCCGACGACGAGAAGGAGGCTCTCAGTCGAAGCCGGAGTCGCCGCGAGACGTTTGCTCAGTCGCTCCTTGGAGATGACCGCGCAGCACTTGTGCGTTGCTTCTCGATCGGCATGCGGATGCTGGCGCGTTCCCGCAGGGCATGCAGCGCTTCGGGGCACGAGTGGGTCAGTGGCATGTTCAGCATGTACGGAAGTGGGACTCGCTGCCGCGTGCCCGCTCTCGACAATCGAACTCGCACCTTCAAGGCTCTAGAAGCATTGGCACAGCAGGCTGGAAAGCGAAGAAAGGGAACCGAACGCAGCGCGTCGAAGGTCGGAAGCTGATTGACGTCCTCGTTGACCAGGTCTGGCGCCCTGTCGGTTGACCAGCGTGGGTCACTGAACGTTGTTTGGAGTTCTCTGGATGACTATCTGCGGTCTGGCTCCCTCGGTCGACCAACCTCTGGCACTGGCCCGCCTCCGTTAAGCGGGCCAGTGGATCCAGACGTGCATCTGGCGAGCAGGTCTGCGGAGCCTCCGCGGGCTGTCTTACTTCAGTCGGACGATGCTCGGATCCCAATCCGATCGGGGTTCGAGGCCCAGGAAGAGGCTGACGGTGGAGGCCAGGTTGCTGAGCCCGAAGCTCTGCCCGGGAGCGATCTCGTAGGCGTTCCCGTGGTGATTGTCGAAGAAGAGGCAGGGAACTGGATTGAGGGTGTGGGCCGTCTTGGCCTTGAAACCATCGCCGACAGGGATCGGCTGCTTCGTCTTCTTGTCGAGTTCGTACATCTCGTCCGCGTTGCCGTGATCAGCCGTGATCATGGCCATACCGCCCAGGCCGTCGATGACTGGCAGAAGCCTGGTTAGGCACAAGTCGAGGGTCTGAACCGCGAGCACCGCTGCCTCGAAGATGCCCGTATGCCCCACCATGTCGCCGTTCGCGTAGTTGACGCGTGCGTATCGATGCCTTCCAGTCTTGAGTTCCGTGATCAATGCGTCCGTTATCTCAGCGGCCTTCATCCAAGGGCGCTGTTCGAAAGGCACCACGTCGGATGGAACCTCGATGTACGTCTCCAGCTTGTCGTCGAACTTGCCGCTGCGGTTGCCATTCCAGAAGTAGGTAACATGGCCGTACTTCTGAGTCTCCGAGATGGCAAGCTGGGTGATCCCGGTTTGCGCCAGGTGTTCTCCCATCGTGTCGGCAATCGCTGGCGGTGGAACGAGGTACCTGTTCGGAATCTTCAGGTCGCCATCGTACTGGAGCATGCCCGCATAACAGACGTTCGGATGGCGCACTCGATCGAAACGGTCGAATTCCTTCTCCTCGAAAGCTCGCGTGATCTCGATGGCACGGTCGCCTCGGAAATTGAAGAATACGACGCTGTCCCCGTCGACGATGGGGCCAAGCGGGGCGCCTCCTTCTGCGATGACAAAGGCAGGCAGATCCTGGTCGATGGCTTTCGTCTCATTCCGCAGCGTTACGATGGCCTCAGTGGCGCTCGAGAATGTTCTGCCCTCCCCGAGGACATGGGTTTTCCAGCCCGTTTCCACGATCTTCCAGTTCGCTTCGTAGCGATCCATGGTGACCTTCATTCGTCCGCCGCCGCTCGCGATTCGGACATCGAACGAGGCGCTCTGGAGCCCCGCGAGGAACTGCTCGAATGGCTCAATGTATTCGAGCGCCGATGTCTCGGGAACGTCGCGCCCGTCGAGCAGCACGTGAACGCGAACCCTGCGGATCCCGTCCTCCTTGGCGCGGATGATGAGCGCCTTGAGATGGTTAATGTGCGAATGGACATTGCCGTCGGAGAATAGGCCGATGAAATGGAGGGTACTCTGCTTCGCCCGCGCGTTCTCCGAGATCTCGCGCCATGCGGTCTTCTGGAAGAGGGAGCCGTTCGCGATGGCATCGCTCACTAGGGCCGCGCCTTGGTTGTAGACGCGGCCAGCACCGATGGCGTTGTGTCCGACTTCGGAGTTCCCCATATCTTCGTCCGATGGCATCCCGACCGCGGTGCCGTGGGCTTTGAGCAGGGTGTGCGGGTAGCGCGCCATGAGCTTGTCCCAGAACGGCGTTCGTGCTTGGGCGATGGCGTTGCCCACCGTGCTGGGGTTGAATCCGAAACCATCGAGCACGATGGTGACGACGGGTCCTTTGTAGCCGGGGAATGATGGGTGTTTCTTGAGCATTTCTTTGGAGCCTCCGCACGTGGGCGGCTTACCGTACTCGAGCATCGATCGGTTTGCCAACGGCGTTGGCATTCCGAGGTGCTACCGAATTTGGGTGACCTGCGTCGTTTCAGCGCAGACAGCCCCGTCTGTCCCACCACAACGGTGCTAGGTGTTCTCGCTTCTTGGTGGCCATCAAGGTGATTCCGCACTTGGCGGTCACTCTCGGCCTAACTGGACGCGAACGTGGTGAGTGGCTCGACACTCGTCAAGTCACGGTTACTCGCGGGCCGCTGGCCACGCCAGGCGCGACATCTAGCATGAACCGTGCGGATGGGCGCGGGGTTGGGACCAGAGATGCCAGCGAGAGGGGGCAGGAGCCTCCGCATTCGAGGCTCAATGGCCGACTCGTCAGGAGAATTGGGGCCGCAATGCGCAAGATTCGCGCGGCCCACCGAACGAATTCAGCCAAGCACTCCCAGCTCCAAGAGGGACGACGCTTCGGTACGTGTGACGATGACGTGATCGAGGAGGGGGATCCCCACCACTTCGCAGGCCCTGGCCAGCTCCCGGGTCATGTGGGTGTCCTCAGCGCTCGGTGTCGCGTCTCCGCTCGGGTGGTTGTGGACGACCACCATCGCTGTTGCACCGTCCATCAAGACGGGGCGGAGGACGTCGCGTGTCGTCAACGCACACCCGTGCTGTCCCCCTCGCGCAACTCGGCGGAGCGTTTTGAGGGCGCTGCTGCCGTCAAGACCGAGGACCCAGACCTCCTCGTGCTCCAGAACACCGAGGCGCGGCTGCGCCCACGCTGCCACGGCTTCGAAACTCCCACAGTCTGGGCGGTCGCCACTCAACTCAGTGAGAAGGCTGCGACGACCCAGCTCGAGTGCAGAGGCCAGGACAACTGCAGTTGGGGCGGTCATCTGAGCGCATTCCATCAATTGCTGCGGAGACAATCGTCCCATTCTGCCAAGCCCGCCCGTCACAACGAGAAGCCGTTGGAGCATACGGCCCACATCTGCCCGGGTTCCCACGCGATGCAGCACGAGGTTCAGGAGGTCCCCATCTCCCAGCCCTTCGACGCCCCCCAACAGAGCCTTCTGGCGCAAGGACTCTGTCCAAGCCTCACTTGCCGCGCGTTGGGTCGCTTTCGGCGCACTCAGGGCGTCTCCGCGAATGCCTCGCTCAGCATCCCGCCGCCTCGGGGGGGCTGTCAACGCGCCTTCAGACGCGGCGCTCGCCTCAAGAGGCAAGAGATTTACGGGGACGACAGCGGGTCGTGGCTCATCGGTCGGTTTCCCATGGGCAGGTTGGTCGCGGCGAGCGAGGAGCCCCGGAGGGCAGCCGGTCGTCGCAGTGGCTGCGGCTGTTGCCATATGGCGCAGAGAGAGCAGAAAGCGTGCCGTCCTCGCTGGGGCTGTTTCCTGCGGCACACTGCTTGGCACCCTCTGGCCACTGCCTGGCGTGTGGCGGCCAGGGAGGGTGGCAGACCGGTTTGCCTGGCCACAGTCCGCCAGTCGCTCTAGGTTTGCCGGCGTGGATCTGCGGACGCGTACCTCACTGTTTTGTGGAGTCCTTGCGCTTGCCATTGCCGTTTCCATCGTGCTGCGGGGCCGATCGCAGCGTCAGCAGCTGCTCTTCTCGGCCTTCGCTGCGGATATTGGACTCTGGTACTTGGCGCAGTGGCTGTATCGCTTGTCGAACGACGATCTATGGGTGCGGATAACAGCGGTCTTCGCTGTTCTTCTACCTCAGTTCGCTTTGGGTCTCTTCGAGTCCATCGTGCCGCGGGAAGAGCGGCGTCCCGCACTGATGAGAGTGGCGGGGCTGATGATGCTACCAATGCTGCTGCTTGCCCTCTCGCCGCAGCACGTTCACCCGGTTGCTCGCGGCACGGTCTTCCTCTACGTGTTCGGACTGCTGGCGGCCGGCCTGGGCTCCCTCGCGATTCGGGGGCGCCGCAGCAGGTCCAGGGCAACTCAGCGTCGGGTCAGGCTCCTAGTGACGATTGGGGCACTGGCGATTGCCTTCAGCCTCGCAGATTTCCTGTGGTTCATTGGGGCGCCGCTACCGCCGGTCGGAGCCGTGCTCAGCATCCTCTTCCTCTTCGCCCTCGCCGAGTCAATGATGCGCGAGCGCCTCGTCGATCTGTACGACATTCTCGGGCACCTGATCGTTTCGACGGCTCTCTCCTTCTGCATTGCCGGCATATTTTACGTCTTCGTCGTCTTGTTCGGCGGTTTCGAGACGATGTACCTCAGCGCCATTCTCGCGGCGATCGTCATCCTGGTGCTATTCGAACCCCTACGCGAGAAGGTCGAACGCTATATTCACGGGGCACTCTTTCGAGAAAGGATGGATCTCGAGCGCGCGGTCACTCAGGCGCGTCGTCGACTGGTTCACGTGCTTCGGGTGGACGAACTGCTCCAGGTGGTCACGTCGACTTTGGAGGACTCGAGGCGAGCGACCGGAGCAGCTCTCTATTTGCGGGATCCGACTCGCTCGACGTTCGAACTCGGGGCATCGTTTGGGCGCAGCGCTCCAAACCAGGTCGATCAAGCGACTGCTCGCCCCCTCATCGAGAGGTTGACCGAGGCTGCGTCGGTCAACCTCGAAGAGATCGACGTGGGGCTATCCGAACGCAAGCGTCGGGGCGGGGTGAAGGACACCGAAGGTGACGAGCGTCTGCTAGCCGCAGCTGCCGTGCTTGGTCCGTTCCGGAAGGGAGTGTGCATAGCCATTCACGGAGAGGCGCACGAACTCGTCGGGTTCCTCGTGCTGGTGGACGACCGAGTGAGCGATGCCTTCTCGCTGGACGACGTGGCAATGCTGGAGTCTCTTGCTGTGCAGATCGGAGTCGTGGTGGAGAATTCCCGCCAGTATCGACGAATGCAGGTTCGCGACCGGCTGGCAGTGCTCGGGCAGATGGCGGCGGGGCTCGCCCACGAGGTCAAGAATCCTCTCGGTGCCATCAAGGGGGCTGCCCAACTTCTTGCCGAGCCCTCTGACGGTGCCCGGCTCGACCAAGTCTCACAGGAGTTTGTGCAGATCATCTTAGAGGAGGTCGAGAGACTGGATCGTGTCGTCGGTTCCGTACTGGACTACGCGCGCCCTTCCAAGGGGACCCCGGCGCTGCAGGATATCAATGCGATCGTGAAGCGAACTCTCCAGGTACTTGCCCCAGTGCAGACAGGCGAGGTGAGACTCAAGACCGAGCTCGCCGAGCATCTGCCCGCAGTCCGTTGTGATGCCGAACATCTACGCCAGGTGCTCATCAATCTTCTAGCCAACGCCACGCAGGCGATGGCTGGCAAGGGGTGTGTGACCGTGATCACGCGCGGGCGGCATGAGACTCGCGCCTCAATCGATCCAGGTGACGGCGAGTCCGCTCCGTGGGTCGAGATCGTCGTGCAAGACGAAGGGCCGGGAATTGAGCCGAAGGTATTGAAGAGCCTCTTCGTGCCCTTCTTCACAACGAAAGAGAAGGGAACGGGTCTGGGGCTCGCGATTAGCCAGCGCATGGTCGAGGAGATGGGCGGCAGAATCGAAGTCATGTCCATCCTGGGGGCCGGCTCATGGTTCACGGTCGTTCTGCCCGCCGCGCTTGAGCCCTTGGTGGCTGCGCGGCTGAGTCTGTCCACCTCGGAGCCGGGGAAGGGTGAGTCGCCAATTGTGAAGTTGGCGGTGAGCTAAGGTAGTGCGGAGTGTTGCGGACAGCGACGGGAGCGGTGGGGCACCTGGACAGACGCCTGCCGTGCGCCGGAACAGCCAGATTCCCGGAGTTTTTGTGCCCCATGAGAGCTCGACCGGCCAGACCTCGACGGGCGCCGGGGGTGCCCAAGCCCCTTCTGGTTCGCGAGCGGTAGCCATGAGAAGCCTCGACTGGTCATACGAGCGGTGGCAGAGTCTGGCTTCGACATTCCGGCGTCCAGTCTGGGCGGAGGTCCAATCTGCCCTCAACGTCCCACCGGACTTGACCGTGTAGCCGCTGGGAACCTATCCTTTTCGACGGTTTGCGTGCGCCCCCGTGGCCGTCTTCAGACAATGCCCGACAGAATATCGTCGCAACTCGAAGGACCGCAGGACTCACTGGCGCGTCCGGCTTTGGCCCTCCGGTTCATTTCTGGAAAGTACCAGGGTGGGGAGTTTTCGGTCAGAGAGGGCCAGCGGATTGTCGTGGGGCGCTCCAGCGATCTCGACATGGTGCTGGTCGAGGAGATGGTGTCACGGCGTCATGCTCGGATAGAGATGCATGATGGCCTGATCCAGATCGAGGATCTGGGGTCGACCAATGGCACATTCGTCAACGGCGAGAAGGTTCAACGAGCCGAACTCCACGAGGGTGATCGCGTGCTGATTGGCACCAGCATTCTCAAGGTGGTCCCAGCCACCCCTGGTGGGTCTCCGAGTTCCGCGAAGAACCTCGGGTTGACCGCCCCCCGGGGCGCTGTGCCACGGGTTCGACCGGGCTCCACGTCTGATGAGGCGCCGCGCATGACCGGCAGTATCGAGGAGATACCGCTTCCAGATCTTCTCCAGCTATTCGGGACGTCTCGCAAGAGCGGTGTCTTGGTGATTCGGATAGAGGGACGCGTTGGGAGACTCTATCTCAAGGCAGGACTCATTCACTATGCGGTGATTGACGGCCAAGGTGAGCTCACCCCGCTCAAGGCCGTGTATCGCATGTTGACGTGGACCCGAGGTTTCTTCGAGTTAGAGCCGCCCCAGGCAAAGGAATTCGATCCCGCGCTCGACGCCACGGTGCAGGAGGTGCTGATGGAGGGCTTCAGGCAACAGGATGAGCTGGAAACACTCAAGGCGAAGCTTCCCCCGATGTCATCCCGCTTGGCCCTGCGCGCGCCACTCGAGGCTCCGCTGCACGAGCTCGAACCTTCCCACCTCGATCTGCTTCAGCTTGCCTTGAACGCGCCCAGTCTGGAGATCCTGATGGATCGGAGCTCGCTCAGCGATCTCGATACTGCCAAGGTGATCCTGAGCTTGATGGGTAGGGGCTACCTCGAAGTACGCTGACGGGTTGCCAAGCGCGCTCAGCTGTCCCGCCAACCCTACTCTTGAGGGGCCCAGCCGCATGGCTTGATGAGCACGAGTCGGATCGCGGCGTGACACTGGCCGGATGGCGTCTCCAACCGTCTGCTGGTGGTACTCACCTGCGTCGAGCCTCTGTGGCTGCTCGGCGCACCCCGAATTCCAGATCGGCAGGGCGTGTCCACGCCCGCTAATGCATGGACCCCGCTTCCAGACTCGCCTGCATCTCAACTAGACTCGCGCAGCTTCGCCTGGAGCACCGACGACGAAAAGAAATCGCCTGCCCCCGCGCGTCCAGACCGGCGTTTGGGTCGATGGCGCTGCACGATCGGTGCTCTGGGCAGGTCCAGATGGAGGCAGCAGCATCCGCAGATGCATGGTTAGCCGTTGCGGTGCGCGCTCACTTGCTCAAGTACGGCTCCGCGCGCTCCTTGCGCCCGGCCTCGCCTGTGCGGCGCTAGACCCTCAATCTGGAACTGTTCAGTTGCTTGTTCCAGAACGACAAGCAACCCGTTCGTCGTTCTAGGTCCAGTGCCCCGCCTTCACCGCAGCGGGGTCGTACTGTCGGATCGGCGTTGCTATCGCTTCGCGAAAGACATCCTCGTCATCCATGTCGAGGTCATCCTCACCAAACCCTTTGGCGACCTCCATACCGACTGCAAGGATGCGAAGGAACAACGCGAAGCTTGACGCACAGAGCTTGGGTTGCCAGCTCTCCGTGCCGCTCATCGCCGTGTACACGGGGCAGTCCCCTTCAGGGTCGGGACTCGCAACGTCCAGGAAGTACGGGTCTCCCAGGAGCGTACTGTGCGCGACGATGATCCAATTGGGCCGCCAGCCATTCGGGGTTGGAGACCTCTGAAGTTCGCCGGTCGCGGTAAGGGCGAAACCCTTCTGCTCGTCGACGAGCCGCGCGCAAGGCACGAGACGCACGTTCTCCGAAGGAGTCTTCGTCTCCACATCAAGGGGATCCGCCTCTAGGAGAAAGTCTCGGAATCGTGGAGGTAATCTCAGTCTGGGTTTCAGTGCGGCGACGAGCTTCGCGTCAGCTCGACCGAAACGCGCGGGAAGTCTCCTGTCCGAGAGAATTTCTTTCAGGGCAGATATGGACTCAGCCAGGTCGCTGTCCACAGGGCAATGCCTTTCACTGCCGGAACGGCACGGAGGAGCGGTGGCCGCCCAAAAGGGCAGTGATCCACCGACACGACAGTAACAATAGTGCCGGCTATCTAGCACCGAATGTGCCGACCTGGCGAGTGTGATTCGGGGAGCGAAGTACCGACTCTGGCTGACGAACGGTCGGCAGGTCACTGGCTTGCCGGCATGCCAGAAAGGCGATCACCTTCACGGCAGGCTCCAACTCGCCCAGAGTAACGGGTAGGCCGGTCCGGTGGTAGGACCGGCGCCAGTTTTCCTGCCTCTTCCAAACGCTGAGCTGGACGACACTAACGCCGCTGACTCAGGAGGCCCAGGCGCGCCGGGTGTCGCTCAGCGTGTTGACCAGATCACGTGCGCCTGACTGTCGAGCAGCATCGATCGCCAAGTCGATGTAGTGGATCGCCTCGCGGGATCGCTGCCTTCCTCGAGCGACGTAAGCCAGCGCGCCGAGTACTCGTGCTCGGTCCGCGCCGCTCGGTCCCGCGAAGTCGAGCGCTTCCTGAAGTACCCCTTCCGCGTCGGCATAGCTGCCAGCGCGGGTCAGCGCGGCACCCAGCTTACGTCCAAAGATCAGCACGGCGCGCATGGGGTCGTCGAGCTCGCCGCGGGAGATCTCCTCTCTGGCCAGTTGGAGGCCGCGGCGCAGGCTTAGGATTTCTGCCGCGGTGTCGCCCCGCGCCATCGCGCGCTCCGCTACCTGCTCAAGCAGCAGCAGGGCCTGGAACGAGTCCCGGGCAAAGAAGGCGTGGAGCGCGCGAGCCTCGAGTGGTGCCTGCGGCTCGGCCGCGGCGAGTGCTTTTGCGTGGAGTTCGCGACGCACCTCGACGGGGGTTCCCGTTGACACGATTTCCCGCAGCAGCGGATGGGAAATCGACAACCTTCCCGCTGCGCTTCGCACCATTCCGCGGGCGATCAGCGACGCGATTGCCTGGGCAGCGTCTTCGGCCTGGACCATCCCGCTTGCGATCCGGGCTTCTTCAGTATCATCACCCAAGACCGCGAGCGTCTGAAGGACGCGGCGCGCAATTGGCGTCAGCGTGTCCACGCGCCGGGCCATCAGATCCGCGAGGCCGGGAGGGGGATCAGAACCGCCCTCGAGCGTGAAGCGAACTAGCTCCTCGACATGAAGCGGAGTCGGGTCGAGGATTTGATCAAGTAGATTCACGTCTCCGTGACCGATGCGGAGCAGCCGAGCGGCCGTGGGCGGAGGCAGTGCCACGACAAGCCGTGCTGGATGCTGGGCACTCCAACCACACTCGAAACCGGGGCGGTGGGCTGCGACGATTAGCGCCGCGAGCGGAGGAGGCTCTCCCAGGACGTCCGCGATGGCAATCCTGCTGGTTGCGTCGACGCGATGGAGGTCGTCGATGGCAAGAACGCAGCGTCCTGAGGCTCCCGCCATGGTGCCGAGCTCCAGCGCCCAGCACAACGCTTCGGCTAGCGCGTGACGCCGCTGAAGTGGATTTCTGGTGTCCGCGGCTCTGGGGCCGCCATCGAAGATCTCCTGAAGCCCCTCCTGTGCGAGAGGAGGGGCGGGCATCACCCGACTCGGGTCGGCGAAGGGAGACGATAGTCCGGTGAGCTCGATGACGGTCCGTCGCAGCGTGTAATACGGCACCTCCGCCCAGTAGGGATCGGGCCCGACGAGCACGGCATGAATCCCCGATGCTCGGCTCCGCTCCAGGAACTCCATGAGCAGGCGGGTCTTGCCAACCCCAGCATCACCGACGACGCGGGCACCCAGGACCATTGCTGCTGCCTCATGCTGACGGTCCTGCAGGAAATCCAGCTCATCGTCACGAGCTGCGAAGGGCAGGGGCAGTTGGGGGGGCGTCCGCGCCCCAGGGGCTTGGCTGCGGACTGGCAAGCGTGCTCCACATTCCAAGCAGAACTTCGCCATTGGCACGGCTGAGTTGCATGCCAGGCAGCGCACGATCTCCGAGGGCGCGAGCGATGGCGGGATGGATCGCCGAGGTCGGGTGCCGCCGCTGAGTCCTTCCACGACAGCGCCAAGGGCCTCCGAAAACTCAATCGCGTCCTGGAAGCGTTCATCTGCGTCCTTCTCCAGAGCGCGCATCAACACTTCGCAGAGCGAGTCCGGAATGTCCCGCTCGGGGGCAACCTGCCGGGGATCCGGCACGGGAACCGAGAGGTGCATCATGACCACTTGCGTCGGGTTGTCTGCTTCGAACGGAAGACGCCCAGTGAGGAGTTGGAATAGCATTACCCCCACCGAATAGAGGTCGCTCCTGCCATCGATCGGATCGCCCCGCCCCTGTTCAGGAGCCATGTAGTCGGGGGTTCCGCAGACGATGCCAGGACTGGTGACGCCAGGTGAATGCGTATCGGCCTTCAGTTTGGCAAGACCAAAGTCGAGGACTTTGACGAAATCGCCACCCCGCCTGAGCGGTTCGAGGATAACGTTCTCCGGTTTGAGATCCCGGTGGATGATTCCGAGGGCGTGGGCTTCGCTCAGTGCCGCGAGCACCTGCTGCAACACGTCCACGATTCGCGGTACAGGCAGAGGGCCTTCTTCATAGGCGACCCGAGCGAGGTCCTTGCCGCGCAGGAACTCCATGACCAGGTACGGTTCACCGTTTTCCGTTCGTCCGAAGTCGAAGACCGCTATGGAATTAGGGTGGTTCAGCTGACTCGCCGCTCGCGCCTCGGTCATGAAACGGAGCGCCGAGTTCTCGTCCGACAGTAGGTGTGGGTGGATGATCTTGACCGCGACTGTACGGCCAAGAACGCTCTGTTCGGCGCGGTAGACACGACCCATTCCGCCAACGCTGATGAGATCCAGGATGTGATAACCGCCTGGCAGCGTCTTTCCGATGAAGCTGTCGCCACCAGCGGGCGCAACGTTGGCGACTGGGAACCCGCAGGTTGGACAATAGTGATGGTCGTCGTCGCAGGAGGTTCCGCACTGCGGACAGGTGTGGGCGCCGAGGGCGGGCGTCATCATGCGCGCCCCGCGGTTCTTGGCGACTCGCATAGCAACCCGACAAAACTAGGTCGCTTCGTCAGTTCCCTCAGCAATGAACGAGTCACACACACCCGCACACTCATAGCACAAGGGCCGCCTCTCGCGCCGTCCTTAGTCGGTGTTGCGCAGCGCAGCACTTTCCTCGACGGTTTCCACGGATCATCTCGATACGGTCTCAGCCCTCACCGCGACAACCGAGTATCGCTCAGCTTCGGAGCATCGCAAGGTGGCGATGGGTTCAGGTGGGTCGGTGGACCAGTGCCTGCGTCCAGCAGTGCCGTCAGGTTGACAAGCCGGGCACTCTACCAAGTCCGCCGACTGCAGCCCCAGAGCTTGCCCATTCCCCGATATCGGAACGCTGGGCCAACGCTTCATGCGGGCTTCGCGGAGAGGCAGGCGCCAGTAAGATTTCGCCGCAGCCTCTTGTTCTTCACAGAGCCCTACTCCCGTAGGCAGCGGCCGCTTGGCCGTTCTTCTCATCGGTTGGGCTTGCCGCGGCCCGTGGGAGCGCGGCGCGTGCTCGATGGGCTGCTTCCCGCTCGCCCGGGGGGGGGTAGTGTGGGACGCGTCTCGCGGGTTCGTGCAGTTCCCCTCGACTGGTCTCACTCGACTGCGTCTGCCCACATGACGCACATTGCGCAGGCCTCGTGGTGTCCTGCCCGAATCGGACGGGTTTGATGTAAGCTCGGCGCCTCATGGTTGTTTCGACTCGAGTCCGATTGGGGGAAATGCTCGTGGAGGCTCAGCTGCTGTCACCGCAGCAGCTTGACGGAATGCTCCAGCGACAGCGCCGCGACGGTCGGCGCCTGGGCGCACTACTGGTCGAGACTGGCCTCATCAGCGAGGTCCAATTGACGCAGCTTCTCAGCCAGCAGCTCAGCGTTCCATGGGTGTCGCTCTACCATATCGACTTCTCCCGCAAGCTCCTCGATCTCGTTTCGCGTTCCCTGGCGGAGCGGTTCTGTCTCGTTCCGGTGTTCGTTCGGAGGGTCAAGGACATCGGGCAGGTGCTCTACATCGCAATGGATGATCCCAGCGACGAGGAAGCGAAGCTGGCCGTTGCGGAGTACTCGGGTCTGCCGGTGCGCGCGATGATCGCACCGCCTTCCGACATTCGCAGCGCGATTCGGTCCTACTACGGCGGTGCGAATGATGGCGTCACTGATTCTCCGTTGGCCGCCGCCGCGGTCGAACATGGCCGCGAGACGATTCCCGATTTTACTCCGGCGAAGGCACTTGCCGAACTCGAGCCCGCGCTTCCCACGACCATGCCATCGACGCCTCCCGCCGCGTTTGACGACACGATGGGCCACCGCGAGTCCGTCGACGCGCGAGCCTACGGTCCTGAGGACGGTGCGACGGCGAAGCCCACTGGTGTTGCGCGTGCGGAGGCTGCCGACAAGTCCGTTGCTCCCGTCGGGGTGCCCGCAGAGCGAACCGAAGCTGCGTCGGAAACAGCGAGGGGAGCAGTGTCGGTGTCGCCGCGTGCGTCCGACCTACCCCCACCGCGTCGCGGGGCACCCACCAAAGGCGTTGTTCTCACCCTTCTCGATGGTACCGAAATCGTGCTTCCCGCGCGGTCGCCGGTAGACGAATCCGGGGTGCCTCTCGTCAACGGCCATCTTACCGCTCGCGATCTGATTCAAGCCCTTCTGGCGACGGGCCAGGGCGCCGATGCATCAGAGGTCTTCGGAGGCCCGCCCAGGTGGGAGCACGTTGCCGCGGCGCTGCTTTCGATTCTCCTAAAAAAGCGTCTCGTTGCCGACTGGGAGTTCGCGGAAGAGTATCGACGGCTCAGCCAGGGGCGCTGAGGTGTCGGGTGCCCCGCAGCGGATGGTGACTATGACGGACCAGTCCAGTTCTGGCGGTGAGGCCATCATCACAGTGGCCGAACTTGGGCGTCGTCTGCGATTCGCGGCCGAGCGAGTGGTCAATGCCGAGTGGGTCGAGGGGGAGGTCACTGGCCTACGTCGTGCGGCTAGTGGCCACGTCTACTTCACGCTGCGTGACGAACGGGAGGATGCCGCTGTTGATTGCGTCATGTATCGAATCGCAGCCGCTCGTGCGCGATCGGTCCTTGAAGATGGAGCGCGCCTGCAACTTGCTGGCAAGGCCTCATTCTGGGCGCCTCGAGGGCGGCTCCAGTTCGTTGCGGAGCGTGCCCGAGTCGCCGGTCGGGGGGCGCTTCTCGAGGCACTCGAACGGCTGAAGCTGAAGCTGGCCGCCGAAGGTCTGTTCGACCCCAATCGGAAACGGCCCCTTCCGGCAGATCCGGCGGTTGTCGGCGTCGTCACCAGCGCTCAAGGCGCGGCGTTCCAGGACATCTGCGCCGTCGCGTTTCGGCGGGGCAGGGGTCGAATCGTGCTGAGCCCCGCACTCGTGCAGGGGGAGGGCGCCGTGGAGAGCATCATCGCCGCCATCGACCTTCTTGAGCGGTATTCGGGACTTTGTGTGATGATCGTCGGTCGCGGCGGTGGGGCCTCCGAGGATTTGAATGCTTTCAACGACGAGCGGCTGGTGCGCCGAATCGCTCGGGTTGCGGTGCCCGTCGTTTCGGCGGTAGGCCACGATATCGATGTCACCCTGGCCGATCACGTTGCGGATGTCCGGGCTGCGACTCCGTCGCAGGCCGCCGAGCTAGTCTTCCCCGATATGGCCGAACGGGGGGAGCGCCTGGTGACGATGCAAGCACGCCTCGTGGCGGCGTCCCGGGTACGGCTTCGGGACGACGGGGCAACACTGGCGATGCTCCGGTCTCGACTCACGGATCCTCGATTCGTGCTGGCGGAGCGCCACATGCTTCTCGACGATCTCGCAAGTGGCCTCGAGCGCAACGTGAAACGTTTGACTGCACGTCGCCAAGCGCACCACCAAGTCCTCGTGAGCCGGCTGGAGCGTCTCAATCCAAGGATCGTGTTGGCCGGTGCACGGGGTAAGCTCGGGCCCGCCGAGGAGCGGCTGCGCTCGGCGATCCTTCTTCGCATGGAGTCAGCCCGGGGGCAGCTTGCGGAGCGCGCAGGGCAGCTCGAGAGCATGAGCCCTCTGGCGGTTCTGGCTCGTGGCTACGCGATCGTCTCGGATCCATGCGGACACGTCCTGATGGAGGCGAGCCAGGTGCGGGTGGGGGAAGATATCGGAGTACACCTGCATCACGGGACACTGACTGCGCGCGTCGTGGGTCACTCGCTGCCCGAAAATCGTGGACGAACGAGCGCAGGTCGCCTAGCTTCGCTGGGAGGTGAGAGCTCGAAAGTGGATTCGTCCGATTGCGAGGATTCAACGGGCTGCGTGTCCAGTTGCTGAGCGACGTCGTGGCGAAGGCTGGAGAGGGCAGCATTCTCGGGCAGCCTCCGCGTTTTGGGTCGCTTGGTCGGAGGCGTTGAGAGCGAAATGGTAGAGCCCCCTGAATCGGCCTGGAATCCTTCGGTCGACGGCCCCTGGCCACGAATCTCGTGCCGCGGCAGGCTTGAGCCGGACGCTCGGGAGTGGCTGCATGCCAACGCGCTCGGCTCGTACGCGATGAGCACCCTCTCGCTCATGCACACACGCCGCTACCACGGGATGCTGGTTGCGGCCCTGCACCCCCCGCAGAGTCGCCACGTCATTCTCAGTCACGCGGAGCTCACGGTCGTCGCAGCTGGTCGGACGTACCGGCTCGCGACCCACCAGTTTCCCAATCTGGCCCCCACGCCTGGGTTTCGGCTCCTTGAGCGGTTCGAACAGGCACCCCTACCGACGTGGATCTACAGACTCGGGGCCGGGCGCCTCACGGTTTGCCTGGCGTTGGCACGTCGCCACAACACTGCGGTAGTCGAACTCTTCTGGCAGGGGGCAGAGGCGGCTGTCGTGACGTTGCGACCTCTCATGCCGTTCCGTTCAATTCACTCGCTGACCGCGGAACACGGCGGGATGATGCAGGCTGCAACGCTGCGCTCTGGTGAGGTTGCCATCAAGCCAGTCCCAGAGTTGCCTCCGGTCGTGTTTCGACACAGCGGTGTGTTCGTCGGATCGCCGGACTGGTGGCGACAGCTCGAGTACTTGCTCGACCGTGATCGCGCTGCGGCGTTTCGAGAGGACTTGTGGACACCAGGGACTTTCGAACTCGCGCTCGAGTCGGGCGTGTCCGGTTGGCTCACCGTATCAGTTGGCGAAGCTCCAGCGGAGACAGCGGCGGACCTGCAGAGGGAGACGCGGGACTTTCTGCTCGGTTGCGACCCTGGGCCTTCCCGTCGTTCGAGTGTGCGGACGCTTCACGTGGCTGCCGCAAGCTACTGCGCGACGGCAAGTGAGTCGCCTGCGACGGTTGCCGGTTTTCCGTGGTTCGACGTGCATTGGCGCGATTCCATGATGGCGCTTCCTGGTCTCTTCCTCGTGCGCGGGCAGCACGACCAGGCCAAGTCCGTGCTGTCGACGGCGTTTCGCTCGATGCGCGGCGGCCTTCTGCCGATGGTTGCAGACAAGGTTGGCCGGCAGCGGGCTCAGCCGTCACCTGACGCCACCCTGTGGATGATGGAAGCCGTCACGGCTCTGGTGCATCAGGTTGGGTTGCGAGATCCATTCGTCGCGTCGGTATGCTATCCAATGGTTCGTCGGATTTTTGCGAGAATTCTGCGAGGTCCGCGGCGGTTGGTGTGGCTGACGGATGACTGGCTCGTCGCGAACAGCGCGGAGGGCCTGGGGCTGACGTGGATGGATTCCGCCGTTGCGAACAGACCGGTGGTTCCTCGGCAGGGAGTTCCGATCGAGTGGCAGGCCCTGTGGCTCAACGCCCTTGAGACCATTCGCGACCTGGCGCGCAATGCCGGGCAGGTGGGGATCGCGGACCAGGCGTCGCGTGCGCTGGTCTGTGGCGAGGCCGCCTTCAAGTCGCGGTTCTGGTGTCGAGAGACGGGCTTTCCTTACGACTGCGTGAGCGAGGTCGTGTCGGGGGACCATTCATGGGGGGATCGAAGTGTTCGCCCGAACGCGCTTCTTGCCCTCGCGCTGCGACCGAGCCTCTTCGATCCGTGGCAGGCGACTGCGATACTAGACCGTTGTCGTCTCGATCTGGTGACTCCCGGTGGGGTGCGTAGCCTGTCTCCGACTGACGGGCGCTACCAAGGGTTCCACGAGGGAGGGCTGGAGCAGCGCGAGGCATCGGCGCATCAGGGAACGGCGTGGCCTTTCCTGTTGGCGGCTTTCGTGAGGGCTTCGCGCCGACGCGCTCCCGACGACGCTCCTCTTGCCGAGGAGCTGGCTGGGCTTGTGGAGTCTTGCGTGGCCAACGCCATCGTCTTGGGACATGTGCCACAGCTCGCGGACGGAGATGCGCCGCATCGGGCACGCGGATGTCCAGCCCAAGCCTGGAGCGTCGGGGAACTGTTGCGGGCTCTGGTGCTCGATCTGGGCTTCTGAGCTCATGGGCCGCATGCGTCAGCGAGCCCAGCAAGCTTCGGCCCGGAGCCGCCTTGCGCGGAAGGCGCTGCGATTGCTGGAGCGGAGCGCAAATGGGCACGTGAGCGCCGGAGCACAGCCGCAACGTCCAGTTGCCACACACACGGCATCCGCCCGAGTGGGCTCCCGCACCCGCCGCCTCCTTGCCAGGCGGATCGCGGCCGGTCCCCGATGCAGGGCGCGAGCGGCCATGATGTGCTTGGCGATACTGTATCGTTTGGTGCTCGGGGGACACTCGCGTCGTCGACGCGCCGGGGCAGGGGCACCGAACCATCGTGGGGGTAGTCCCTTTCGCGCCGCACCTGACTCGGCAGGGAGTAGCGGCTGGCCATCGGGTCCAAGGGGGGAGGGCGGGCCAACGAGTCAAGCTGGGGTAGCCGGCGCCTTGTCCTCCCCGCGGGCCGAGCAACCAGGGGACGCTGACGCTTTCCGAGTGCTTGTGCTAAGAGGCCGCCCGTGGACCAGAACCTGCTGAGATCCTACTTCTCGACTGTCTACGAGCTGCCTGGCGATAACGGAATCTTCCGCGTCTCCCTCGATGGCGAGATAGTCAAGGATATCGAGGTATTGCCGGCACTGCTGCGGAAACCCTTCGCGATTCTGACAGCGTACAACCCGCGGTCGATGCTCCTGCCGCGGCGCGTCAATGACGGGCGGCACCAGGTGATGCGAGATCTGCTGATTCTGGGATGCTACCGCGTCGAGCAGGCGATCGGCTACGACGAAGAGCCAGAGGGGGTTTGGCGGGAACCCGCGTGGCTCGTGCATGGGATCGATCGCGAGGAGGCGACCCATTTTGGGCGGACTTTCCGACAGAACACGATCGTGTACTGTCGCGATGCGCGTCCGGAGCTTATCGTCACCGATCCGACGTGCGACGAGGTTGGCAAGACCTTCCAGGGCAACTGGCGCGTGCGCCAGTAGCGCGCAGTCTGCAGAGTGGTCTTTGGTCGATTCATGCAGAGGCGCCGTGGGGCGCGGCGGGCCGAACGCCCGTGGAGCTACGTAGGGGAAAACGTGTCCGGGGGTTGCCGTCTTCGGTGGGACCGCTAGCGTACTCGCTCGGAACGCCCTACAGGAGTAGCTCATGCGGAGTCAGTTCGACGACAACGGACAGCGGCCAGACGTAAACGACGTCGTGGCCCAGGTCTCACAGACGATGTCGCGCAATGTGCGCAAGCTTCGCCCGATACTGGGGCTGGTTCTCCTGGTGGGGTTGGGCGTCGCCTCATTCTACCAGGTGGATCCAGGCGAACTCGGCGTCGTGAGAACGTTTGGGCGGGAGTCTGCGAAGACGGGTCCTGGGCCGCATTTCCGCATTCCCCTCGTGCAGCAGGTCGACATCGTAAACATTCAACAGATTCGTCGTCTGGAGGTCGGATTCAGGGGCGACAAGAAGGTGTCCCACGAGGCCAGCATGATCACCGGCGACGAGAACATCGTTGAAGCGCAGATGATCGTCCAGTACCGGGTCTCTGATCCGAGCAAGTATCTTTTCAGGATTGCGGATCCCGAGGGGACCTTGCTTGCGACGGCCGAGGTCGCGCTTCGCAGCATGGTCGGACGCACCAACATTGATGACGTCTTCACCAAGGGGAGGGATACCGTTCAGGAACAAACGAGATCCTGGCTGCAGCGGCTGATGAACGACTATCAGAGCGGCTTGACAATCACCGAGGTGAAGTTGCAGACGGTGGACGCACCTGATGCGGTAAGGGACGCTTTTCACGACGTCGTTCGGGCACGTGAAGAGAAGGAGAAGCTCATCAATCAGGCTCGAGGATATGCTGCGGACGTGATTCCCAAAGCCCGAGGAGAGGCTCGGACACGAGTCAGGGAGGCTGAGGGCTACCGGGAGCAGCGCGTCCTGCGAGCCAAGGGCGACTCTCAGAAGTTCGCGTCCATCCTCGAGGAGTACACCAAGGCCGAGCAGGTGACCCGAAAGCGGCTCTACCTCGAGACGATGGAGAGGCTCTTGGGGAAGGTCGAGCGGAAGGTACTGGTCGACGACAAGCTCGGGAAGAACACGCTACCGCTCCTTCAGTTGGGTGGGGGAGCAGGCGGGCCAGTTGCAGGAGGGCCGCAGTGATGGGTCGGACATCAGCTTGGATCTACGTTGCGATCATCGCGATCGTGGGTTGGCAGAGCTTCTTCATCGTCAATGAGACTGAGTTGGCCATCGTCACCCAGTTTGGCGAGTACAAGCGTAGCTTTCGACACGCAGGGATCCAGTGGAAGCTGCCGTTCATCCAGGAAGTCTCGCGCATGGAGGCACGGATTCTCGGGAGCGATGCCCCAGCTGCCGAGTACCTCACGCTGGACAAGAAGCGACTGGTAGCCGATCCGATCACGCGTTGGCGCATCAAGGACCCGCTCGCGTTCTACAAGGCGTTGCGGGACGAGACTGGCGCCAAGGCTCGTCTCGACGACATCGTGAACAGCGAGCTTCGGCGCGAGATAGCCAGCCAGGACTTTGGCAAAATAATCGGCAATGCACGCGATCCACTGATGGCGGTTGTAGCGCAGCGCGTGCGCAAGCAGACGGAGTCGTTCGGCATCGAGATCGTGGACGTACGCATTAGGCGTGCTGACTTGCCCCGTGAGGTTCAGGAAAGCGTGTTCGCCCGCATGCGAGCCGAGCGTGAGAGGGTGGCGAAGCAGTACCGGTCGGAAGGGGAGGAGGAGGCCGCCAAGATTCGGGCAGACACCGACAAGGAGCGGACGATCATCCTGGCAAAGGCCTACGAGGAGTCTCAGGCCCTGCGCGGCGAAGGGGACGCGGAGGGGATTCGGATCTATGCAGAGGCATACGGCAAGGACCCGGAATTCTATGCCTTCACCAGAAGTCTGGAGGCATACGAACAGGCCCTCGGAGAGAAATCGTCGATCGCGCTTTCGACCGGATCGGAGCTGTTCAAGTACTTGGGCGAGCCCAACGCCAAGCGATAGCGACAGGCCGGGAGCGAGGTCCGGGCGCGGGGACATCCTGCACGCGGGAACGATTCACGCTAGAGTGTGTGGGTGGTGAGTCGCTCCCATCTGACCTGGCTCGTCTTGGGGGTCTCGTGCCTCGGGGTACCGCTCGGTGGACGATGGGTGGCGGCGACGGTGGGCACTCGAGTGGGGGCAGCAATGGCGGCTGGAGCAGAGGCACTTCGGCCGCCGGAGACAGTGTCGCCCGCCGCAGATTGGGGGGGCTGGCAATCGCTGGGCGAGTCCAGCATGTTGGCAAGCGCTCCCGCCGAACCGAGCGCGACGCGAGCGCCTCGGAAGCCGCGGGGGGGGCGCCCGGGGCCCGCCAAATCCGCGACGGCTCAAGGTCTTCTCGTTCGAGCCGCGACGGTTCTGCGGATTGCGAATGCTGGACTTCGACCCTCGGGGGTTCCCGTTTCGGCCCAGGGAGCCAGGCCCGCAGGGATCCTTCTGCGCAACGTTGCAGCCTTGGGGATCGGGCTTCGAGAGGGCGACGTGCTCGTTTCCGTAGCAGGGGCGCCCGCGACAAACGTCGGGATGGTGATCGAGCGGATCATTGCGGCTCGGGCCGCCGGTGCGACGGTGATTGTGGGGGAGATTTGGCGCGACGGTTCTACATTTTCTATCGCCGTTGAGCAGCCGTATCCTCCCCGCAAAGGCACATCGGCGTCTCCCGTTCAGGGCCGGACAACTCAGACATCGGATCCACGGGACGCCCCCGACGGGGGGGCGCCTGAGAGATAGCGGGCTGCGGGGTCGGACGTTCCCCACGAATCCTCGCGAACTTGGTCACCTTGGGCGTATCCGTTCACGCCCTCCCTCCTGCCAGCACGCTGCGCGATCCACCTCGCACACGGTGGACGTCAGGCTCGGGGTCCCACTCGGGCAGCAGCCCGAGTAGGGGGCACCTGGGGAGTTGCGCCTGTGGTTCGGTGCTCACGTACCCACGTACGCTCCGCTCCGATCCTCGGTGCGCCTCGTGGGCGAGGCGGCTTGTGAAGTAGGTATTCCGGGACCGTGAACGCATATCCTCAGGCAATGCGCGCCCAAGCTTCAGCTTCGTGGCTCAGGTGAGGGCGCAACCGGAGGGGCCAAGCGGATGTCGCAGCTTCGCCTTTCGGGGTGCCTGGTTGCGCGGGAGCGCGGGTCTCTGGGTGAGCGCTTCGCGACTCTCGGCGTCGAGGTGGTGGTTGCGTGGTGGCGCGGGTGGTGGCGCCCGCGAGGTGTACGACCCAGTTCGCTGTTGGGGCCTGTCGCGTGACTCGGCGAGGCACAGTCGGGTTCTGACCTGCAGCGCCCACTCCAGTGGCAGGTGGTTCGCCCGCGAGGGCCAAGGTCTTTGGCCGCCTGCGGCGGTCGAGTTCATCAAGGATGACGTTGACTCGAACGCAGGCGGACGTAATACCCGAGGCCATGACAAGAACAGTCACTTGCGTCAAGCTTGGGCGAGAGGCCGAAGGCATGGACAAGCCCCCGTTCAAGGGCGAGCTCGGCCAGAAGCTCTTTTCCTGCGTTTCCAAGCAGGCATGGCGCGGCTGGCTCGAGCACTCGAAGATGCTCATCAACGAGTTCCGGCTCGACCTAACGAGCGAACAGGGACAGCGCGTGTGGATGACCGAGTGTGAGAACTACTTCTTTGGCGAAGGCTCAAACCTACCACCGGAGTTCACTCAGCCCAAGAAGCAGTAGGAGTCCTTTCGGAAGAGCGAGCGGGTATCCCCCCCTGGGAACTTCGTTCGCGGATGGGGTGTGGTCGCTACGCCCAGTGTGCACGCTCATGACGAGGGGGTCCCGCTGCTCTCCGCAGTGGCGGCGGCACCTGGCAGGCGCCATGCTGATGCCCATGTGGTGGACCCTCTTTCGCGGCGGACACTGGTCCGATTTTGGCGACTTCGTCTCGCCGGCTCTCTTCGATGTCATGCGAGGGGGAGAGCTGGCGCATCAACTCAAGGCTCTTGCGTCCGGTTACTGGGAGCGAGAGCGCTGGGTGGCCATACGCCAAGAGCGAGTCAAGCATCTTGCCGAATCCGGCGTAGCGGTGGAGTTGAGCCAGAGTCGGATTGGGCGGTTCACGAGGCGCGAAGACGGTGACGAGATCCTGGCACTCTACTTCCACCAGCTCTTTGCTGGTCGCTGCACGCTCCTCGATCTACGGCGCTCGAGCTTCCGAGTAGCGCACGGGCTCAAATGGGATCCGGGCGCCTTTTGCGTCGAGTGGGAGCCAGACTTCCTCACGGGTCTGCGGGCGGTGTACACCGGCTTTTACACCGATGACGAGGAGCGCTACCAGGCGGGGCTTACCGCGCTGGGGCTGCAGCGCGTTTCTGATGTATTCTTCGAGCAGTTTCGCCCTGGGGACAGTGGAATGCTCGCATTCAGTCTTGCCAGGTACCGCCACGCCTTCCATGAGGTGTTCGTCCGGTGCCGCGATACCCATACCCGCCTTCATCCCAACTTCGTTGCGCTGGGCGTCTATCTGGCATGTCTGTACGAGCACCTCGAGGAGCTAGGGGGGGCGTATGATGTCAGGGGGGCTTTTGCGCGCGGCAGCCGCACCGTGTCGATGCGCAATCAGTCTCCGACTGGCTCGACCTGACGGGGGCGGAGGATCGTCGCCCGCGAGGATACTCAACGCCCAGTCCTCGGACAGTCTTTCTCTGACGAGAGGCGCTCCTCGGGCTCCGGCAGAACGCCCCGTCTGTGACCCCATCCCGCATGGGGCGTGAAGGATCGGAACGGAAGACGCATGGGGCGGCCGCGGAGAGATTGAGAGACGCCTCGCCCCCTGTGGCCTCGAATGCATCGGGGCAAGCGTCGCAAGGAGGGATCGGTGCGGTCCGTTGCGGTTGGGTCAGGTTCAGGGGCCGACGATGCGTTCCGGCAAGGGAGCAGCCCGGTGCGCAAATCGGGGTTGAGGCGGACGCTGAGGGGCAATGATGCCCAAACCCAAATGCCATTGCGGGCTCACCTCATTCGGCGCTACCACGATCGAGCAGTGGCAGCCGCCAAGAGTCCGAAGACCAGTGCCAATCAGGCAAAGAAGCGACGCAGTGCGCCCATTGCGAAGGCCGAGCGTCGAGTGCAGATCCTATCGGCAGCTCGGGAGGTCTTCGCAAGGCGCGGCTATGCCCAGGCAACCATCGACGACATCGTTGCCCAAGCCGGAGTTGCGCGGGGAACGTTCTACCTCTACTTCGAGGACAAACGTGCGGTGCTGGAGGCGCTCGTCGACCGTTTCTCCAATCAGCTCGCGATGGCCATCGAGCGCATCAAGACCGACGATCCGTCCCGGCCTGTTGCTGGACAGGTTCAGGAGAACATCCGTTCGGTAATCCGCGTCTGTCTCGGTGAGAGGGCGATGACGAAGATACTGTTGTCCGACGCGGGGGCGGTGGAACCAGGGCTCGAACGCAAGCTAGCCATTTTCTACGACGGCGTCGTGCAGGTGCTCACCGAGAGCTACAGAGACGGTCAGGCCCTGGGAATTGTGGCTGATGGTGAGCCGCGCGTTCTGGCGTACCTCAGTCTAGGTGCACTGAAGGAGCTGCTATTTCAGGTCGTGACTCTGGGGCTGTCGGAAGAGAGCGCAGAGGTCCTCACCAACCAGCTCTTCTCTTTTCTTTGCGAGGGGTGCCTCAGAGTTGCGCCAAGCGCGTCACGGCGACGGTCGCAACGGGGCGGACGGTAGGCGTCCGCGAACAAGGGGCGCCGGCCTTCCGGGCAGCGACGCGCCGAAAACGAGTACGTTACTGGAGTTGCCGTGCGCACCTGAACGCGGGACGCGGGTACCATGTAGGGCGGCATAGCACGCGGTGTGGCTCTCCGTCGTTGGCCCTCGACGACGGGCGCTAATCCGCGAGCGTCAAAGCGTCTGGCGCGTCTGGCGCTTCCGACCGAACTGTCACCAGCGGACCGCGGGCGGCGAAATCGAGCATTCTGAGCTGTCGATGATGATGCTGGGACCCCCTCCGCCCCAGCCTTCTGAACGAAGGAATGCCCCTGGCCGTGGGTATTGCAACCGATGCAGGAGCACCCTTCTCCGGTTTCCGTCGGTTGGACATTGGCGCTGATATGCGATGAGCGGCTCGGCGCGCAAGGCCTCCAGAGCGTGGAATGACGTGGGGTTGCGGACGCCGCTGATACTATCGGACGCCCGGAACCGCTAAGTACGGCGGTGCACGCACCGGAAGGGTCGAGCCAGTCATGAGAGCCTTGGGCTCGGTTGTTCGAGAGGCGCGTCGAGGTGGACGGTGCCTTGCCGCGCAAGGGAAATCGCGTCCGTTGCCCGCATAAATGGTCGCGGAACGGCTCGCGACGACGGATCCCGTAGCGGACGCCCTCAAGAGTGCTGGGAGCTCGAGCACGGCCGCGTGCCGAGTTAAGTCGAGGCGGGGGAAGGGAGTATCGAAGTTTCGCAGGGATGCAGGGCACGACGTAGTGTCCAGCGCCCCACGGTGAGGACGTGGCGGCACTTCGCCGGAGGAGCGTGGCACGCCGAACCGCACGCTCTTCGCGGGCCAAGTATCGCGGGCCAAGTATCGCGGGCCA
>CAYRKE010000015.1:29956-62108 GCA_964424695.1 uncultured Polyangiaceae bacterium
GCCGAACCGCACGCTCTTCGCGGGCCAAGTATCGCGGGCCAAGTATCGCGGGCCAGGCCTTGTTGGCATGACCCTCGAGACCTGCGTGCGAGGTATGTGGACGTGCGCTGGGTCGCTTCCGACGGCGCGTCGACGCTCGAAAGAAAACGTCTCGAGGTAGAGGGTTGAGACTTGACGAAATCGGGAACAGCGGGGACATTCGATCTTCTCGCGGGTGGCGTTTCGCGAGATGAGGGCGGAGAGGTTTGCTCCGCGGCGGCGTGGTTCCAGAGGTCGAGCGCGACGGGCTGTCTCTGGGGGTTGGGGCTCAGTGTCTGGCGTACGCGACGGACACGGGAAGGAAGAGGGCAGAGAAATGACCGGAGCCGGGAACGGTCCGCAAGCATCAAGGCAAGCAGAGGCAGCGGATGGACTTGCGTGCCACCGTACCTTCGTCGTGATGGAGCTGGGTGCCACATGGCCGTCCTGGCTCGGGGACTCGATAGCCGACCACGGTGGGAGTGCCGTGCAGGTCCAGGCGAGCGGCGAAGCACCATCCGAATTTGCGGCGAGGGTAGTACAGCGGATCGGTGGTCTGTCGACCAAAGGGAGGATCCAGGTTGGCGTGCTCGCCTGGAACTCTGAGGTGACCGCGCAGGCTCTGACTGCCCGGTTCCGAATTGCGCGCGCGCTGATTCAGGCCATGAATGGTGAGGATGGAGCGGAGCTTGTGATCAGTGCTGCGGCCGGGGCCGCCGATACCAACCGCCTTGAGTTGTTGGGGCTCGTCGCAGCGCTCTGCGAGGACCTTTCGGTTGCTGAGGTTGCTGTCAGCTTGTCCTTCACAAATCTGCCCGCGAAGTCTCGGACAGTGGTACGCGGCAGCCTCGAGCCCTGGGAGTGCCGCGAGGTCGCCGTATAGGTGCCGCTGGCGGCGCATCGGCGGGGGGCGCCGGCGCAATCCATCGCCGAGGAATGGCGAGCGGCTCTTCGGTTCGGGCGTGCCGAGGTCCGAGTAGCTCACTCGTTGGCGAGCCGCGTCGGCATTCCAGGCACGGCGCGCCCGGTGGGGTCGTTCATCGGGCTTTAAGCTTTCGCTCGATGACCGATTCCGCTCCGTCCGTGCCGAACCCTGTGAGCTCGACCACCGTGTGTCCGTCAGCCGCCAATCCTTTCACAAGGCCGCCGATGGGGACGCGAGGATGGTAGTAGGCCTTCTCCATCCCCTCGAGACCGGCAAACTGCAGTTGTGTTGGGGACTCGCTGCAACCCGTAAAATCCCCGGCCAGTACACGTACGTCGCTCTGGGCGCCCGCCCACGTCGTGCCTAGCTCCACGTCGGCGAGCAGATGTTGGTAGCCGGATCGCGTTGCGTCCATTGCCGGGCCAGATATCTCCTTGATTACGCCGTTCGGCATCCGCACCTTGGCAGAGACCACACTGGGAACCCCCCTACCGGAGGTTGGGACCGAAACCAAGAGCTGGGTGATCGTTCCCGCGTTCGGCGTACCGTTCACGATCTCGAGTCGGAAGCCCCCGGGCTCTTTCTCCACAATCTGGCGAAAGTATTCCGTCGTCTTGCCTCCCCGATGATGGATGACATGCCTCGTCCACTGTCCCACTTCGAGAGGGAGTGCCTCTTGTCGCTTGCCTTTGGGGACCACTCCCGCGTTCCGCGACGCGGGAAGGAGCGCCTGGGCCTTGGGAGGCTGTCGCCCTTCCGGCTCCTGGCCAAATAGTCGCCCCGCGGCGTCGCAAGATGGAAGCGCGAAGAGAAAGGACGAGATGAGAAGGGATCGAATCATTACGGCAGCATCGGAGTGAGTCGTCGTTGACGTCAAGCCACGAGCTCGGTGCGGCTTCGCGGCGAGCGTGCCCCGCGCTCGCCACCCGTCAGCGACCGCCGTCGTGCGGGCTCGGCGAGTGGACCAGGAGTCGGGCTCTAGGTGAGCCGTGACTCTGGGGAGTAGGGCATTGCGCCCCCGCGACTCGGTGGGCGTTTCTGGTAGGGTCGGCTGATCGGTTTGTGAGTGGGAATCCCAGTGCTCTCTTCAGTTCGCTACCGTCCGTTGAGTGAGTTGCAGCGGGCTTCGAATGGTGTCGACTGACCTCGCTCCGTGAGGCTAGCTTCCTGAGCGTCGACGAGGCCGAGGCCAGACGTCGGGTTGTCCTGGTTGAGTGCAGCAGGCATCTGACGGATTGAACGATGCCTGCCGATAGCAGACAGGTGCGAGGCCGGTCTGCCAACTGCGAGCGGTCGACCGGGCAAGCGTTGGCAATGGTTCATGGGGGAAGGGCCGATTGGTGTAACCGGTTCAGCTTTCTGCTGTCTCGGCCGTTTCCGCTGCACGTGAGGGCGGATACCCCAAAAGAAGGGCGGGCAAAATTGAAGCTTTCCCGCCAGAGCCGGTCTAACTTGCCCAATGTGCACTGCGGCCCGGCGCTCACGGCGCGTCTGCACCGAGCACGACACAGGAGAAAACTCATGGTCAATCGTCATGCCCTATTCCTCAGCGCGCTAGCGCCCTTCGTCCTCGTCTCTCCCGCGCGGGCGGTCTCGCTCGAAGACTGCGGCAACATCCACGTTGACGCAGAAGCGGAATGTACCCTGGAACTCGAAGGCGGATGCGTCGCAAAGTGCACCGAATTCGCATGCTCAGCGAACCTCTACGTCGATTGCCGAGCGAACTGCGATCTCGATGCGGAGGCCGAGTGTACCGGGAGTTGTGACTTCGACGGCTGCGTCACCGAGTGCGAGAAGGGAAAATTCGATTGCAGCGTGGACTGCGACGCGAAATGCACCGGCGATTGTAGCGGTAATTGCGAGGCCGAGTGCGCATCCGACGAGGACTCGGCAGAGTGTCAAGCGAGCTGCGAGTCAAGCTGTGAGGCGACGTGCCAAGGCGAATGCGACGCGGCGTGCGACGTGGAGCTGCCGGATTGCGAGACCCAGTGTGACGCGAGTTGTGAGGGCAGTTGCAAGGCCAAGGCGAACCTTAGCTGTCAGGCCGACTGCCAGTCGAAGGCGGCGGTCGACTGCGAGGGGGACTGCGAAGTGGCCTGCGAAGAGCCCGACGGCCAGATTTTCTGCGATGGCAAGTGGGTCGACCACGGTGGGCACCTGAAGGCGTGCATCGAATCGATCAAGGAGCACTTCGACGTGGAGTTCGAGGCCAGCAGCAGTTCCTCCTGCGATGATGGCACTTGTGAGGCACAGGCCAAGGCCAAGGCCAAGGCCAGTGCGGACTGCTCAGTGCACCCCGCAGCGCCCCGTAACGGGCTCGCTTACTGGGCGCTCGGAGCCGCTGGTTTCGCTCTTGTGGCTGCGCGGCGCCAGCTGCGAGTCAAGAAGTAGCAGGGCCGGACGCTGACCCTGGTTGCTTAGGGGGGGAGACGGCGCTAACCGTGTCGTCATGCAGGAAGCCATCCCCAACGTACTCGCGGGGCGCTACGCCAGTCGCGCCATGCGAGCCCTGTGGTCCCCGTCGAACAGGGTTGTTCTCGAGCGAAGGCTGTGGATCGCCGTGATGCGCGCGCAGCAGCGCCTCGGAATCGACATTCCGGAACAGGCCATTCTAGCGTACGAACAGGTGGTCGATCATGTCTCGCTCGAGAGCATTGGCGCCCGAGAGCGGGTGACGCGTCATGACGTCAAAGCCAGAATCGAGGAATTCTGCGCTCTCGCTGGTTATGAGCACATCCACAAGGGGATGACCTCGCGTGATCTGACCGAAAACGTCGAACAGATGCAGATTCGCGCGGGCATCGAGCTGGTTCGCGAACGGGTGATCTCCGCGCTGACGAGGTTGGGTAGGCGGGCGGCGGAGTTCTCGGCGCTGGTCGTGGCTGGGCGAACACACAACGTTCCGGCTCAGACAACAACGATCGGCAAGCGTTGTGCCAATGCTGGCGAGGAGCTTCTGGCGGCGCTGGCAAGGCTTGACGGGCTGCTCGCACGGTACCCACTTCGGGGCATCAAAGGGCCGGTCGGCACTCAGCAGGACATGCTCGATCTGTTTGACGGTGAGGCGTCGAAGCTCGCGGAGCTCGAGGTCGCTGTCGCCGAGCATCTGGGGTTTCGGCAGACCCTTCAGAACGTTGGTCAGGTGTACCCTCGGTCTCTCGATCTGGACGTCGTGTCTGCGTTGGTCCAGGTTGCTTCCGGCCCCTCCAATTTCGCGAAGACTCTCAGACTCATGGCTGGCCAGGAGTTGGGGACCGAGGGCTTCCAGCCTGGCCAGGTGGGGTCCTCGGCGATGCCCCACAAGATGAACGCTCGCTCCTGCGAACGCATCAACGGTTTCACTCACATCCTCGCCGGATACCTTACGATGGTGAGCGGTCTAGTCGGCGACCAATGGAACGAAGGGGACGTCAGCTGCTCCGTTGTCCGGCGGGTGGCATTGCCGGACGCATTCTTCGCAATCGATGGACTCTTGGAGACCTTCCTGCATGTGCTGGACGACTTTGGCGCGTATCCTGCCGTCGTGGAGCGCGAGCTGGAGCGCTATCTCCCCTTCTTGGCTACGACCAAGGTGTTGATGGCTTGCGTCCGCAAGGGGGTCGGTCGCGAAGCCGCGCACGAGGCGATCAAGGAACACGCCGTCGCCGTGGCGCTCGAGATGCGTGAGCAAGGGCTCAGCGAGAACGACCTTCTGGTGCGTCTTGCTGGCGATGCGAGGATTCCGCTAGATCTGGGGGAGCTGGAACAGCTCGTCGGGGAGCCGCTGGAGTTCGTCGGGGCAGCGCAGACCCAGGTCGCGGCATTTGTCGCTCGCACCGAAGCGCTGGGACGTGAGTATCCAGTGGCGGCGAGCTACCAGCCTGGCGCGCTCCTCTAGAGCACTGATCCGTTTGCCGGCTTCTTGCGGATCGCGGAGCCGCACTGATCTCGGGTGTGGGGCGGCTTCGCCAGAGGAATGCCGGATTCCGCTTGTGGGTCAGTGCTCCAGTTGCTTGCCGGTCGCGACAGCTGTGTTCACTTGTCGGTGAACCGTTTGTCGAGCAGGCGGTCCAGTATCCCGCGCGCGTGCCGTTATCCCCACGCTTCTCGAGCCGCCGCCGACGGCGCTAACCGGTGCTTCTTCAGCGGCCCCGAGCGGGTTACCAACGTCGTCCCGGTGGTGCGCCCTTCAGCTTTGCCGAGCCCACTACGGGCACGGTTGCGACTTGGTCGCTCATTGCCTGGTAGCGGCGTTTCATGTCTTCGAAGAGATCGGGTTGCGAACGTGCCAGATTGTTCTCTTCTCTGAAGTCCTTCACGACGTTGTAGAGTTGGAACTGGGCGTCGTCGCCGAAGCTGATGAGCTTGTATTCGCCGTGGATGAATGCTCGGCGACGGTCCATGAGGTCGCATCGCGGCAGGTCCACGAGCACGTCGCGCTCTTCCACCGAGGCGCCGTACAACTCGGGGACCAGGCTCCTGCCAGGCAGGTCCTGGGGCACCGGTAGCCCCATGAGATCGAGGATTGTGGGGGCGAGATCGATGTGACTCCTCGCTACCTCAATGGTGCGGGGTTCTGCGTTCGGGGTGTGGACGATGAGGGGTACGCGCACTAGCGATTCCCAGAGCTCGTAAGCATGGCGGTAGTGTTTGTGTTCCCCGAACCCCTCACCGTGATCACCCGTAACCACCACAACGGTATCTTTTGCCCATGGCTGCTTCTCAATCCATTCAATGAGGTCGCCGACCCAGTAGTCAGTGAAGTGAACTTCATTGTCATACACGTCGCGCCTCGAGTTTCCGTAGTCAGGATGCCCGGGGTGTTTGATGTACGTGTAGTGAGGATCAAGGAAGTGAAAATACGCGAAGAACCGTTTGTCCTCCGGCAGACTGACATTCTCGGGATCGGTCAGCATCTTCTTGGCCAGCGCGTTCAGCCGGTCGCTCGTGACGTCGTGGACACCCGTGGTATCCAGGAACGTCCCCGGAAGCAGGCGATAGTCATCGAACCCCTGCTTCAGACCCATCGCAGGAAGGAAGTAACCGTGTCCGTTCCCTGCCAGCGTGCGGTGTCCGCGCTCCTGGAGCCGTTCGGTCAGGAACACATTGTCCTCTAGCCATACGGTGAAGAAGAGTCCGTCACGCGGCATTTGGCTGGGATACCGGCCCGTGAGCAGCGGTGCCACGCACTTGGCCGTGTAGCTGGAGAGCGCATAGCCCCGAGAGTAGAGGATGGAACGTTTCGCGAACTCTTCGAGCCGCGGCGCGATGTCCCGCGGATACCCTGCCCAGGGCATGTCGGCACGCAGTGCGTCCACCACAATGGTGATGACATTGTACGGCCGCTTCGGTTCGGGCTTGGCTGGGACGGGCGGCTCTGGCACAGCGGTTGACGCCGAAGCGGATGCCAGGGCCTCCGGTCGCGAGCCGCTCGCTTGGGAGCGTTGCTCCTGATTCGAGCATCCGATCCCCAGAAAAGCCAAGAGAGACAGAACCTGGACCAGGCGAAGCATTCGGGGCTTCTAGCACCGGGGACCGCCAGGGCGAGCGATGTGGCCGCCTCCGACTCGACGTTCCTCCGAGGGCAGTTGACCCCGAATTGGGTGGGGCGTAACGTTGCACCGTGCCTGCAGGACTCTTCCACAATTCGGTTCGTCCTATCCTCTGGTTCTCATTGCCAGCGGTGGTGGCAGCGTTCGCCTGGGCCTGTGGATCGTCGAGTGGCACTCCGGCGAGCGATCCATCAACCGCGGAGGCAGAGCAGTCTTCCCGTGACATCACGCCAGAGGGTGAGGGGACCGACCGCGCCAGCACCCAGGAGGCGCCAGCAGCTAGCGGGGAATCGAGCGCAACGAGTGAGTCCGATGCGGTTGAAGCACCAACCTCGGCGTCCGGATCCGAACCCGAAGCGAGCGTCGCAACGGAGAGCTGCCCGAAGGGGGACTGCAAGTACAGATGCGAGAAGAATCAGTCGTGCGCGTATGACTGCCCCGGTGGTCACTGCGAAATGAGGTGCTTCTTCGGCGCGCGCTGTGACATGCAATGCGGGAAGGCCGACTGCCAAGCGTTCTGCGAGCGGGGGTCCAACTGCACGGTCCATTGTCCGGGAGGCAAGTGCGAAACGGACTGCGCCCCTGGGGCCAAGTGCAAGGTTGTCTGTGGCGGAGGGAAGTGCGACACGACCTGCCAGGATGGATCGAAGTGCAATGTGAACTGCCCGGGGGGAGGGTGCGCAACCAAGTGCGTTGACGGTTCCTCGTGTCGCGAAGTCTGTGGTGGAGGTGGCTGCACCTCTGGCTGACTCTCATCAGTCGCGGACGCCGTCCGTTCCACAAGTCTGTGCGTGATATGCGGGGGTGACCGACGGCCACGGAGATCGATCGGGCCGAACCAATCTCGACCCGGTCAACCGGGGCTCAGATTTGGCTGCTCGCTTCCGGTCTGCAGGTGACCCGCGCCGGTCACTGTCGAGTGGGAACAGGTTGGGCCGCTCAAGGTCGACGGGGTCTCACCCAGCGCAGTCGAGAGCGACTCGCAGAGGTTTCGTGTTTCCCGTAGGAGCTCGAGCGTTTCGGTTCGCTTGGACGCGCGAATCGGCGCGACGAAAGGTACGGCTTTCGCGAGTTCAACGAAGGATCTCAGCGGCGACACCGCTCTGTCGAGGGCCGTCTGCCGGGGGCGTCCAGCAGCGGACCGCTTGGGGGTTCCGCTGGCGCGCTGAGACAGATCGCTCACCGACAACCCGCCCTTTGTCGCGAGCGTGAGCAAGCGCTCCTGCGCTGCAAATGTGAGCCCCAGGACGGCGTACAGATGACCGAGGCGGAGGCGCTCGCACTGGAGTAGCTCGGGCATTCGGCGACACAACTCGTACACTCCGAGGGACCGCCAGATCGTGACTGGACTGACCGTTAGCCTCGGATCCGTGACGAGTTGCCGGTAGACCGGGCAGTTCTGTCCTCGTTCGCGAAATGCCGATGGATCAGCACCGTAGAGTCGCTGTGCCACCAGACGGCCCATCTCATAGGCGAGCTGAATGGTGCGACGTTCCTTCAGTCGTTCAAGCTCGGCAATCAGTGCCCCAATGTCCGGATTCTGAGCTTGAACTGTGGGCGTCGTGAATGAGGCGGGCGACGCCGAGACAGACTCCATGGCAATGCTGATGTGCAAGAGCGCCTCCGGGGTGAGAACAGGGTGATGGGGCCGAACAGGCGTAGTGCCTATTCGGAGAGCATTCCGGCGAGGGTCAGACTGCCGAGCAGCTCCGACTCGGTTCCGGTACAGGAGCCGAAGGAAGTCTGCGTTTCGTCGTCTGGCTTTGACGGTTCGGTGTCGACGCAGTCTGCGGGCGTATCTCCGAAGATCCTGACTTGACCATCAAGGCGCTCTTCGGTGGAGACGCGTGCACCGAGCTCCAGGTGTGCGCCTTCGTAGCCAGAAGGATCGACGAACCAATCCCCGCAGGATTTCGCGAAACTCTCGGGATGTGGCGAGCCAATCGATGCGCAGGGGCCCACTGCCGTGAGCTCGAAGCTCGGCTGGGCTTTGTCCGCCGTTGGGACTCGCAGCAGTGCAGGTAGGGTCGTTTCGGCGTCGGTTTCGACGTCGCGGATTTCGAGGAGGCCGTCCACTACCAATGCGTCCACTTCCGTTTCCGACCGGGCCGGGGCGAAACAGGCGGACTCGGCATCCGTCGCGATCCGCCACTCCTGCTTGATCGCATCTCCGCCTGCCGTTTCGGCCGTGACCGTGAGGGGGCTCGGAAGGGCCAGATACCGCTCAGCGTCTGTTGCGCGAACCGGAACGCCCCCGTTTCCGCAGATGGCTTTCCGGGGCCAGCCGAGCAGCAACGCGTTCGGAGCGACACCTGCGCCGTCGACGAGGGAGAGCCGCCCCCACGACCCGAGAGCGGTGACGCCCCCCACGAGAGTCAGGCGATCGTCATCATCCAAGGTCCGAAGTGCGCGCCGTGCGGTCTCAGCGAGCGTTTCAAGTTTCAGGGTGACAGCGAACCACGAGTTGGAGGCGGAATCTAACGTGAGTTCGGTGTCGATCGGGCCCAGCAGAATCTGTTCCTCGACGAACACGGCAATCTGAACGGTCCCGTTGAGCCTGGAGGGGCACTCCATCCCGGTCTCGTCGGAATTCGGTCTAGCGTAGTCCACCACGCGCCAGCTGTCGGGGGCGGCCTCCACCGAGACTCTTGCCGCAAGGGACGCACCGAGTTCTGCCCCGTAATCGTTCGACCACATTCCCGAGGAGAACTCGACGGAGGTCTCATAGTCAGAATCAAGCTGCATTGAGCTTTCGGCAGCAGAGAACCCTCCCGGGCCCGCAGTGTCCCGAGACACGGAGATGCTTCTGATTTCCGAGCACTCGCCTCCGTCGTTCTCGTCACCGGTCTGGCCACCGGCTTGCGGCGCGCTGCATCCGAGCAAGATCGTAGCTCCTGCCTCGACGAGCACGAGAACGGTCACACTCGGACGTCTGCTGGGTGACTTAGTCGGGTTCACGTTCCTAGCGATGCACTATCCCAACCGAGACGGCTTCCGTCTAGTGATGAAGAGCACTTTTAGTCGCTCAGATGGCTCGGCAAGGTGCTAAACATCCATAGTGGACTTCGACCGGCTTGCCTCCCAACTCCTCAGAGCTCTTCGTGGAAAACGGTCACAAACCGCGCTGAGTCGCCGCCTCGGCTACTCGAGCAACGTCTGCTACTCGTGGGAGACAGGGCGGGCTTTTCCCACCGCGGCTCGGTTCTTCGAGGTTGTCAAGCGCACGGTCGGAGCTCCAGAGACGCGGCTCGTCTCTTTTTACGGGCGCGACAAGGAATGGCTTCGCAGTGCCGATCTGACCCGCCCTGAGGACGTGGCCGCTCTGCTGTCCGACCTGCGCGGTCAGCGTTTGGTGGCGGATGTTGCCGCTCGGATTGGGCGCGGGAGATTCACGGTGAGTCGGTGGTTCCAGGGGAAGGCGGAGCCGCGGCTGCCCGAGCTCCTCCTTCTCGTGGAGGGGTTGACCCTGCGCTCCCTCGACTTCATGGCCTGTTTCTCCGATCCAGCCTCACTGCCATCCGCCCGGGAGTCCTGGGTGAGTCTCGAGTCCGCGCGCCGCGCGGCCTATGAAGCTCCGTGGTCGCAGGCTGTCCTCAGGGCGATCGAGCTCGAAAGCTATAGGCAACTGAGTAGTCATGTTCCCGGATGGATCGCTCGAAGGGTCGGGATTTCACTGGCGCAGGAGCAGGACGGTCTCCGGCACCTGGAGCGAGCTGGACAGATTCAGTTCCTGGACGAACGTTGGCAGCCAACCACATTGGCTAGTGTCGACACTGGGAAGCGGCCTGAGGATGCCAAGAGGCTTCGGGAGTACTGGGCCGGGGAGGCCGTCGAGAGGCTGCGCAGGGGCTCAGAGGGGATCTTCTCCTACAACCTCGTGTCCGTGTCGTCTGAGGACTTGGCCAAGATCGCGGCAATCCACCGCAGCTACTTCCGCGAGATACGCGAGGTTGTGTCCCGCTCCACGCCCGAACAGCGCGTGGCGCTGATCACCATGAGCCTCGTCGAGCTAGGGGGCACGATGCCCGTCGATGCACCCACCTCAATTTCAGATGTGAAAACTCGGCGACACCCTGCCCGACGTCGCACGGCGCCGAGCTCACGCGACGAGAAGTAGGCGGAGCCCGTCCGACGAAGTGCATGGGTGCCTCAGCCCTGGCGGGGCTCGAACCTCCCAAGAATGTGAGTCATACGGCGATTGGGTTGGCGCGTGTCTCCTCGTTTCATCAAGGTATGTAGTTGGTAGTGGAGAGCGGGCCGTGGTCCCTATGGCCGCGAATCCTTCTGTCCGCTGCCTTCGACGTCTGCGGTCGCTCTGGGCGATCCGAACTCGACCGTATCCACCAATGGAGGATCTAGCAATGAGACGAAGCCTTACCGTGCTTCTGGCGATGACTGCCGTAATCGTATCATGTGGCAGTCTCGATGCAGTGAACGAGAGTCAGACACAGCGCCCGCTGGAGTCTTCCACGGAACTCACCACCGGCGATGGCCGCCGTTTCGTTCTGGCGCCCTCAGGCGGAGTGGCTCGTGCCGTGGGGAGCCGAAGCGTTCGCACGTCGATCGTGCCAAAGCCCGTCGATGCGATGGATCTCGACGAGCTGGCTGAGGCGCTAAGGCCGGTGACGTTCGTGGGAGGACGGGAGTACCGTCTCGATACCCCCGACTACGAGGCTGCCTCGCTGGTGAAAGCCGAAGAGGTGCTCGGCGGCGAGTCCTATAGCCCCGAAGGGGACGCCATAGGCGTCGGTGCGTCGCCGAAGTCCTACTGCTGTGGCGCAGACGGACGCAGCGTCGTGCGCAACAATACGGTTTGGCCGTATAAGACCGTGCTCGCGATGGCGATTCCTGACGATGACACGTATTCGTGGACGTCAGGCGTCCACGGGGAGTGCACGATGCAGCTGATTGGCCCCTCGACGGCAATCTCCGTGGCGCATTGTTTCCACGACGGTGTCGACTGGCTCGATCTGGCCATGTGGGGCGCAGGACCAGATGCGCAGGACAGCCCGATCTTTCCGGTTCTCTACCCTGGAGCCTACGGATGCTATCTCGTCTACATACCAACGGCGTGGATTGGGAGTGGCGGCAATTTCCAGTATGACTATGCTGTCATCGACTTCCGCAACACCTGCCAGCCTGCGCCCGGTAGCGACGTGGGGTGGCTGGGATGGGGAGCGTACTCCGACGAGGAAATCGAAGGGAATGCGGCTTACGCATACGGGGTTCCGACGCTCAAACCTTATCCACAGATTCGCGGCATGTGGACGAGCTCTTCGACAATTGTTACCGGCGCCTACTCAGTCGATCACGGCGCAGATTGCAGTGACGGGGACAGCGGTCGCGGTCTCCGACAGTATGTCGGCGAGGATTGGCGGGTGACCGCCGTTCACTCGCGCGGTCCCGCCAACAGCAAGTGTCGAGATCGGCGGATAACGAGCGAGGTGACGGCATTCATCTCGGCCAACTCCGAGTTCTAGTTCCCTGTCGCGGCTCTGCTCCTGACCAGCGTTGGGGGGGGACTCTGCTCTCCTCCGCGCGTCCCTTCAGCCCCACCCCCCAGCTCGGCGACGCCTCAAGGGCGAGGAGCGCCTGTCGTGCACGGTCTGTCTCTGCCGGCCGTGCAGGTGAGGCATGAACGGTGGCCGTGGCCCCACACAGACTCTGTCCGGCTAGCAGCTTTGCATCGATTCGACCGAGCGAGTCACCGCACTTGGCAGGGGGCAGCGCACGGCCTGGTTGTACCGTCGCTCGAGATACGCCCAAGGAGGTTCCCTCACGGTTGGGGAATCTCCATTCTTGGTCCGCCAGCCTTGCTGAAGGTATCTGACTTGCGGTTCGGTTCGGTCGGCCTAAGAACGGGATCGCTTTCCGTTGGAGACGGTAGATAGCGGTGATGCCTAATGCCCGCCCAGAGCCCCGCTTGGGCCGCGGCAGCATGGGGTCGGGTATGCATCCGCCGTTCGTTCGACCCGATCGGGGGATGCCGAAACGAGTGACACACCGCGATTGCGGCGACCTTCGACAGCGACCGCCCGCGTCGTCCTCTCGCCCCAGTTCCGGCGGAGATCCACCCTCAGTCGGACATGGTCCGACCGGCGGGAAGCGAGCATGGGCCCGGCTGACTGTGCGTGGACGTGCAAATCGTCCAGGATGTGTGCCGTGTGCCCTGCTATGCGATCCACGTGGGTCCTGCTCGCGTTTTTTGCGGGGACCCAGCAAGTAACGATGTCGGTGTGCCGTTTGCCCTACCAGGCGCAATGACTGTCCGGTCGCAATCCCGTCTCGGCATGTGCCGCAACCCCAGCACTGACGCGGGCCGTCGGGGCTGGAGTGGACGGCTGCCATGACGAAGCAAGGGTTGCAGAGTGCCGTCGACGAGCAGGTCACCCAGTTCGGGGACGGCGAGGTTCCGGATGCCCCGGCGCCCGAGACCTCGAGCGGCTCAGGGGAGCGCGTCTACCTTGCCGGAGAGATCGTGGCAGATCGCTACCGGCTGGAGCGGAAGCTCGGTGAAGGCGGCATGGGCGTTGTGTGGGTCGCGCACTCCCTGGTTCTTGACATCGACGTCGCTCTCAAGCTCATTCGGGCTAGCGTTGCCGGGGGTGGAGTGGCCTCGCGGATGGCGCGAGAGGCTCACGCAGCAGCCAAGGTCGCTCACCCGGCGTTGGTGCGGGTCTTCGACTTCGGTTGGACCAGCCAAGGCGATCCGTTTCTCGTCATGGAGCTGGCCCAAGGCGAGACGCTCGATTCCGTGCTGGCACGCGAGGTTCGGATCCCTGCCATCCGTGCGGTTCAGATCCTGCTGCCGTTGGCTGACGGTCTCCGATGTGCGCATGAGAAGGGTGTGATTCACCGCGACTTGAAGCCCGAGAACGTCTTTCTTGCTGCTGATCCTTTTGGCCGGGTGCAGCCGAAGCTGCTCGATTTCGGCATCGCCAAGATAGCGCACCACCCGAAGGCTGGTCGCCTGACGCGGGCGGGCGCTGTGCTGGGTAGCCCCGAATTCATGTCGCCCGAGCAGGCCCGTGGTGAGCTCGATGTCGACGAGCGCACTGATGTTTGGTCGATGTGCGTCATGCTGTATGAGATGATCACAGGTGTGCTTCCGTTTCAGAAGGACAACTATAACGCTCTCATGCAGTCGATCCTTCTCGATGACCCGGTGCCGACCCACGAGCTGGGCGGAGGAGACGAAGCGCTCTGGCAAGTCATTTCGAGAGGGCTCGAGAAGAGTCTGGACGAACGCTGGGGCTCTATGACCGAGCTTGGCGAATCGTTGGCGCTCTGGCTCTACGAGCATGGGATCACCGAGGATGTTTCCGGCAACTCCGTGCGCGCCCTCTGGCTGGACGGGACAGTGTCCGGGCTCCAATGGGCACCCGTAACGACCAGTCCGCCCGAACCCGCCGAGCCAGCATTGGAGTACGGTGCGGGGCGGCCGAAGTCGCGGCTGACGCGTCTGCGTCGTCGCGTTGAGACGGTGCGCGATCATGCGCGAAAAGGAGTGCTTGCGCATCCCTACGCCTTTCTGGCTACGGTTGGCGTTGCTGGGGCGCTTGGGGTTGCCCTGACGATGGCGGCGTCTTCCCGTGAGCCCCAGAGCGGGGAGTCGCTGGACCGCAGTGCATCCGCTCAGATTCAAGGCGCCTCCCGCGAGACAAGGAAGCTAGCGTCACCCGAGGTTGTGGGACCAGACTCGGCGCAGACGGCGGTTAGAGTCGAGACCCGAGACCCATCCGACTCTAAGCGCCTCGCAGACACCGTCGCGCCGTCTGAGACCGCTTCGTCCACGGCGGCAACCAATGCAAAACCGCCCGGACGAGCCCCAAAACGCGCCGCTCGTCGCCCCTCCACTCCCAGAACCAGGGTTCGGGACTTCGGCTTCTGACGGTCGAGGAGGTGATCCGCTTGGCCTGGTCGCTTCCCGCGACTCGGAGGGACGCGGAGAACCCCAAGACCGTCTCATCGTCGCGATCTCCGACTCGCTCGAGAGCCAGGTCTGCGCCCCCGGCAAGAATCGAACTTGCGACCTTACGCTTAGGAAGCGTCTGCTCTATCCTACTGAGCTACGGGGGCCGTTTGTGCGGCAGCACTGTGGACCGTCGGGCGCGACTGGTCAAGGTGCCATAGGGTGACGTCGCGTCGGCGCCTCCGAGATTCGAATACGCAGGCCGGCCGCAGTCCTCGGCCGCGGGTACGTGCGTCCGAACGGCGTCCTTGCCACACCAGTATGCGGGGCCGAGGGGCGTTATCGCCCAGATCCCGGGGTGTAGCGTTGTCAGTTGACTGCTTCGAGGTTTCGCCCAGTGGCGAACGCCAGCTTGGTGCGAGCGACGCGCATGTCGATGTAGGCGTTGACCAGGCCGAGCATGGCCCCCACGAGCTCGGCTTCTGCGTCGATGAGCTCGGCAGTCGTGGCGCGCCCCACCCGGTAGAGCTCGGTGGCTACTTCGTACGCGGCCCGAGCCGACACGGCTCCTCTCTGGGCAGCCTCGAGAGCCGCTCGGGCTTTGCGATCATCGAGGTACGCGCTGGTGACCTCCAGCCGGATCCCCTCCCGCACCGCCTGCATCTGGGCCATCGCGGATTTCTGCTTTGCCACGAGCTCTTTGGCGATCGCAGCGTTGTTGAACGTATCATTCACCCGCCAGGTCAGCGATGCGCCCACCGCCCAGGTGCCCGTCCACTCCTCGCTCGAGGGGAACTTGCGGGAATTGGGGTTGGCGTAGTTGTACTCACCAAAAGCATCCAAGCGAGGCAACCGGCCACGTTCCATGACTGTCGTGCTGTGCTCGAGCGCTTTCACTGATTCCGCAATGGACCGAAGTTCGAGGCGATTGGCCTGCGCCTCTCCGATCAGACCCTGCAGATCCCCGGAGCCAGCCGGAGGCGGCAGCGCGGTCATGACGGGTTCCCCAAGGGTGTAGTCGGCGCGCTCGTCATCCATGAAGGTAGCAAGCTGCGCCGCGACCAGGTCCCGGAATGCTTCCGCCTGCACAATCGACGACTCCGTGCTCGCCACCAGCGCTTCCAAGCGAAGCACATCGGCTTTGGTGGCCGCGCCCAGCTCGAAGGCAATGCGAGCGTCGGCGAGGCGAGCCTGAATGCGCTCCAGAGACTTTCCGGCGACAGCGACCTGACCCAACCCCCTCGTCCAGTTGTAGAACGCGAGTCTCGAATCTGCTTCCACCTTCCTGCGTTCGGCGAGCTCGTCGAGGCGAGCGGCCTCCTCGCTGCGTTTCGTCGCAGCGATACTGTCGGAAAGCCGAAGTAGGTAGTCGCTCACTGGTACGGCCAGCGAGGCCTTGAGGGAGTAATTGTTGAGAATGGTCGGGAAGCTCAGTGACATCGCGCCGATCGGCTGCCCCTGCGAGTCGACCGCGTAACAAGTGTTGAGATCAGCCGGGTCCTGGCACTGCATGCCGATGCCGCCCATGTTTTGGGCACCGACTAGCCCGCCAGTCCCAAGCTGGTTCTGGATGTCCGAGAGCCGGGTGTATGTGGCGCTGAGCGTCAACTGTGGGAAGAACTGGGCGATCGCCTGATCGACCTTTGCGGCCGCAGCCTCGATTTCGGCGTGTTTTGCGGCAATGGTGTCGCTCGTAGCGATGGACCGCTTTGCGACCTGATTGGCGGTGAGGCCGCCCACCGCAGGTGCCAGCGCTTCCGTGATCGGATCAGTAAAGGTTCGCGCCTCTCGGAGATCAACCGAGGGCGCAGCCGCGGTATCGACCGACTGAGTTCCGGTGGCACCGCCTGGGGCCGCCGGCGTGGGCTGCCCCGCAGCGGCCGGCTGGGGTTGCGCTGGCGCCGCTGCTGGTGCGGTCGCGCCGCCGCCTGTGACGGGGGGGGCCGGTGCTCTTGGGGCGGTAGGGGCTCCTGGTCGGCCCGGCGCCGCGACGCCGGGAGCCGGCCCTGTCGGGGGCGCGGCTTCAGGCGCAGGACGAGCGGGCTCCCGAGCCGGATCAGGCGCCGTGCCCCGAGCTTCGGCCGGGGCTCGCGCTGGTGCAGGCGGGCCCGGTTGGGCTTGCTGCGCGAGCGCCATTGGGGTGAGGCAGACGAAGACGGACCAGGTGACCCAAGCGGTTCGGATTCTCATTCTGCTTCGCTCCTAACGGGCGTTCCTTCGGCTGGTTGAGCCTCATGCTGCGTGAAGATTGCTTTGTCCAGCCAGCGGACGATACCGCTGTGTACCACGCGATCAACATAGAAGTAGACGACGGGTACGATAACCAATGTGAGTACAGTGGACGTGATCAGGCCCCCAATGACGCAGACCCCCATGGGAGCCCGCATCTCGCCGCCCTCACTCAGGGCAAGCGCGACCGGAACCATGCCAAAGATCATGGCGATGCTCGTCATGAGGATTGGACGAAGCCGGAGCCGGCCTGCCTTGATCAGTGCCTCCGTGACCGAGGTCCCGCGGGCGAGCTCTTGGTTGGCGAAGTCCACCAGCAAGATTGCGTTCTTGGTCACAATGCCCATCAGCATCACGACACCGACCATGGAGAGAATGTTAATGGTCATGCCTCCCAGATAGAGGCCACCGAAGGCGCCGATGAGGGACAGCGGCAGCGACACCATGATGGTCAGCGGTTGCACCAGGCTGTTGAACTGCGCCGCCAGGATCATGTAGACGAGAAGCACCGCGAGGACTATTGCTTCGAGCAGGTAGCCGAACGACTCACCCATGATTTTCGCCATGCCCTCGTGGCTCGTATCGAACTGTGTCGGCACGACCTCTCTGGCAATGGCATCCACTCGAGTCTTGGCCTCGCCAAGCGCTAGCCCTTCCAGGTTGGCGTAGATCATGATCTGGCGCTGCCGGTTTTGCCTTTCGATCATGCTAGGGCCCGACTCGCGGCTCGTCTCCACGACGTTCGAGAGGTCCACGAGTTGGCCCGTTGCCGATCGCACCTGCAGGCTTGATAGGGACTCGATTCGGTCGCGCTGATCTGGGGGCAAGCGAACGGTGATGTCGTAGGCATCGGCGCCGTCTTTGAGCTCGCTGACCGCGTCCCCCGCCATGAAGGCGCGGATGGCTGTAGCCACGGTCGCCACCGGCACGCCGAAAGAGGCTGCCCGTTCGCGGTCGATTCGGATGGCTACCTCTGGCTTGCCGCCACGGAAGGAGTGCTCCACGTCAACGAACCCGCGTTCTTCCTTGAGGCGAGCAACCAGTGCGTCGGCCGCTTTCACCATGTCGTCGAGGTCATCGCCTCGGATCGCAAACTGAATGGGCTCGGTGCGACCACCACCCTCGAACATGCCAAGCTCAGCGACGGAGATGACGGCACCCTTGACGTTTCGGTAGCGCTCACGCGCCCATGCCATCAGGGCCGCCTGGGTGTAGGTGCGCTTCTTCGAGGATACCAGGCTGACGCGAATCTCCCCCTTGGTCTTCTCGCCCTGGGTGCCACCGCCGACGGTAGTCAGTGTGCTGACGATGTCCTTCACGGTTCCGCGCAGATCGGCAGCGACCGCCTCGGTAGCTCGAACCGTGTCCTCGAGCCTCGTTCCAGTGGGCAGTTCCACCTTGACAGAGAACTGCGCCCGGTCCTGAGCTGTCATGAACTCGCCCGGGATGTTCTTCGCCAGGAACCCCGCGCCGACCAGCGAGGCGAGCGTGATGGCGAGCGTGGTGAGCTTGTGACGCAGCGCAGCGCCGATGATCACACCATAGACTCGCTCGAGGCTCGACATGAGCGCATCCACCCCACGGGACAATGCCGAGGTGCCGTGGGCGGCCACCAGCAGTTTCGAAGACATCACCGGTGTGAGGGTGAAGGACACCAGCATCGACACCGCGACGGCGAAAGCAACGGTCATGCCGAACTGCAGGAAGAACCGTCCGATGATTCCCTTCATCAACGCGACCGGGACGAAGACGGCCAGAATCGTGCTCGTCATCGCCAGCACGGCGAGGAAGATCTCGCTGGTTGCATCCGAAGCTGCCCGGAGCGCGCCTTTCCCCATTTCCATGTGGCGGTGGATGTTCTCCATCACGACGATGGCATCATCGACGAGGATGCCGATGGCGAGGGAGAGCGCCAGCGTCGTCATGTTGTTGAACGTGAACCCCATGTACTGGATGAAGGCAACCGTCGCGACAAGGCTGGTCGGGATTGCGATGGCGCTGATGAACGTTGCTCGGATGTTCACCAGGAAGAAGAAGATCACGACGACCGCAAGCAAAGCGCCAAGGAGGATGTCGAACCGCACATCCTCGATGGAACGCTCGATGAACACCGAGTTGTCGGTTGGGATCGATACCGTCGCACCAAGCTTGGAGAGGCGTGGCTCGATCTCTTTCACTGCTGCGCGGACGTCATGTGCCAGCCGCACCGTGTTCGTTCCACTCTGCTTGGTGATGACGACGGAGACCGACGGACTACCGTTGAGGAACGAGGCACTCTCGGCTTCTTCGATGCCGTCGACCACTGTCGCGACGTCGCGGATTCGAAGTCCGGGGCTGGCGCCCGGGATGAGGAGGTTTGCGATCTCTTCGGCCGAAGTCACCTGTCCCTTGGTCTTGACCGTGAGCTCCCTCGACCCGGATTCGAAGGTGCCAGCGGGGACCTCCAGATTCTGCGCGGCGATCGTTTGCCCAACGTCGCTCACCGTAATTCCATGGCCGCTGAGCCGGTCCGGATCGATCTGGACCAGGATTTCCCGCTCCCTGCCCCCGACGAGCTCCACGCCGCCCACCCCGCTGACGCGTTCGATCCGCGCCTTCACGATCTTGTCGGCGATGCGGGTGAGCTCCCGCGGGGGAAGCTCACCCGCGAGCGAGAGAGTCATGATGGGTTGCGCGCCGACGTCGAATTTCTGGACCAGGGGCGGGTCCGCGCTTTCCGGCAGATCATCCTGAATGCTCGCAATGCGGTCGCGGACGTCTTGGACGGCGCGGTCGACCGGGACCTCCAGCTCGAACTCGAGGATGACGAAGGTCACGCCCTCCTTGTTGGTGGAGCGTAGTGTGCGAATGCCTCCGAGGGTATTGACCGCCTCCTCGATGGGTTCTGCCACCTCCCGCTCCATCGTTGCGGGGTCGGTTCCTGGGTCGACTACGGTAATGGCGACGTACGGGAAATCGATGCTGGGGAAGAGATCGACCCCTACCTTCGAGTACCCGAGTAGGCCGAATACCATCAACGCGAGGATCATCATCATCGCGAAGACGGGTCGACGAAGCGAGACGTCTGCGAGATTCATGGGGTTTTCACGGTCCTGTTGGCTCGCCGAGCAGCCGTCGAAGAGCGCTCGATGAGGCTCGAGGCGGACGCTGCGCTGGGCGTCGGTTTTCCGGGAGACGTCGCGGGTGTTGCGGGCTCCCCCGCTGCTTCCTTCTTCGGGAACGTGCACTCGACCAGCATTCCGGACTTGTACTTGCCGTCAGAGTTGTTGACGACGGCAATGACCTCGATGGTTCGTGCCCGGGAATCGACACTGGGATTGATGCGCGTGATTGGGATATCGACGACCTCACCCAGGGCGCGGAAGTTCACGTTCATCGGATCTCCGGCGTGAATGCGCCCCATCGCGCTCTCGGGGAGGTTCACCCGGATCTCGATCTTGGAGAGATCCTGGACTACCAGCACCGTCGTAGCTGGGGTCATCGTCACGGTTTCGCCGGGGTCCTTGAAACGCTTCGTGACGACGCCACGAAGTGGCGAGGTGACAGCCGTGTCGGCAAGCGTTTTCTTTGCCGTCGAGAGCGCCACGTTTGCCTGAAGCACCGCAACCGTCGCCTGGTCGAGGCCGAGCCTCACCTGGTCGAAGGTGGCGGGCGGCACCGCGCCTTTTTCATGGAGGGGCTTCGTCCGGTCGAAGTCGAGCTGGGCACGCGCCTTGTTCACCTCTGCGGCCCGTACCGCAGCCCGGGCTTGCTCCACCATCAGCGAGGCTTGGGCTGTTTCGACGGTGAAGAGAACCTGACCCTTCCGCACTCGATCCCCTTCGTCGACGTTCACCCTCGCGAGAACGCCTCCACTCTTGGGGCCGAGTTCGGCCTCCTTGATGGCGAAGGCGGTACCCGTTGCTCGGAGAACGGAATCAGTCGCATTGCCATTCGAGCGACCCTCTTCCGCTGGCGGTGGCACCGGGATTGCAGGAGCTTGAGAGCCAGCGGTCTCCGGCAGTCCGGTCGAGGCGTTGGAGTTCTTGCATCCAGGGGCAACGACAACGCAAATCAAGACTGCGATTGCTAGGTGGGCTGGGGGCTTCACGGGAGCGGCTCCTCAAAACGGGGAATGGGCGGACGGGCGTGATAGTGCGACGCGCGGGGCTGACGAGCTGCGACCCTGAGGATCGAGCCGACCAGCTGCTGCGTCCGGTATCGGCTCCGGCTAGGGGGAGGCTGTGCGCAGGTGGATTCAGTTGGGAACGGCCTGCGGATGTTGGGGGTCCATCGGGTGAGCACTCAGCCTGAGGCGGAGAACGCTGAACCAATAGTGCCAATCTGGGCAGTGTCAAGAACCAATGACTTGCGGGTCAATAACTCGGTGGCGGTGGCTGTGTCTGAGCATCCACGGCGGATCGAAACCCCCGGGGAAGGCACCGTCACACCTGCGGCAAGGTAGCGAGCGCCTGGTCGAGCTCGAAGAGTATTGCATGCGCCTGCCGCCACTCGGGATCCCGACCACGAATACGGCAGTGAAGCCACTCACGCACCTGCCCTCTCTCGGAGCGGTCGAGGTTCACCAACCGCGTATGCTGCAGGACTTCGATGCTCGCGGCTGAAGCGGACGCCGGAGCCAGAACTGCGATGTGGGCAGCAACGTTAGGCTCTGGGCCAGCGATCTTGCGAGCGGCGGCAAGCGCTCGTTGCGGGTGGTGGCGCCAGAGCTCCCGCCACGCCGCGTCCGACAGCCCATCGCTCCGTTGGAAGAGCATATCGACAAATTCGGACGGAAGGTGCTTCCATGCCGCGGCTCGTTCGAGGACGCTCGGCAGCCCCTGTGCCAGATCTCGCGCAATACGTTGCCACTGCACGAGGGTGAGGCGCTCAAAGGCGATTGCGTCGCGCTGCTTCGCGAGAAGCTCGAGCGCTTGCGGCGGACAGTGGGGCCAGAACGGCGCGCTCACCTCGAGGGAGGGATCGAGCAGCGTATTCTCAATGCTGGGTCCCCCAACCTCGCACCAGGCATGCCAGGTCGCTTCCGCCACGACTGACCACGGTGCCTCCTGACTTCGCGCCAGCCACTCCACGCCGCGAGCCGAAGCGCCGTCCGTGCCCATCTCGAGCACCGTGTGCCACGTCAGCGCGCCATGTTGGGCTTCCTCGACGAAGAGGCCCGGACGCTCGAGGTAGTGCCAACCCAGCCCGTCAGCTGCAACGCTGGCCACCGCCCGGCGCAATCGATCGACGGCGCCGAATGCTGCTGGAACCCACGGCTCCGTACAGTGGGCGCGCACGGCTCCGGCGATGAGATCCAGGGCATGTCGCCAGTGTGATGGGAGCTTCGGGGCGCGCCAGACATCGAAGTAGGTTCCGCGGCGTGACTTGGGAAAGCTGTCTTCGCTCAGTGCCAAGACACCGAGCAGCCAGAGGCCGTGGAAGACGTCCGTGCCCGCAATCCACGCTGGCCAGGCTCGCGGCGCTGGTGGACTGTCGGGAAGCTCCACGAGAAGCGCGAGCTGCTCCTCGAGAAGCGCCAGGGCTGCATCGGGACGGTGGTCAGGTGCTGCCAGCACCGCCAAGCCCGAGTGGACGACGAGCGTCTCGATCGCGGAGGCATATCCGGGTTCATGGGTTGCTTCCTCTTCGAGCGCCGACTCGATGACCATGGAAGGCTCCCGGTTGAGACGTTGGGCTACCGCATCATGGAGTCGTTCGACACCGGGTTTGAGTAGCACCTCTCCCCAGGTGAGCGCGCTGCCTTCCGCCAGCGTGCGTTCGGCCTGGAGACGAGCGAGGTTGCTGAGCCAGCGCGGTGTCAGGGCAAGCAGAGCCGAGTACTCCGCCGTGGGGCACAATACACCGATTTGGGTCAGCGTCCGAAGCGCTCGGAATGCTCCGGGTGGCAGCTCGCGGGCAGCTCGACGGATATCCCGAGGTCTGATCGTGCCTGCGGTTCTCGCCAGGCTCCACTCCATCCACTCCACGTCGGCTTCGCGCTGGTATTCTTCAGGGACGAGACCGCGCCATGTGTCGAAGTCTCGGGGCGTGTCCCACGGCTGATCGGATTCCATCAGCGTTCGCGCGACGATTCCGGTGAGCAGGTCAAGCCCCGACTCCTTCATGCGGGAGGCGGCGGGATCTTGTCGATCCACTGCGACGTGGACGCGTGCGGAGAGCCACTGGGCGCCGAGCTGACGAGGTGACAGCGCAGCCACCTTCTCGCGGCCAAGTTCATCCAGAATCCCGCACAGATCCAGCACGGCGCCGGCAGTGTCAGCCAGCGTGCGGAATTCCGGACTCGAGAGCCAGCGGATCACCCAAGCGACATCGAAACCGGCCGCGCTGGGAAGACGTTCGCCGATCCAAGACACGAGTTCGGACAGGCACTGCTGAGCTGGCGGAGAGTTGATGATCTCGACATCGGGCCAGGACTCGGGGGGAGCGAAGGGCGCGGCAACGCAGAACGGACCACTCGGAGGGCACGACGGGACCTGTTCTCGTGCGTGAAGTTCGATGAACAGCGGGACACCACGCTCATCAGCGGGGGCGCTATCCGGGCCGAGCCTCGCTCGACCGCGCGCATGAAGCCATTGTCCAACGAGGGACCGCCCGGAGCTCTGTGGAGCCCGCCACCACAGTGCTCCCCACGACTCTGGCTTGAGGACGCGTGGAGGTAGTCCGGGAAAGAGTTGCTCATCGAGGAGATCGATGGTTTTGCTGCGCGGCAGAGCGCGCAGACGCACTAGGCGCGACGCGGGGCCAGCTGCGGCAGGAACGGCACCAATTGAGCGGCGGACTTCTGCGACCGAGCACCCGAGGGTCTCCGCAATGAGGTGCTGCACCGAGGGGCGATCGACCAGCCACTCGAGCCCTTCACCGCGATCGAGCTTGCTGAACAGAGCTGAGAGCGAGCGCTCACGCATCCGCGTGCTCCGAGGCCAGTCTGGACACGCAAGCAGCCGCCTCGCCAGCTCGCCGAAGCTGCTCGGCGCATCCGGCGCGCCCACCATCAGATCACGCAGCCAACCCATGCAGACCCTCTCGACTTGTCGGAGATCCCGAGGCGCGTGGTCGTGGACTCTTGAATGGCCGAACGGAACAGAACATGAGCTTCGTAGGGCGCATTATGCGCGCGAATGCGGCGGATCGCCACCCCTCTGGCGATGCATCGGTCATCGCTCAGCCTTGGCGTGCCACCGGAACGCCTTCCCCGAGCGCGGCCGTGAAGCCTCGAGCGGCAAGCACCGCAAGGGGGGGCCTTCTACCCACCAAGCGACCGATGGTGCGGGCAATGGCAGCTTGGGGCGTAACGAGCTGAAGCGTGGCACCGCGGGCGGCCATCAGCTTCACGCTGCCACCGCGTAGCGGAATGTGCGTGCGTAGCAGCGTTCCACGAAGCACCGAGAACGTGGACAGCGCGCGCAGCCGTAACGGCATACCGCCTCTAATCGGGATCCGCATGCGTAGGATAGGTCGGTCCGCACTGAGCTCGGCTCGGATCCCGGCGCGCTCTTCGGCGATGGTGATGTTAGCTAGAACCTTGGGAAAACCATAGAGCTCGCGTCCGCCGACACACGCGAGCTCAGACGTGACCGGCAGGTGGAGGACGAAGCCGGCCAGATCGCGAGCCCCCTTGAGGGCGTCCAGGAGCACTGGGCCCGGCTCGCTCCAGCGTTGGCTCGCCAGGATTGAGACGGAGAACTCGTCGTAGCCTCCTATGGTCGAGTCCGGATAGCGAAACCAGCTTAGCGCGAACAACGCCCGGCCGAGCGGGAGAGCAACCGCTCGCACCCCGTACTCGGCGAGCGTTTCGTCTGCATCCCGGTGGTCGATCGCGTAGAGGACCGAGAACATCCGACCATCATAGAATCGGACGGGGATCTGGCGCCGTAGCAGGTCCGCTTGGGGGGACTCGTCGCGAAGTGGAGATACTTCGTTATTGGGCGAATTCATGGCGGACTCCAAGAAGGTCGGGCAGTCGGAGACGCAAGCCCGTCGTGCTTCCGAGGATCTCACAGATCTGGCGAGCGTTGCGGTGTCGCTCTTCTTGCCGATAGGACGTGAGATAACCGTAGCCGCCGAGCGCGCGGATCCCGATGTCCGTGCCCCGCAGGAGTGCTGCTCGTGCTCGCAGGAGTAGCCCCAGCGTTACTGCCGCGCACAGGGAAGGTTCGAAGAGCGTGCTGAGCGCATTAGACGATGTCGTGAGGTCGACGCTGAGATCGGAAAGCATCTCTGCAACGGCGTCATGTTCGAGCAGAGGGCAGCCGCCCTGCCGCCTGTGCGTGACATACTCGGTGGTGAGCGCTGCCGAATCCTCGAGCACCCCAAGACCGAGAGCGACCGTGCAGGCGGTGGCCCAGGGGAGTCTGGCGGGTGTGGTCATGCCGGGCTCTGGTAAGGAGAGGCCATGCGATGGTGGCTTCTCCGCCCACTGGACGTCGACCGCGACATCGCAGGCGCCGGTACCGGCGAGGCCGTGCGTCTGTGCAGGGGCGCCCATCTCGATGCCGGGCAACTGGCGTGGAAGGCGACACCACCCGGGGAAACTCGAACCTTCGACCTTGATGGGCAGGACGAGCCACTCGGCGTGATTGGCTCCGACCACCAGCGGAACACGACCGTGGATGCGCTTCGCGGCACGGTCCATGCGCAGCGCATGGCTGGGGTCCCAGAGCCACTCGTAGAGTGGGAACGCTTGCCACATACTCGGTGGGGGCTGGTCGGGCGCGTGACGAGTGAGCGCTGTGGCGAGCCAGTGCGCAAGAAGCAACGTTCCAAGGCTCGGAGCCCGACGACCGAATGCGCGAAGGACTTGCGCTAGGTGTGGCGCGGTTGCTCCCGTGCCCTCGTCGTCGAGGAAGGCCGCAAGCTGGGGGGCGCCGAGCGCCATGAGTTCGGTCTGGTCCTCGCTCGAGACCGCCGAGTGAGGCGGCTGCGTGTCCTGGTTCTGGGGAGGCGCGGCACGCGAAGCCAGCCACCTTTCGACGGTGCGGACCAACTCGTCGATTTCGGGGTCATGGCGGCGCGCGGCGAGCGCCGCTCCAGGCTCTGGGGCTGCCATCAGCCCGCTTGCGGGGGGACTGGACACCAGGGAGCCGCCGGTCACTTTGGCGAAGAGTTCTAGGCGGTTCAGTTCGTTGGTGCCTTCGTAGATCTGGAGCAGCTTGGCATCTCGCAGGAGCTTCTCCAGTCCGAGCTCCCGACGAAGCCCGTCGCTCCCCGTGATTTCGAGCGCGAGTTCGCATGCGCGCACGGCCAGATTGCTTGCAGACACCTTGGCTGCGGCGCCCCAGGCCGCTGCTATCGAGACCCGCCACTCGGGCAGGCTGCCCACTGCCCAGCGAGAGGCGGCCCCAACGGCTCCGCTCGCGAGAATGGTCCGGGCGGTCTTCGTGTCGACCAAACGTCTAGGGAGCCAGTGCTGGGCCTGATGGCGACTTCCTGCCATGAGCGACGAGAGTCCGAAGCCCTCGTTTGCCGCGGCGGCAGCCCAATATGCGGCCCGTGCCTGCCAGGCGCATTGCTGAATCTCAGCGATTCTCTGCTTCACCCACTGCGCGTCGAGGTACTGCCGTCCTCGTTGGTCGGAGGTGTTTTTCGCCCACTCGACGGCGCGCTCGAGGGCGCCACTTGCGATGCCCGCCCCGTATGCTGCGACCGCGCCACGCGTGGCTCCGAGAACCAAGTCGAGTTCGCGGCCGCCGATGCTGCCGATGCAGTCGCGCTCGGGCACGAAGCAGTCGGTGAATCCGAGTGTTGCTGCGGGACAGGCGCGTTGCCCCATCTTGGATTCCACGTTCTCAACCGCGAACCCCGCGGAATCGCTGCGCACCCAGAATGCCTTCATCGTTGCTGCTGGCGCGGCGGGGTCCGTGGGCATGAGCACGAGGATGTGTCGCGCGAGGCTCCCGTTGCTGATAAAGACTTTTCGACCAGTCAGAACGTATCCGCCGTTGACCGGGCTTGCGCGGCACCCGAGCTTTGCGAGACCGAGGAGCTCGGTGTTCTCGACGTCAGTTCCCGCGCTTGGCTCGGTGGCTGCGGTCGCAATGAGCTCGGGCTCCCCGCGGGCTTCGCTCGCGACGAGGCGCTCGCAGAGTTCTCCCAGGACGCGAAGATTGCCGGTCGCACCAACGAGCGCCAGGCCGAGTCCATGCACGCTTACCAGGTTTGCTATTCCCGAGCAATACCGGGCCAGTTCCTCGAGTCCCGGGAGAATCCCGAGGAGCTGCCATCCGAGTCCTCCGTATGCAACAGGCAGGGTGGCTCCGAACAGCCGCCAACGGCACGCCTTGCCCAACAGCTCACGCTGGCCGCTCTCGAGTTCGAGCCCCTGAGCCTCGTCGAGTGCGAGCGCAGCAGGCGCAACGACCTTCTTGCCGAAATTGCGATAAAGCTTCCAGACGCGCTCCACGTCTTGCGCCTGGGTTGGAGCCGCCCTCCGCAGCCACACGAAGGGCGGGAAGAGCTCGTCGAGATTGCCTCGCTCGTGCATGGAGGATCCGCCCCGAACCTAGTCGAGCGGAGCATACTCGGGACTGTCGGGGGGGGGGACCACGTCTTCGTCCGCATTTTCTGCAGCGTCGCCCTCCTTGGCGGCACCATCCTCCGTTGCCGAGCTGTCGGGGTTCCGGCTTGCGGGGGCCGACGGAGCATTCGATGGAGGACGCTTTTCCCCGCATGCAGCGAGGGATAGGGCGGCCAGACAGACAAGTGACAGAAGACGAGTGCTCATCGGAGCTTGTGTTACCGCGGCACGTCCCATGATCCAGTAGGAATTCCGTGCGAGTCAAGCCAGTAGGCCGAATGCGGAAAGGTTCCATCGGCCGGACGCTCCCTTTCCGGTGTGACCCGGTCCGACGGTCGCCACCAGTGACGTCCGGTTCTCGGGTAGGAAGGCGGATTGCCGCGGTTCGCGAGCGACCGCCATCCCGATCGGCAAGTAGAATCCCCCTTCAATCGGCGGGGGCCGGCCCCCCGTTGTTCGGGCATCGAGTGCGGGGCCCATCAAGTGCCCCGCGAGCGCTCCGCGGCCGAATCAGTGTGGGGCGTTCATGGCAGACGCTGTCGCATGCGCCGGGAAGCGGACTGGGCCCCCCCAAGGGTTCGTCGGACGATTCCGAGTCCAGCTTGCGCCCTGGGCGGTCCATCGACTAGGCATTGAGCGAAAACGTCGATGTTCCACAGCCTTGATTCCCAGTTCCTGTCAGCGCGAGGCCTCCACTCGCTGGTTTCGCGCCGCGACGTCCATCCGCTTGGGATCGCGCGCGTCTCAGACAGGGGGCAGAGCACGCGCGTCGGGGGCAGTCTGCAGGACACAAGGACGAGCAGCGGACAGATGGTGTCGAGATCGAGGGTACTATGAGCAGAGTTGTGATCGTCGGGGCAGGCGGGGTTGGCAGCGTGGTGGCTCACAAGTGTGCGCAGGATCCGGAGGTCTTTTCCGAGATACTGCTTGCCAGCAGGACCGAGGAGCGGTGTCGGCGTGTCGCGGACGACGTGCGCCGACTGCAGGGGCGCTCGATTCAGATTGCCAAACTCGACGCTGACGACCGCCCGAGCACAGTGAAGCTTCTGCGTGAATTCCACCCGAGCCTGCTCATCAACGTGGCGCTACCGTACCAGGATCTGGCGCTCATGGACGCGTGTCTCGAAGCAGGCGTGTCATATCTGGATACGGCCAACTACGAGCCACCGGAAGAGGCCCATTTCGAGTACAAGTGGCAGTGGGCGTACCAAGAGCGATTCCGCGATGCGGGACTCATGGCGCTACTGGGTTCCGGTTTCGATCCGGGTGTTACCAACGTGTTCTGCGCGTACGCGCAGGCGGAGCTCTTCGACGAGATCCACACCATCGATATTCTGGACTGCAACGCGGGGTCGCATGGTCACCCCTTCGCTACGAATTTCAACCCAGAGATCAACATCCGAGAGATCACGCAGAGGGGGCGCTACTGGGAGCGTGGCGAGTGGAGGGAAACCGAGCCGCTGAGCGTCAGCCGCGACTACGACTTTCCCGAGGTCGGCGTCCGGAAGGCCTACTTGCTCTACCACGAGGAACTCGAGTCGCTGTCGGCGAATATCAAGGGGCTCCAGCGGATCAGTTTCTGGATGACCTTCGGCGAGCAGTATCTGACACATCTCCGCGTTCTGGAGAACGTGGGTATGACTCGGATCGATCCGGTGGAGTTCCAAGGTCAGAAGATCGTGCCGATCCAGTTCCTCAAGGCTCTGTTGCCAGATCCGGCGAGTCTGGCCAAGAACTATACGGGGAAGACCTGTATCGGTTGCGATATCGTTGGACGGAAGAACGGCGAGCCCCGGCGCGTCTTCATCTACAACGTCTGTGATCACGCGGCGTCGTATCGCGAAGTCAATGCCCAGGCGATCAGTTACACCACCGGCGTTCCCGCAATGGTGGGGGCAAAGATGATGCTGACGGGGAAGTGGAAGGGTAGTGGGGTGTTCAACATCGAACAGCTCGCGCCTCAACCGTTCCTCAAGGAACTCGCAGTCCGCGGCCTGCCCTGGCACGTTCAGAACCTCTGAGAAGCGAACGCGTTCCCGTCAAATGAGTCCGAAGATGCATCGATTCGATGAGACCAAGGTCGAGTCTCCCGCATACGTCTGCGATCTGGGGCTGCTTCGCAGCAACGCCGAGCGCTTGGCGTACGTCCAAGAGCAGGCTTCATGCAAGATCCTGCTGGCGCTCAAGGGGTTCGCCATGTGGAGCACGTTTCCGCTGTTGCGACGCTATCTCAGCGGCGCTGCAGCCAGTTCGCCAGACGAGGCGCGGCTGGCGCGAGAGGAGTTTGGGGGAGAGGTTCACGCCTACGCTCCCGCATACTCCGCACGTGACGTCGCGGAGCTGACTGGTCTGGTAGATCACATGGTCTTCAACTCCGTGGAGCAATGGCGTCGATTCAGGCCAGACATCGAATCTGCTTCGCGGCGAATCAGTCCGGCGCTTCGGATCAATCCCGAGCACTCGGAGGTGGAGGTGGAGCTCTACGACCCTTGCTCACGAGGATCTCGGCTTGGGGTGCGTCGCTGCGACTTTCCGGTGGAGCTAACCTCGGGGCTTGAGGGACTGCATTTTCATGCACTCTGTGAGAGCTCTGCCGACGCTCTTGGAAGGCTACTCGCGGCAGTGGGGCGAGGATTCGATGAGCACTTGCGTCGCGTCAAGTGGGTCAATTTCGGTGGAGGCCATCACATCACGCGTCCCGGATACGACGTCGATCGATTGATTGTGCTCATCAAGGATTTCCGCGAGCGCTACGGTGTCGATGTATACCTGGAGCCCGGCGAGGCCATCGCGCTCGGTACGGGGGTCCTCGTGGCCAGCGTGCTCGACATCGTCCAGGCCGACGTGCCCATTGCCATCCTCGATGCCTCGGCAACCGCGCACATGCCAGACGTACTGGAGATGCCCTATCGCCCAGTCATTGCCGGGGCTGGTCAGCCAGGTGAGAAGTCCCATACCTACAGGTTGGGAGGACTCACGTGTCTGGCCGGGGACGTCATTGGAGAGTACTCGTTTGATTCGCCGTTGGCAGTCGGTCAACGACTCGTCTTTGGAGACATGGCGCACTACACCATGGTCAAGACGACGACATTCAATGGAGTCAGACTGCCGTCCATTGTGCTCTTCGATCCGGACGTCAACGAGTTGCGAGTCGTTCGCCGGTTTGGGTTCGAGGACTACAAGGGGAGGCTCTCATGAGGAGGCCTCGAGTGGCGTCTCGCTCAGCGAACGTGACCTTGCCCTGATTCAGTCTTGGTTCGGCCCAGTCGTGGACGAGCGCCGCGCAGTCGGTGGCTAGAGGCGAAGCCAGAAGCATTTGAGGACTGGAAGCTCCGGGTTCCACGCAGCCAGCGGCCAGGATCGCCGGGCGTCGTCCCAGTCGAGGTCTCGCAGTCGTGTTAGGCCAGTGTCGGATGGGCGGGAGCGGTGAGACCACGCCTCCGGAAGACTCAGAGTATGCTGTCGCGCTGCGCTGCGCCAAGTGCTCCCTCTACCACCAGAGAGGCGGCCGACACTGCAGCGTCGATCGCGGTCTGCGCCTCACGCGCTTCCTCCAATGCACCGATGTTCTCCACGCCGATCTCGGCCATGCAGGCGGGATTGGCATCCAGAACGCTCTTGAATTGGTCTACTGCCTCGACCAGACTCGGTGCGACGCGAGCTGCCAGTCTTCCGTCACCTCCCGCCGCACGAAGGAGCGGTGCGAGATAGGCCTCCAGCGCGGCGACCTCGCTGGCCGTGAACCCGCCGATCACGTGAACAGTCGGGAAGACGCAGTTCGGAGCGAGTGCGACTGCTCCGGCACAAGCTTGGTAACACGTAGTAGAGACGCAGTCCGAAGCGGGCGCTTCGTCCAGCGGCCATATGCAGTCGAAGGTTTCCGGTGACTCAGAGCACTGTCCCTGACAAGGCGCCTCGCCGCAGCTCACGTTGGTGTCGGCGGCCAGCTGGCATTCTCCAGTGCAGGTTCCCTCGCATCGTCCATCGCAGAATGCGCCGCAAGAATCCGGATCGAGAGCGGGGGAGTTCGTCGCGCTGGTGAGGGAAGTACACGTGCCGACACAGGTGCCTGTGCAGGCCCCCTGGCATTGGCCGATGCAGCGAGCAGGGGTCTCGATGCTGCCTTGACAGACGCCCCCTGCGCCGCAGGATCCATCGCAGATTACGTAGAGGTTTTCTTCAGCGCATCTCGCGTCGGCCGCGTTCGTGGTGCATCCGCCGGAGCACGATGCCTCGCACTTCAGCTGGTCAGCCGCGGCGATGCTGCATTGGCCTCCTTCGACGGCTACGCCCGGCGTGGTTCCACCCAGCTCGAGTATTGATTGTGCGGCCGCCTCACACAGATCGGTGACGGTTGCATTGGCCGTCGTCGGGTCAACTTTCCCCGAGGCAAGCTCCTCGTGCAGACTTCCACACGCAACGCTCACTCGCTGGGTGAGCTCGGTGGCGGTTGCGACGAGAGCCTGAGCGGTTGCCACCACCGCACCCGCCTCGCGCCAAAGGAGGTCGGAACAGCCCGAAGAGCCCGAGGCGACCAGCGAGCTTCCGCTGTCTGAGGACGCGCCGGCTCCGCCCTCGCCCTCGAGAACGCCGGTCTCATCGCCAGAATCGATGGCTGGGCAGCAGTCACCCGAGTCTGAGGCACCGGCGATTTCGGAAGAGGAAGCCTCGTCCTTCTCGGATGCGGAGGCGCACGCAGGCACCACCGCCAGCAGAAGCCCGAGACTGATGTAAGCTCTCAACATGCCACTACGAGTCTAGCGCACGGCCGCTCGCCACGCTCCGAGGAGTATCCTCGAATCGGGAAACCGGACTCTGCCGCGCCTTGGTGAAGGCTGCGACGTCCTTGGAGGACCGTCAATCCACTCCTGTTGGGTTTCCGAAGAAATCCCCAGAATCCGAGGGGATCGGGCAAGATAACCCCCCCCTATGATCACAAAGTCATGGCGAGACGAGGTAGACTCCACGATGCCGGTTGGCGCGGGCCAGCGGCCGCGCTTCGATGCCGGTTGGCGCGGGCC
>CAYRKE010000015.1:62208-69102 GCA_964424695.1 uncultured Polyangiaceae bacterium
GCCAGCGGCCGCGCTTCGATGCCGGTTGGCGCGGGCCAGCGGCCGCGCTTCGATGCCGGTTGGCGCGGGCCAGCGGCCGCGCTTCGATGTCGGTTGACGAGATGGCTACCGTCCGATAGCGCAAGGAGCAGTGTTGGAGGCCTGCCTCCACGCTCATTTGTCTAAGGGTGACCCCCAATGCGCCTCTGCGAAATCTCGCAATCGATCGACCATGCCCTACTTCACCCCACGATGACCGATGACGGTGCCCGAGATGGGTGCGCGTTTGCTGGCGAGGCTGGCGTGGCGTCCGTATGCGTGCGTCCCTGTCATGTGACACTTGCTGCCACGGTGCTGCGTGGCGCAGCGACCGCGGTCGGTACGGTTGTCGGCTTCCCACACGGCGGTCACACCACTCCGGTGAAGTGCATCGAGCTCGAGCAAGCCGTGGTCGACGGGGCACGTGAGATCGACGCAGTGGTCAACATCGGCAAGCTCCTGTCAGGGGCGTGGGAGTATGTCGAGTCCGAGGTGGAAGCTCTTGCTCGGCGAAGTCATGCACTGGCGGTTCCGCTCAAGCTCATCTTCGAGACCGGGTACCTCAGCAGTCCCGAGATGAAGGTCCGGCTCTGTCGCATCTGCGTGGACGCTGGCGTGGCGTTCGTGAAGACATCGACGGGTTTCGGCTTCATCTCCACCGGTTCTGATCGCTACACTCCGAGCGGCGCGGTCGACGACGATCTGGCCCTAATGGTGGCCACGGTTGCGGGCCGCGCGCGTGTGAAAGCATCGGGCGGCATTCGGTGTCTCGATGACGTGCTCAGAGTCATGGCGCTCGGCGCAGATCGAGTCGGGACCTCGGCGACACGCGCGATCTTGGACGAGGCGCGTGCCCGTGGTTACCGTTGAGTCTAGCCCCGGACGTTAGCCCCGCGCCTTCCAGAGCGTCGACTTGGCGGGCAGGGATGTCTGAATCGACACTGCCGCGGCTCGACTCGGTCGGTCCTGCCTGATCCGAACGACAGCGAAAGCCGATGGCTGTTGTCGGAGGCTCGCCCTACTTCTTGGCACCGTTGTAGAACTTGGGGAGCAGCCATTCGGCGAACTTGTCGAAGGAGGTGTTCATGGGCACTTCGTACACGTCAAGGATCGCGTCTTTCGAGTTTTCGAGTGCCTTGCGGTCGGGCTGTTTCCATGTCGAGAACTTGAGCGCGACCCGCTCGGCGTCGCCCGGAATGAGCAGCTCAACGTCGTACAGCACTCCCATTCCGACGAAGATGCCTCGTGGTCTCAGATTGGGGAAGAGTCCGCTCAGCTGCACCCGGCGATCCACGAAGATCGTGGGGCAGGTCACGGCCGGCAATTCGGCGTCCTGAGCGATCGCCGGTCCGAGCTCGAAGCCCAGGATTTCTGGGGAAAAGTGCCTCTGCAGCTCTGGAAGGAAGGCCTCGGCGAAACGCGCTTCTCTGCGGCGGGCATCCTCCTCGCGGAAGTAGTTCTTCGGCAGTAGCTCGAGTCCGAAGTAGTACCGGCTCTTGATGACAGCCTTCTCCATCTCTGCAAAGCCGCCCGCCATTCGGCGCCGGAAGCGAAGCTGCACGGTGGGGCCATGTTGCCGCGCGTACGCGAGGGCTTTCGTCACGAATCGGGCCACGTCACCTTGCGGATCTGCCGCCACCTCGAGAAACTTCTTGTGGGCGCTCGTGTACACGCCCTGCTTGGCGTATCCGAGCTCCTTTGCGACGAGCTCGATGCGACGCGAGTTCCTTTCGAACTCCGCGAGTGCTTTGGGAGACTCGCGCTTCATCAGCACGTTCAGCTCTTTGAGGAGCAGGTCGCGATGGACAGCGTCCACCTCGGCCTGGATCCGCGAATTCGAGTGACTCGCCTCATAGGCTTCTATCGCCTTGAGGCTTCCACTGGCGTGAACCTCTCTGAGCTCTGCCCGCGGCAGGAGTACATGCTGAATTTCGTCGTGCAGACCGACACGGGCAAGGTAGGCACGATAGGCGGCGGGCTTGTCGAGCCTCACAGCGGCCGCGTAGAGAGCGCGCTCGCTCATCGTGTTGCGCAGTTTCCATGCCGACAGGCCGAGGAAGGCACCGACCCCCAGCGCGGCCGCAGCCATCATCCACCACCCGAGGGTGCGAACGGGCACGAGCGGTGTTTGCGGCGAGAACGGGCTGCTGAAACCGGAGTCGACAAGCGGATCGAGCATGGCCAACTCGCGCCGGTTGTGGTCCTCTCGGGCTTTGGCCAACTGGCTCTGCGCCTTGCGGATGGTGTCCACGAACTCCTCGGCCCGCGCAGCGTTCTTGGCAGGAAACTCGAAGCGCCGGCCGCTTTCGGAGGTGATAGCGACGCGATTGCCGGAGGCCTCGACCTTTCCGTAGTCGCTGGCGTCGTACACTCGGAGCACCGCCCTACTGGCGTCGACCACGCAGGCCGCGAAGAGATAGAGATGGGGTCGGAACGGGAGAGTCTGTTTGCGGCGGGCCAACACGAGCCACGCGCCCAAACACGCGGCCGACAGAGCGAGCAGGCCAACTTGGACGCCGCTCATCCACGTCGGATGAGTCGAGTACCTGCTGTGCAGATCGCCGTAGCCAATGACCAGCAGGGCCGTCTCGGCCGCTATGCCGAGACCAGCGATTGCGATCAGGGCGCCCACCAGTATCGACCGACTCGGCGTCACCGACAGCGGTGCCGGCAGCTCTCCACGGGTTGCGCTCACGAACCGGTCTTGGATTGGCCGCGTGAGCTTGAAGAAATGGACCTCGCGCATAGGCTGCTTAGCCGTGAGAAGAGACCAAAAACGTTGTCAGATCAAGCTGAGACCGCTGGATATTGGCAAATCGCAGATTCCATGCTCGTACTGGACTGTGCCCACGCTATCCGGCCCGAGTAGCTTGGTGGCGACACGCTTCCCAACGGGCGCGAGCATGCTGGTACGGAGCCCGTCCGTTGCGCGGGAATTTCTGCAATGAGCCCGAACCCGCCGGGCCGCCGACGTACAGGTGAACGGTGCTACTGCCCTACTGCAGATCCGAGTAGAGCGTATAGAACCCGCCAGCCCGCGCTGAATAGGAGGTCACGACTAGGGTGTAGCGTGCGGTCTCGCTGAAGGTCACGTGGAGGAGTGACCGGAGGTCTCCGGCGCTGTCGTCGTCAGTGGCCACGAGAGTGCAGTCTTGGTCCAGGAGGTAGAAGTAGGTGTCGAAGTCGGCCTGAGTGACCTCTATCCACCACGACGTGCCCGCGACCCCAACAAACTCGTAGCTGTCTCGGTAGTAGCTGCTGCCGTGAGGGCCGTCTGCGGGATCGCTCGGGGAGAGCTCGCCTTCGGTGTATCCGTCGAAGATGGTAGGACTCGGGCTGTAACAGCAGGCACCGGCAGTGCACCCCGCGCCGGCGTTTACCGAGAGGGCGTAAGAGCCCGTCGTTCCTCGCGAGTAGCTCGTCACGACCGCCGTATAGATCTGACTGGCGGGGGCTCGCTCCATGTTGATCAGGGAGAGGGTGGAGTCGCCGCTGTCATCATCCGAGCCGATGACGGTGCAGTTCTGGTCGAGGAGATAAAGGTAGGTGTCGAAGCTGGCCGCGGTCGTCGCGAGAAGGATGGTGTCCCCCTCGTCCGCGTAGAACTCGTAGTCGTCATAGTAGAAGTCCGAGCCGCGTGGGCCGTCGACCGCATCGTCCTGGGTCAGCGTCTCAGAGAAGGAGCCAGTGGCTGACTCCACGGCCACGTCATCCTCGCCACAGAGCGTGCCGACACTGTCACGCTCGGAGACCGATAGGGTATAGCTTCCCCTGACGTACTGGCCGAACGAGGTAACGACGACCGTGTAGATCCCAGTCGAAGGGACTCGGAAATCGATGAGGGAGAGGGTTCCTGTGCTGCCGTCGTCATCCGAGTCCAGGATCTGGCAGTCACCATCGAGGACGTAGATGAAGGTGTCGAAGGACCCCGAGGTGGTCTCGATTGTCAATTCGGCTCCAGCGGTTGCCTCGAACTCGTAGTCATCGAAGTAGTATGCAGCGCCGCGGGGCCCCGCGAGCTGGTCGCTGCTCGACAGCGATTCCGAGACCGTTCCCGATGGAGTGCCGATCACGGCTGAAGTGCCGTAGCAGCAGCTGCCGAGTTCGCAGCCACAGTCCGCCGGGCAGAGTCCGCGTTCGCTGTCGTCGCAGAGTCCGTCGCCGCAGACGGAGGGACAATCGGCGCTGCAAGTGGCGTGAGTTTCCGAGTGCGTGCAGTAGCCATCGCCACAAGCTGCTGCGCACTCCGAGGGACAGGTCGCCGCGGATTCTTGTGTTGAGCAGACGCCGTCGCCACATACGGCTTGGCAGTCCGCGGGACAGGAGGTGACGGTCTCCACGGAACTGCACAGCCCGTCTCCGCATCGGGACACGCAGTCGATCTCACAGTCCTGGGGGGTCTCGCGGTGAGTGCAGAACCCGTCACCGCAGCGGGAGGGGCAGTCGAGGTCGCAGGAAAGGGCCGTTTCTTGAGGGGCACAGATCCCGTCCCCGCAGGTTGCCACGCCTGCACAATCGGCCGGGCACGAGCTCTGCGATTCCCCGCTGCCGCATGTGCCGTCGCCGCAGGTGCTGAAGCAGTCGCTCGCGCAGTTGGTGAGCGTCTCGGTGCCGGTGCATAGGCCGTCGCCGCAGAGCGACGGACAGTCCGTGGAACACGTGCCTGCGGTCTCCCCCTGGTCCGCCACGCAAGAACCGTCGCCACACGAGCCCGTGCAGTCTGCGGGGCAAGTGGACGTCGACTCCTCCGGGTCACAGACGGCATCCCCGCAACGCGCTGGGCAATCGGCGGGACACTGTGTTCGACTCTCCGAAGCCGAGCAAGTTCCGTCCCCGCACTCCGCCGTGCAGTCCCTCGCACAAGAACTCGCGCTCTCGCTGCTGGAACAGAGACCATCGCCGCAGACAGCGGGGCAGTCGTCGGCGCAGGAGGTGGATGTCTCGCGCTGGCTGCAAATGCCGTCCCCGCACACGCCGATGCAGTCTGAAACGCAAGTGATGCTTTCCTCGTCGTGCGTGCAGTACCCGTCGCCGCAGGCGCTTGGGCAATCGTCGGGGCAGCTGACGACACTCTCCCCACCCACCGCGTCGCAGAGGGTGTCGCCGCAGGTTCCACGGCAATCGCTTCGGCACGTGAGCACCGTTTCGGTATGCGAACAGATCCCGTCCCCACAGCTCGCTCGACAGTCCGTTGGGCAGGTGGTGACTGTCTCGCTGCGCGCCGGTTCGCAGCGCCCGTCGCCGCAGATCATCGTGCAGTCCGACGCGCAGGCCGCATAATCCTCGGCATGGGTACATGATCCATCACCGCAGACGGCGGCACAGTCGTTGGGGCAACTTGCCGCGCCCTCTCCAAACAGCAGAGAGCAGCTGCCGTCTCCGCAGACGACCCCGCAATCGAGTGGGCAGACAACGCTCGATTCCGCTGGCGAGCAGAAGCCGTCGCCGCAGGCATGGCCGCAGTCATCCGGACACGACTGAGTGCTTTCTCCTCCTCCGCAGAAAGCGTCGCCGCAGTAGGTGGGACAGTCGTCGGGGCAGCTGAAGACCGTCTCCCCGGGCCCGCAAGCCCTGTCGCCGCAGGAAGTCCCGCAATCAACCGGGCAATTGGTGGTCGACTCCCACCCAACGCACACCGCATCTCCGCAATAGGTCGGGCAATCTTCAATGCAGTTACCTGCCCATTCACCGTTGGTGCAGTTGTGGTCCCCGCACACGGACTCGCAATCCACCGCGCAAGACGCCGCGTCTTCTTGGGGCGAGCACTTCAGATCGCCGCAAATCGTGCTGCAGTCCACGGGACATCGGTCGGCATCCTCGGTCCCCGCGCAGGAGCCATCGCCGCAGCTGTCGGGGCAATCGACCCCACACAACGTGTGGTCTTCGGTGAACCCGCAGACTCCATCCCCGCAGGTCTCGCAGTCGTTGGGGCACGTGGCTGCAGTCTCGGTCGGTTCGCAACTGCCGTTTCCGCAACCGAGGGCGCAATCTTGAGAACAGCTCTGATCGGACTCTGGAGGAATACAGCGAAGGTCCCCGCACCATCCCTGTACATCGACGCCGCCAAAACCGGCCTCACCACTGCTTCCCGCGAAGCCTCCTGCGCCAGCACCGCCTTCACTGATCGCGGAGCCTCCGCCGCTACCGTAGCCGTACGGCGTACGGCCTCCGCAGGATGCGAGCCACAGCCCACACACCCAGATGACGCAGGTAAGAGCACCACGGTTTGGCGCACGGCGGCGATTCAGATTTGGGGCCAAAGCATCCTCCCGGCGCAGCTGGTCCCCTCCCGTCAAGGTCAGAGGCGAATACCACTGATGGAGACAGTCGCCATCAGTGGCGCCATACTCGAAGCGGTGTGCACGACCAAAGCTGCAGACATCCCTGGAAAGCTCGCGAACGTGGAATCAGCGGGTGAATACTAGCACCTCGGTTCCCCAGACGCGCGACCTTCGTGCGGCCGGCGTGGGACGCCCTTTGGGCGCCCTCTCGGCGGGACAGGGACCGCCGGCCCAGCGCCGGAAGTGCACGGGGCCGTCCAGGGAGTTGTCAGCGAATCCAGAGGGATCGGCACCGGGATTGGCAATCCGGTTGGCGGCAGCTTCAGGGCGACCGAGTCTGGGAAGCCCTCCAAGCGCGGCGATCGGTGCGCCACCACTGCGCTGTCGCGCCTCCCAACCGCTTGGGCACAGAGCGGCCGCTGTGCCGACGCGATCGCGAGCGGCGCGGGGCAGGCCGGGGATGCGCGCCGATGTTCTTTCCTCCACGCGTGGCGGTCCCGGTCGACCAGGGTTCTGCGGCGGTGGCTAGAACTACAAGCTGCTTGTTTGTCGTTCAAGAACAAGCAACTGGAGCAGCGATCGTGGAGCAGCAGCG
>CAYRKE010000016.1:0-6414 GCA_964424695.1 uncultured Polyangiaceae bacterium
GGTTCAAATCCTGCTGCGCCCACGAAATTCAGCCGGTTCTGAGACCGCGTCGATTGACGCTTGGTCCCGCTGACAAAGACACTCAAGCAACCCGACCCGTCGGGCTCGGTTTCCGTCGAAGTCTTGTGTGAACCAGAGCGGGGCGTGACCGGGACGCTGAGCGCCGAACTTGCGGCAGGATGAAGCTGGAAGCCGGAATCGATCGGCGTCCTCTCAGACAGCTTGCCGGAAGCCGCGCAAGCGATCGCTGGCCCCGCGCTCAGCCCGGCAGGATCCCGAAGAGCGCTGCCCCGGCGGACAGCCCTTGGGATGCTTGCTGGCGGAAGTCGCCGCTCGATTCGACAGTCCGTGAGTTCACGAGGCCGCTCCCACCATGGGCGTGAAGGTGCACCCGCTGCACCCGGGCTGACCGCCGTCAGCCGTGCGAGGCACAGGTTGCCGCTCACCGTGAGCGATTCGGTCTACGTGCCTTGGAGCCAGTGGCCGCTCTACGGGGTCGGCTGGACTCGTACCCACTTCAGCTCGCGGCGGAACGCTTTGAAGCGTTCGACGACACCGTCGGAAACTGACTTGTCCTTGAGGAGGTTTTGCTCCTCGCCAGGATCCGACTTGAGATCGTAGAGCCCCAAGGGCCTCGCTGAGGAGGCAATGAGCTTCATGTCGTTCTCGATGAAGGCCTGGCGTTCGGCATTGTGCGGTCCCTCGCTCATGTCGATGAACACGATCTTCGGCTTGGGCGTGTGTCCGGGGGGCCCGAGGATGTCGAGGAGCACCGATTGTCCGCTGAGGTCCTCGAGTGCTGAAGGCAAGCGATAGAAGTCCAAGATGGTTGGAACCAAGTCGATCAGGCTGCGACGCTCGGGAATGGTGCGGGGTGCCAGCCCCGGCACATGAACGATCCAAGGGACACGGACTAGCGGTTCCCACAGCTCGAAACCATGACGCCACATCCCATGCTCCCCGAACGCCTCGCCATGATCGCTCGCGACGATCACCACGGTGCGATCACGGTCGGGCCCGTTCTCCACTGCATCGAGGATGCGGCCCACCTGCTGGTCCACGAATGCCACCTCACTGTCGTACAGGTCGCGCGCGGCCCGACCGAAGTCGAACCCCTCGTGGGGCACGTAGTCCGAGTGGGGATCCGTGAAGTGCGCCCACACGAAGAGCTTGCCCTGCGCATTCTCCGCCGCGGCAAGCTGAGCGATGGTGGCGTCTGCGATGCCACGGCTGGTACTGGACCGATCCCCCTCGAGCTGGGGTTGCTTGGGGGCGGCTGAGGAGTCCACGACATCGTACCCTCGCTGCAACCCGAAACGCTTCTGGAAGAAATACCAGTGTCCCTGAACGCTCACGGTGCGAATGCCAGCCTTCTGCAGGCGCTCGGCAACCATGACGTCAGGCCCCCGAAACTCGTTGAAATGCGACCAGCCGCGGTGGGTCTCGCTGGGGTACTTGCCGATCAGCATGGGCCCCACGCTCTTTCCCGTATAGGAAGCCAATGAGTACGCCCGGGTGAACACCGAGCTCTTGGCCGCGAGTCGATCGATATTCGGAGTAATCGGACGTGGGTACCCGGTGAACCCGATGTCGTGGCGAAGGGTGTCCACGGTAATGAGGACGAGCCGCAGAGCCGCGGGCACCTTCTCGGTGATCCACCCCTCGGGCGTCACGTCGAGCGCTTTTTCGCGTTTGAACGCGACCGGAGCTGCGTCCTTGCCAGAACAGTCTTCATCGATCCCGTTGCCGGGCAGATCGTCCGCGCTCGGTCCGATCGAGGGATCCCCTTCGTTGCAGTCCCCACCTCCGAACCACCGAGAGAACCCGTCTTGGTCTCGATCGGTGATCCTACGGGCGCCAGCAAGCGCGACCCGACCCAGTGCCCCCGAACGTTCCAGGGCAAGCCCTACTCGAGCGTCCTCGAGGGTCGATACGGCCGTGATGCCGGTACAACCAAGCACCGCCACCACGACCAGGACCAACGCCGTGCGGGGGATGCGGGCACTCACCGAACCCCCGAGATAGACGGCACCGCACCAGAGCAGCAACTGGGCCGGAAGCCGCAAGTCGAGCTCTTGCCGCTTGAAAACCCCGAACAAGGCCCAACTGCCACCGGCCCCACTCGTGGTTCCTTGAGCAATGAGCACAGCTAGGATCAGTGTCGCGGCCGCGAGCCCTACCGCCCCCCAACGGACGGGATCCGGGTGCCACTCGCCAAAGCGCCGCGCTGTACGATGCGCGACGAGGAGTCCGACAAGCCCAAGGCCGCCGAAGATTGACACAGCGGCACCGGCCATGAGCATGCCGATCCCCCCAGCGCTGCCCTCCAAAACGAGCAGGCCGAGCGCCGCCTGTGCCGTGAATGCAACCGCGATCACCGCCAAGACGGGCCCGAGCAGGGCCACTACCGCGCGCCAGCGCCGCGCTTCCCAGGAACCCTCACGCAACGCCGCACGAAGCCGCCTGACGCTCGGGCTATGCGCGGGATGAAGCCACCATGTCGCTCCGCCGACGCCCGCCCCAAGGATCAGACCGGGCACGGCAAGCAGGCCCACCGCGGCAAGCCACGCTGGAAAGCGCGGGACGGCTTCGCTACTGCGAGCAACGACCCAGTAGCCCTCGAGAAGCCCCAGGAGGGGTGCGACCAAGGCAGCGACCGCGGCACCAGTCCCCGTTCTCCGGACGGCCTCCATCACGTAGTGACCCAGTGGACCCGACAAGCGGGCAGTCTCGGGGCCGCGCGGTGACTGCCCATCGGCACAGTCGATCGCCGCGCTCTGTTCACACTGACCACCGGGAGACTGCTCAACGACTTGCGGTGCGCTCATTCCTGTTCCGCGTGCCTAGCCTTCCGCGGACGTTTCGCCAAGGGGTGAGCGCGATCGTAGACCTCGAGAATCCGGTCGAGCGATAGGTGCGTGTAGATCTGGGTCGTCGAGAGGCTGGCGTGACCCAACATTTCTTGGATGGCTCGAAGGTCGGCTCCCCCCTCGAGCATATGGGTCGCGCACGTGTGGCGGAGAGCATGCGGGTGTAGATCGGGCCGACCGGCGCCGAGTGCACCATAGCGGTGCACGATGTTTTGCACCTGCCGCACGCCGAGGCGCCGCCCCAGCCGCCCCAAAAAAAGGGCTCTCGGATCCTGCTCGTGGGTTCGCGGGTTGCGAAACTCCACTCGAACGGCCAAATAGGCGGACACCGCAGCGCCGGCCTTGCTGCCGAGAGGTACGATGCGTTCCTTGCGGCCCTTGCCGAGTACCCGAACGCTCGCTTCAACAAGGTCCACGTCACCAAGGCACAACCCCGTCAACTCACTCACCCGGAGGCCAGCCCCGTACAAGAGCTCGAGAAGTGCCGCGTCCCGCAGCTTTTCGCGCTCCTCTGCGTCCCCCCGCTCAAGCGAGGCTTCCATGATCTGCTTGGCGGCATCAACCCCGACAACCAACGGCATTTTGCGTCTGAGCTTGGGTCGAGACAGAAGCGCGGCCGGACTAGTGTCCACCGCTCCGCGTCGAAGGAGGAACGCGTAGAAGGTACGCACGCTCGAAAGCTTGCGGGCTACCGACCCCGGGCTCCGCCCTGCTGCCACGGCCCCCAGCCAGGCGCGAAGACGCACCTTGTCGATGTCACGCAAAGCGGCACTGCGTCCGAGCTGTCCCTCAAGGTGAGTCCGAAGTTGTTCCAGGTCGCGTGTATAGGCGTCGACCGTGTGCGGGGATGCCCGGCGCTCATCGCGCAAATGGATGACGTACAGCTGAATCGCCGCCGCCAGCTCGCCGTGGTCTCGGGTCGGCTTCTCCACCAGCGCATTCTACGTCCGAATGGCAAGCACGGACCAACAAGCTAGCCCGAAACCTGCCAGAAGCAGCCCCCATCTGCCATCCCTCCAGCTCCATTGAGCGCCTGGGTTCAGACCGCGCCACGACGCCCAAGCAAGCCCAAGTGTCGCGGCGAAAAGGCTTGCCACGACGCCCAGCGCGCCCGCAGGGTCTTCCGAACGCGCAGCCACGACCCGAGTCTCGACCGTTCCGCGCGATTGCGCCCCAGCCGAGAAAGCGAGCGCGACCGGCTCCGTGGGCGTCCGCTCAAGCCGGGCCAAGCGCTCCTCGGCGAGCTGGCGCTCGGCCTCGAAGGGTGACCACAGATGTCGCACATCGGTCGCGGCTGATCTGACCGACCGCCACGCCCGTACCGCCAGCTCACGGTCGCCGGTCTCCTCGCAACCGGTCGCGATCGCCACCATGCGCTCGTGCGCCCGCTTCACTGCGTCGATGCCCGGAGCGTACGCGCTCGCGGCGCGCCGCGCCTCACTCAGTGCCAGAATGAGGTCCCCCTCGTCGAATGCGGCGTCACTGACTCGCATCGCCTCTCTCGACGAAACCCAGAGCCTCCCCGTGACTGCGGCAAAGACCAGGCACGCCATTGCTCCTGAGCCCAACAGCCAGCGGAACCAGCGAGCTGCTCGCTTCATTGGAAGTCACGCCGGCGAAACACCAGGCTTGCCACCGTCAGAAGCAGAGCACTCCAGCAGGCCGCCTGTAGGAGCGCCATCAACAAATACGGACCAAAACTGACGCCCGCTTGCTCGCCAGTGAGCAGGGGGCGCGGCGGCACATAAACCATCAAGTTGGGCACAACGCGCGCCAACATCCTGCCAGCAGCATGGATCGCCGACCCAAAAACACGCTCAGGAAGCCGAGCCAGCGTGTCGGCAGAACGCCCGACGACAAATACGGAGAGAGTGAAGACGGCCGTGAGGAACGGCGAGGAAAAGGACGCGAAGACCAGAGCAATGGCCGTGACGACCGCGACCTCGCTGATGGTGAGCGCAGCTGACCCGCTCAGGACGGCCCTGTCGTCTGGGCTCACCCCGGCAAGCCAGTAGCCCGTCGCCAATAAGACCAAAGACCAAGGCACGGGAAGCCACGTGCGGGCACGCCTCACACGCCACGCCAGGATCCCGGCGGCCAGAGTCGCCAGGGAGCCAGCGCCGATGGTCTGCCACAGAGGCCGTCCCCCAAGGTTAGCCACCGCCAAGAGCAGCGCCCCGGTGTTCGCAGCGATGAAAGCAGCCAGAGTCAGCAGCGTTCCCAAGTACTTGCCCACCAGGTACTCGTGGCGCCGCAAGGGCCTGGCAAGAATTGGGAAGATCGTTCGAAGCTCGAGCTCTCGGTAGAGTGAGGTCGCGCTGAGGACCACCGCAACGACAATTCCATAAATGGATATCGATGCGGCACCAAGGTCGCTCACCACCCGCATGCCGCTTTCGAGCGTGAATGCCCCCACGACGAGCGAGTAGCCTCCAGTGCCGAGAGCAAGGGCAAAGAGGCCATGAAGCATCCTGGCGCGGACCGCTTCCCGGTAGGTATTCAGTGCAACTGTGCTAATCCGTTGCAGCATTGCTCGAAGGGGCAGCCGAACCACTGATTCTGAAGCGGCTCAGCCCAAGCCCCGACTCCCGTCTTCCTCAAAACCGCAGTCGTTGCTCGATCACCACCGGCCGCCGAGGATTCAACCCCCAGCGGCTGCCCGCAGCTCCTTAGCCCGCGCTGCCGCGGACGTGCCGATGACCTCGGCTTCTATCGACGAGATCCGAAGGCGCAGACATAGTTCGTCGATGAGCCGCTTCTCCTCCGCCCCCTGCTCGCCGTCAACCAGCGTGATCAGCATAGCGTGATGAAGGAGCACGCGGCGATCGTCGTAACTGAGATCCGTCAGGGGGACGTCCTCCAGTGTCCGGGCGGTCTGCGCATATAGCCGCACTTCCCTGGCTTCGCTCGGCGTTGCTCGAAACGCCTCCAGCAGACCGTCGATGATCTCCGTCTCTTCCTTCGAGACGTGGCCATCGGCCCACGCCACCGCCACTAATCCCTTGACGATCGCAAGATCCTGCTCATGCATGGCACCGAACGATCGCACACTCACTCTCGTCGTCAATCATCGAGTGCCCTCCATCGGCGTCGGCCCGTGGGCGCGTTCAGAACGGCGACCCGCGAGATCAGCTGGATGGAACCGAGGAGGCTCAAGCCACTCACGAACGTCGTGTCACTAGGGGCAGGTTACCCGGCGTCGCGTCCACACCCGCCAGCTGCTGCAGATCCCTGCAGACCTCCCGATCGGTACGAACGCCCGAGGTCCCGAAGTCGTCCACGAGCTGACTGATGTCACTCCGCCTTGGTGCGAAGACCCTTGGTGCGGGGGGAATCGGTGTTAATGTGGACGTGCCGGAGTCTTCAGCCTCGAGAGTCTCCGTGCGGCTCCCACCACTAGGAACCTCCGAGGGATTGGCCGCGCACTCCTCAGGCGGAGTGCCCTGCCGAAGCACCTGAGATTGGTGCGCATCGTCCAGAAGCGCAGCGTCAGAAGGCTGACTCGCATCGCTCTCCTCGCGCGCGGCCGGGCTCGATGCCTGGT
>CAYRKE010000016.1:6514-66582 GCA_964424695.1 uncultured Polyangiaceae bacterium
GCTCGATGCCTGGTTGGCATCGGCCGCAGGCTGCGCGCGCACCGAGTCCACAAGCCCCACCTCGATGCGCTCCGTCACGACCCGTCGCTCCGGCACCTCCACTCGCGGGCCACTCGCCTCTTGCTCGATCGCGAAAACCAAACGGCCACCCGGACCGCCTGAACAATCCCAGGCTTGCCTGCCTTCCGACTGCCCATTCCCACGGTCAACTCGAGTTGTCTGGTTGTCGGCGCACGGCACCACGATGCGTTGGGTGTGGCCCGCGATCGCGGTGACCGGGATCGGAGCCGTGAGTTCGTCGAGTGGCTCCGACAAGCCAGGAGCGGAAATGACAATTCGGCGCGTCTCTTCCTCGTCCTCGAGTCCCCTCGCCCGAAATGGGGTCCCCCCCGATGTCGTATCGACCCGCTGCTGCACCGGCAACCCGCACAGCGCCGGCGGTGGACTCAACATGTCCTCTGGCGCTGACTGAGTCCGCGACATCGGACCGGGGGGGGAAGAAGAGCCAGCAGAGCTCGGCTCCGCGACGATCCGGTCCCGCTCGTCACTCTCCTCCACTCGAGCACCGTCAGATGCGGGGGCCGGAGCCTCTGAGAGCAGCCCAGACTCCTTGGCCCGCTGGGTCTCGCGGTGAAGGCGAGCCAATGCGCGACGCCCCGCGGCGCGATTGACTGGAATCAGTGCCGCCTCGAGTTCGGCGATGAACCCTCGAATCCCAAGCTGGGCGCTGAACGCCGCCGCCCGCTGAATCGCTGGCGCCCCGGGACGGGACACCTTAAGGCAGCGCGCAAGTAACAACCGCAGCGCCTTCTCGGCCTGAAGATCGTCCGAAGCATCTCCGCCTATCACGCTGATCGCGCCATCGCTCTCGAGGACGACGTCGTCAGGGTCCACGACTCGGGGCGCCCCGGCGATTCGATCGAGCGCACCGAGCACCAAGTATCCGCCCAATTCGGCCACCAGCGAGGCCCGTCGAAGCTCGGCGGCGAGTAGGACTTCGTGTAGCGTTACCGTCATTGTCCGACCTCCGAGGTCAACTGACCCGCAGCTGCGTGGGGCAGATTCTGACCCTCTCGTCCTTAGCCAACGACACGGCCAGCCCCCGCAGCCGCGGCAGCACGGTGACGGTTCAGGTGCTGGACTTCTCCCGACATGGATTTCGAGTCTGTCGACAGTTAGCGGATCGTAGAGCCTCGGGGCAAAGTCTCTGCAAGGAGTCCCCGGTCAGCGCCCCGCCCCGAGAACTGAACGCGCAAACTGGGCGGATGAGAGATGCCGGGCACTCCACCATCGCGTGGGCCGATTTGGCCCAACAACCTAGCGCCATGTTGGCAAGCTTGATCCTCTGGGGCGCTCGCCGGTTGCCAATCAGGAAGGCTGCACCATAGTGGCCTGTGAAGCGTTCTGCCGAGGACCCAAGACATGATTTCCATCACCGAGCTAGCCGCCGATAAGGTCAAAGAGATTGCTAAAAGCGAAGGCCTGGAGAACCAGGGACTGCGCTTGCGCGTCCTCGGCGGCGGCTGTGCCGGATTCCAGTACGACCTCTACTTCGAGGAGAACCCCACGGACATGGACGAGTCGTTCGAGTCCAACGGCATCAAGCTGTTCGTGGATCCTCTCAGTTTTCAGTACTTGGACGGGACCGAGATCGACTACGTCGAGACGGCGGCGGGGTCTGGGTTCAAGTTCGGAAATCCCAATGTCTCTGGCAGTTGTGGCTGCGGCAGCTCCTTCCGCGGCTAGCCGGAGTTCCATAGTCGGTGGGCGGGGTTGAGAGTTGAGAGTTGAGACGAAGTCTCAACTGAGACAGGTACACCTCCGCACGTAACGATCTTGCAGAGCGCACGGAGGGATCTGTCCGCTTGTCCGCGGCGGCACGCGTATTGGACTCGGCAAGGTGAACCGTTGCCTGGGAAGGGTACGTTGAACGACGTCCGGCCAACCAGTATTTCCGCACGGTTTCTTGTGTTTTGCGCACTCGTTGCGCAACGTCTGCCAGGTCGGGATCCCAAGCGCCCCCTCCAGCCTGCCCTTCTCGCCGCGATATGAGCCGGCTCGACGCTTGGCGCCGAGGCACGGGGCATGCTCTCCCAGGCCATCGACGAATAATGAACTCAGATTTCGAGACCTTGAACAAACAGGGTCCCGGAGCTCCAAACCAAACAGATGGCCAGTACTCCACCACCTACGCGGAGACTTGTCGAAACGTCCAAGAATCTGCTAGTTCATCCAGAATCGCAAATTGTGCGTCCATCCAGTAACCAACTCGCTGCCTGGCGCGTACCTAATTACGAGTCACCCGATGTTGATCAGCGACATTCGGCCAGGCTCACCGGCTCTGCACCCAACGCTCGGCCGGAAGGTCCATCACGCCAGTCCCAAGGGCGACGAGTTCCGGAAAGGCACACAACATGGCACGAGAGATCGATCCCGCAGTCTCGCGATACATCACGATGGTTCAGCATCTGCCGCGACTGACGAGAGAAGAGGAGCTCGAGCTCAGCGTGCGGTGGAGTCGGGACGGGGACGAAAAAGCGAAGGACGCGTTGGTGCAAGCCCACCTGCGCTATGTCGTGGCGATAGCCCTCAAGTATCGCAGGTATGGACTTCCACTCTCCGATCTGATTGCCGAAGGGAACTACGGAATCGTGCATGCGCTCGGCAAGTTCGAGCCAGAGCGGGGCAACCGATTCGTCACCTACGCAGCGTATTGGATTCGAGCCTACATGCTCAACTATGTGATCCGGTCCTGGAGCCTGGTCAGCAACGGCTCGGGTGCCCTCCGCTCCAAGATGTTCTTCCGACTGAGGCGGGAGCGGGTCAGGATCACGAACCTAGTTGGGGAGGGAGAGCGCGCTGATGAGATGCTGGCAGAGCATCTCGGTATGCCCAAAGGCCAAGTGTCCGCGATGCTGCAGAGGCTGGAGGGCCGCGACGTGTCGCTGGACTCCAAGGTGTTCGACGATGCTCTGACCACTCTGGTGGACACCATGCAGTCGCATGACGAGAGCCAGGAGGACTCGATATCACTCAAGCAGATCCGCGAGCGTCTCTCCGCTGCCGTAAGCGACGCGCTGGACTCCCTGGACTCGCGCGAGCGATTCATCGTCGAGAGACGCCTCATGGCGGACCAGGAAGACGAGCTCTCCCTGGCGGAAATCGGGAGGCAACTTGGCGTGTCGCGGGAGCGAGCGAGGCAGCTAGAGGCGCGGGCGAAGCGCAAGCTCAAGCATCAAGTGGCCGACCTGAAACACAGCCTGCTCGGAGGAGGCGACTCCGATATCGAATCTGCGGCCTAGCCTCGATGGTCAGCGAGGCGGGCATCGAGTGCGAGACCAGACCAGTCTCGGGGCACTGCGAGGTGAAGCAGTCCGCAGAACGAATCTGCTTGATGGGAGTGTCGCAAGCTCCGAAGGGACCTGCTAGGATGTCCGAGTTCGAGTTGTCCAGGCGATCGCTCGACCGCAAGGTCGGGAGGAAAGTCCGGGCTCCACAGGGCAGGATGCCGGGTAACGCCCGGTGAGGGCGACCTCGAGGACAGTGCCACAGAAACAAACCGCCTGTTCAAGCATGATCAGGTAAGGGTGAAAAGGCGGAGCAAGAGACCACCGCGTACCCGGTAACGGGTACGGCTAGGCAAACCCCATCCGGAGCAAGGCCGCGTACAGGGGCGATTGAGGACGGCCCGTCCGATGCCCCGGGGTTGGCTGCTTGAGGCGCCGAGCAATCGGCGTCCCAGAGGAATGATCGTCGGCGTTGGTAGGGAGACCGAGCAACGCAACAGAACCCGGCTTACCGATGACTCGAACCGCCGCATCCGCCACCTGGCGAATGCGGCGCACCTATTTGGCTGACGCTGAAAAACGCCTGTCTCTGCGCGCCCACGCAGGGCGAAGCGAGCAGCCCAGCGTTTGGGTCGATGGGGCCACGCGATAGATGTTCCAGTTGCTTGTGCCGGAACGACAAACCACCTTCACGTCGTTCCAGTCGCTCTGACTACTGTGTCGCGAAAACAAACGGAATCCGTGTCGTGGTCTCGCCTCCAGACGCCGGGAATTGCCACCCTCTCACGCGCCCTTCGATGCAACGCGCAAGCCCTCGATAGCCGCGCGGATCCCCGCTCGACGCAACAGACAACACTCGGCCGCTCGGTGCGATGTCGACCGTTACCTCGACCCTGGCGCTGCTGGGCGCGCCCGGCGCCCGCGTCGAGCTGGCCGGTTCCCAGCAGCCTCGTTTCACGCTGCTCTTGTACCGACCGACGGTGAGTTGGATGTCACTAGCCTCGAGCGGGACACCCAATGCCGGCCCAGCCTTTGGAGACGAGTCACTCCCGCCAGGACCACTGGCGCGCGCGCCAGTGAGCCCCCGAAGCTCGGCAAGCCCTTCGGACTGCGTTTCGAGCGGCGCGGACCGCTCCTGGATGGCAACGGGAGCCCGATTCTTCCCAGAAATGCCCGCCGCTCGCGGCGCCACTCTCTCACTTTCGGCCAGGGGAGGCTCCTCGAACGCGGTGCGCTCCGGTCCTCGCGAATCGACGTCGGCAATCGCCGCCTGCGCCGGATGGGGTAAGCAACAGGACACTGCACTGACGCTGCTCTCGGGAGTCTTTCGCTCAACGGCCGTCGCGTTCTTGCTGAACACGACGTATCCGATCGTTAGACCGAAGACCGTTGCTGCAGCGACGGCCATCCATGGTCCCAGCGCGGTCGCCGACGGCGCCCTCCGCCGCTTGATCCCCAGGAGCTCCAGATCCTGGACGATCGCCGAATCGGCCCCAGCGTCGTCGCTCAAACCTCGAGCGGTGGAGACGTCTCCCAGGGCGTGGAGGGGGTGATTCGAAGTAACGCCTTCGGCGCCCCTGGACTCGCCAGCCTCCGGCGGGGACTGGCTCGCGCCATCCGAGCGTGCCCCCGCCACCGCGACCAGCAGCGGACCAAGTTCGTTCACCGCTCGCAACGGCATCCAATCGACGAATCCGTCACACCAGACGAGGGAATCCCCGGTAGCCCTATTGCGGCGCAGAAGCTCCGACACCGCGGCCGCGTCCAACGGCCCCACCGGGGATTCGCCAACCGCGACGAACCAGCCGCCTGCTGTTCTCCTCGAGGGATCCGGCGCAGGACAGCGCGCCAGTGAAGAACTGAACGCTTGCGCAAGACCCCGACCTGAGGCGCCTCCACCCACCGACTCGGTCCCAGACTTGGCGCTCGGCGGCTTCGGAGGGGGCGTCGAAGGCGATGAGTGTGGCCCCACTGCAAGAGAAGTCGATTCTCCCCCCGAGGCAGTAACGTCGAGCAGAATCCGACTGCCGATCGAACGTTGGGCTCCAGAACCATGGGCCACTTTGGCGCCGCGCTTGGTCGCAGAGGGCCGCGGGGCCAGGGACACCGGTCTGGGAACATATACCGCACGCGCCGTGGGCGTCCTGCCCGGGACGGCTCGAGGGGCAGCCGACACGGGACGATCCGCCGTGACTTCGCGACGGATCGCCGGATCAGGAGCACGCTCGGGATGCCCATGCTGCGTTCGGCCAGCCGCAGCCGCGCCGGCACTGCCTCGATCGGCTCGAACCGCATCCGTCGCGTCTCTGCGATCGGGCCGCTGGTAACTGGGGAGTGTCATGTCTTGACGGAGACTGGAGTCTCCCCTTCCCTAAGCGGCCGCTCTCCGCGAAGGAATAGCCCTCCTCAGAGCAGGTTCATCACGTGGTCGCGAATGCTCTGTCGAGTCTGCTCGTCCGGCGCCAACCGAAGAGCCCGCCCCCAAGTGTCAGCCGCCTTGTTTCGGAACCCGGCCTTCTGATACAGAACCGCGAGGTTTTTCACCGCGGGGAAGTGGTGCGAGTTGATCTCGACGGCGGTTTCCAGCTCACTGATTGCCTCGTACACCTGGCCGGTCTTGCCGTACAACAGACCGAGGTGGAAGTGGAGTCTGAATGCCAGCGGGTCGATGCTGATGCCACGGCGTAGGTGGTCAATTGCCTCCTCGAGTCGCCCTGCCTTGTAGGACGCGACCCCAGCGTTCAGCGCCCTCTCGGCATCCGCCGATAGCTGTGCGGAAGAAAGCTTCGTGGGCTCGGCGCTGCGAGCGGCGAGCGATCCCTCGACAGCTTCGAGAACGTCACTGATCTTAAAGGGCTTCTCAATGTAGTACTGAACGCCACAGCTCTGTTTGAGATCCTCGGCGTAGCGCCACCCTCGATACACGGCGCTGATCATGACGATGGGAATGTGACCGTAGCGCTTGCTTCCACGGATCCGCCTGGCGATCTCGAACCCGTGAACCTCGGGAAGCATAGCGTCGAGCACGATGAGATCCGGAGCGTGCTCCTTCACCATCTTGAGCGCGAGCAGTCCGCGATCGGCCTCCAGAATCCTCAAGCCACGCGCCGCCAGCAAACGCTTGAGCATCTTGCGAATGTCGGCCTCATCGTCGACGATCAGCACCGTCGGTGCTCCCGCGGGAGGCGGACGAGAATCCAATTGCTCCGGCAGATCGGTGACCTTGCTGAGCTCCTTGGACAAGTCTCCGAATCCACTATCCTCGACCTCATCGACGCGCGAAACGCGATTCACCGCGTCATCCACCACGACGCCGGGCGTGTCGTATGCGGGAGGAGATGATGCGCCCGACAGCTCGATCTCGGGACCCTCACTCAGCGCGACCAGATCGGGCTGGTCAGCTTCGGGCACCCCGGCGCGCCGCATCACCTCCGGCGGACACCGGGGCCCAACGTAGAACTCCTCGCCTCGGCTCTTGCGGACGTAGGCTTCTTCGATGGCCTTGGTCAGCGCAGCCTCGAGCGCAACGTAAGGGTAGACCTTCTTTCCGGTCACGAACTCGAGCTCGTCGAGGACCTTCCTCTCGTTCGGGTTGCCCATGGCGACGAACAGCCGATCCTCTCGGCTCAAGACCGGAAGGATGAGATGCTTCTCAGCGATCTCACGCGGCAGGAGCTCGAGATCCGCCAACTGGAGGCAGATTTGGCTCAGATCGATGCCGGGAATACCATACTGCTCGCTCAGAGCTTTCAGGGCGTCAACGTCCGTAATCGCTCCTTGCGTCGCAAGTCGTGAAGCAAGACGACCGCCCTGCTGCTCGGTGTCCGTCAGCGCGCGCTCCAGATCACCTTGGCTGATGGCGCGCTGCTGGAGCAGAATGCGGCCGATGGGCTTCTTGCCGTGATCCATGTTCACGCAGAGTATTCCACGAAAGATCGCGTGGCGTCCCCCCCGGACTGCACGGGGTAGCAGAAGCCCCCGGCTCGCGACATGTTGGCCCCCCGGGGGGGGACGAACACACCGCACGTGACTACACGCCCGGCTGGGAGACGAGGCAACGGGTAGCCCCATTCCCAGAGTGGCGGCTGAAGCATCTCGGCTCGTCACCGAATGACCGCAGGCCCCCCCGCTTGCCACAACCGACCAACCAGCCTACGCTATCCCCCCATCGCACACCGTGTCGCGTTGGCCCAGGCGGCGTATCGATCCTCCTGAATCGCGACGCGGGCAGCACTCATCAGACGACCATAGAAGCGGAGGTTGTGAACGCTGAGAAGACGGTGAGCAAGTATCTCACCTGCAAGGTAGAGGTGTCTCAGATAGGAACGGCTGTACCCGTCTCGACAAGCTTCACAGTCACACCCGAGCTCGAGAGGTGAAGGATCCAGGCGGTACCTGGCCTGCTTGATGACGATCCTGCCACCATTCACGAAGGCTTGCCCATTCCGAGCATTCCGCGTCGGCATCACGCAATCGAAGAGATCCATACCGCATCCGATGGCATGAACGAGGTCTTGGGGAGTGCCCACCCCCATGAGGTACCGCGGCTTGGGTCGAGGCATGGCAGGTGCGATCTCTTGCAGCGTTCGGTACATCTGGTCGAGCGGCTCTCCCACACTGAACCCGCCGAGAGCCAACCCTTCGAACGGTAGCTTCGACAACTCTTCGATATGGCGCAACCTGAGCTCGACATCAGTGCCCCCTTGAACGATCCCAAACAAGCTCTGGGCATCGTTTTTCGCACGGAGACACCGCTCCGCCCAGCGTGTGGTGCGCTCCACGGCATTGACCCACTGCTCCCGACTGGCACCGCCCGGTGGACAGACATCGAGCTGCATGGCGATGTCCGAGCCGAGAAGCCCCTGGATGCGCATCGACTCCTCTGGCGACAGGTGGCAAGCGCTCCCGTCCAGGTGTGACGCGAAGTCAAAGCCCTCTTCACTCACCTTGGTGCGTGCAGCCAGTGAGTAGGCCTGAAACCCCCCAGAATCCGTGACAACCGGGCGTTTCCAGGCCGAAAACGACTGCACCCCTCCCCGCTCGTGAATGACTTCTGGGCCAGGCCGAAGCCACAAATGGTAGGTATTCATGATCACCATTTGTGCCCCCGACTCGGCGACCTCCCGTGGGCTCAACGCCTTCACGGTCGCCCGCGTCCCAACCGGCATGAATGCCGGGGTGTCGACCGTTCCGTGGCTGGTCGTGATTCGACCAAGTCGCGCCTCGCCCGACTGAGCGAAGACTTCGAACCCCAATCCACTCATTGCTCCTGGTCCTCTTCCTCGATCCGAGCCGGAATCCACATCGCGTCGCCATAGGAGAGGAATCGGTATCCAGCCCGAATGGCCGCCTCGTATGCGCTCAGCACACGTTTTCGCCCCGCAAAGGCCGAAACCAGCGCGAGCAGCGTCGATCGAGGCTGATGAAAGTTGGTGAGGAGCGCGTCAACGACGCGAAACGGAACTCCAGGCCGAATCATGATTCGGGTTTCCCCCGACGTCGCGCGTACGAGCCCACGCGCATCCGGATCAGCCGCACTCTCCAGCGCGCGCACCACCGTCGTACCGACGGCGACGACCTTTCCCCCCGCGTGACGAGTCTCCGCGATCGCCGCTGCAACTCCGTCTGGGACGTGAAACCATTCTCGATGCATCGTGTGTGCCTCGAGGTCATCGGCTTCCACCGGCTTGAAGGTTCCCGCGCCGACATGCAGCGTGACGTACGCGGTCCGCACGCCTCGCTCGGCGAGGCGCCCGAGCATGACGTCCGTGACGTGGAGCCCCGCGGTCGGGGCCGCCACGGATCCGGACTCGCGAGCATACACCGTCTGATAGCGTTCCCCATCCATCGCGCACGCTCGACGCTTGAGGTAGGGCGGGATCGGCACCTCCCCCACCCGCTCGAGCGCCGCGTTCACATCTCCGGGAGCTCGGATCTCCACGACCAGCGTGCCGTCATCGCGTTTAGCCGACACCCTTATGGACACCTCGCCGACCGAGATGTGCGTCCCCGCTCGAAGGGGTCGGTTCGCCCTACCCAACGCCTCCCACAACTGAACCGTCTGAGGCTCGTCGACCGACAAACGGCGCAGCAGGAAGATCTCGACTCGCCCGCGCCCCGGTTCCCGAACGCCAAGGAGTCGCGCGCGAAGCACCTTCGTTTGGTTCAAAACGACGAGGGATCCGGTTTCGACGCGCTCGGGCCACTGTCGAACCGAGTCGTGCTCGACTCGGTCCCTGGCGACAACGAGCATGCGCGCCCCGTCACGCGCCTCGGTGGGGTACCGCGCGATGAGTTCATCCGGAAGCAGATAGTCGAAGAGGTCAGTGCGCAAGGCCGAAACTAGCGACTTTCGAATGTGATGCCGAGTCGGGTCATCTTGCGCCAGAGGGTCGTCGGACTGATGTCCAGGGTTTCCGCCGCTCGCTCCCGGTTGCCCCCCGAGGCCTGAAGCGCGCCCAGGACCGCCTGTCGCTCGGCCTCGTCGACGATATCGGCCAGGGTGCGAGCCGCGTTGGACGACACCCGCCTCGGAGCCTGAGGAAGAATGTCATCGACAGTAATGACCCCCCCCGAACAGAGCGCAACGGCCTGCTCCACCATGTTCTCAATCTCCCGAACGTTGCCGGGATAGTCGTAGACCATCAGCTGGTCCATCACCCCGTCCGCAAGCCTCGTACGCATCCCCATCTTCCTATCGTATTTCTCCAGGAAGTACTGGGCCAGGAGCGGAATGTCCTCGCGACGTTCCCGCAGCGGCGGCAAGTGGAATCGGGCAACGTTCAAACGGTAGTACAAGTCCTGACGGAAACGCCGCTCCGCGACCGCATCACCCAGGTCGGCGTTGGTGGCCGCCACGACCCGGATATCGACGTGTATCGGCTTGTTCTCGCCGATTCGGCGTATTTCACCTTCCTGGATGGCGCGCAGCAACTTGGCCTGGAAGCTCAAGGTCGTCTCGGCAATCTCGTCGAAAAAGAACGTTCCGCCGTCCGCTTCCTCGAACAGCCCCTTGCGAGCGCTGACAGCACCCGTAAACGCTCCGCGGGCGTGTCCGAAAAGCTCGCTCTCGAGCAGAGTCTCGGAGATGGCAGCGCAGTTCACCGTTACAAACGGACGGTCCGCGCGCTTGCTATTGGCGTGCAGCGCCCTGGCGACCAGCTCCTTCCCCGTGCCGCTCTCGCCAGTAATGAGCACAATGGCGTCAGTTGGCGCGATCTTCACCACCCGCCCCAGGACGTCGCGAATGGGGTGGGAACGCCCGACGATGCTCTCGAAGTGGTACTTCTCTTTGAACTCTTGCGCGAAAAGCTGAACTTGGCCGTGGAGGCGCCGGCTTTCCATCGCCTTCGACACCTTGACGATCAGTTCCTGCTCGCTAAACGGTTTCTGAATGTAGTCGAATGAACCGAGACGCATCGCCTCGACTGCACTCTCGATGGTCCCGTACGCGGTCATCACGATGACCTCCGTCATAGGCTGAGCCTCTTTGACGGCGCGCAGCACTTCGATTCCGCTAAACTCGCCCATGCGGAGGTCGGTAATCACGACGTCGTATGCGCCGGTCGCGCCAAGGTCTCTGCCCTGCGCTCCGTCTGCTGCTTCGTCTACTTCGTACCCCCCACCGCGCAACATCATCGCCAGGGTGGTACGCATGTTGCGCTGGTCATCGACTACTAGGATCTTGCCCATCGGGATTCTCCCGTTTCTAGCGCGAAACCTTCCGCGCTGCCTCGTGAATGCGGCACCCCATGGCCAGGCTGCCGAGTCGCTACGGCTCCCCGTGCCGTTAGTTCATCGGAGGGTGGCGAGTCGAGCCCACCCATCGACTCGACTCCCCAAGTCCGCACGGGGTTCCGGCCCGTGAGCACATCCATGGGGGCTCACGGGCGAACCTTCCGCCTTGCGGCTGGACCGCCGAAACCCATTGTGGTGCCCGCCCGCCGACCCGATCCATCAGACACCTCGACTCCGTCAGAATGGCGACGGTTGGAGTCCGCAGAGGCGGCGCGAGGTACACCGGCAGGGGAACCGGTTCCTCAGGCCGTGCGCCTCCTGGAAGAATGACGGCCGGGCGATGCACCACACGGGTTTTGTGGGGCAATCCCATCACGAGTGCCGAGGCGGCTCTGCGGCCGCGCCCGGGCATCTGAACGGATCGGAGCCCCACGTGGGCGTTCCCGCCCGGCGCGTCAGGCCGCGGCAGCGAGGGATTCCGGCTTTCGTTCCGCGGCCAGGGCGTGTACCTTCCGCGAGGCTCATTTGAGAGAGTGGGCCCCATGAGACGGACGAGGAACCCCCATGCCAAGCCTGAAAGAACAACTCAGCGCACCCGAGAAGCGTGAAGCGGTCATTGATGACGCGTGCCGCGTCCTCGACCAAGAAGTCGCAGACAAATCCGGGATTTCGGGCATCGCCATCAAGACGGCATTCTCCGTCGTGAAAAGCATCAAGCCCGGCTTCGTTCGCCAAGCAGTCAGCGACCTGCTCGACAGCTTCCTCGACGCGCTGGATCCGCTCTATCAGGAGGCTCTTACCCAGGGTCGGCCACCGGGTGATCACCTGAAAGACAACGCCTCTCGGATGGCTCAGGCACTCCTCGCCATTACTGACAAGCGCGCGGAGAAGGCAAAGACCCCGGCAGTGAAGAAAGCATACGACAAGCTTCGCCCAACGGCAGAAAAGCACGTGGAGGCAGCTGCTCCGCGCCTGGCAGCGATGGTGGAGCGCCACGTCGGTAGGTAGTCCTCCTGCGGCGCGCAGACCGGGACGGCACGGGTCACCCAGAGCGCCAGCCGTACGCGACCTGCACTACCCATCTTCGAAAGAGGAGTCGGAGACGCCGGCAGAGCCGGATCCCTGTAGCGTGACCCCCCAAGAGCCGGTTCGCGGAGAATCACGCCTCGCTCGGCTGTGCTCGTTCCCGGGTCGGAATGGCTACGGAAACACAAGGGACGGGCTGCACCAGATCCTCCAGCACCCCCACAGAAGGGCGTCAAAGACTCCATACCGGCGTGGCGCGCTGGTAGTCGTCGACACAGTCGACCTCGCGCCCGCCCCTTGCTTCAGCTCCTCGGGCCGCGAGACGGGCTCCGGAAGTGGACATCTCGAAAATCGTCGACCAGGCCCGAGATTCGTGCTCGCTTGCAGCAGACATCTGGCGCGTCCTGGGCTAGATACGCGCCATGGCAACACCCCAAGATCCAAGAGCACGCCGCCGACAAAAGGAGCGTCGCGCCAAGAAGAACCTGACCTGGGCACTCGCGCGGGGCCAAGAGGACGCTCGGGCCGCCAATCCGAGGAAGCCACCGAAGACCACGACGTGACGCGACGCTTCGTCGCTTGAGTCAGAGCGCGCCGCTGGCCATCCCACCCTTCAGAGAACAATTGGGCCTCTTGCTGGGAGGGGTGGCACCGTCGTTGCGTTCCGAGGACTGAGTCGAATGACTTGGTCGTCCAGGAACCGGTCTCGATCGACAATCGAGCGGTGTGGCTTCGTCTCCGTCTACCCCCCCCTCGATCCCGCCGCGCGAGGGGGAAGCTGAGTCGGCGGGTTCGTCTTGCAGTGGACCTGCTGTTCCGCGACTACGCGTCCGCGGACGGGTCTCGTCGCGTCCGGCCCATTGGCACCCCAGCGCAGGAGTGGGCGACACCGCCTCCTGGCGTGACTGCGGAAGCAAGGTGGAAGCGCCCTCATTCGAGCGACTCGAGAGTCTGCGGCGGTTTCCAGGCAGAATGCATCGACTCGACAGTCGGGGAGTTTGTCACCAGATTACCAGAGCTGTTTGCCATGACCAATCCGGACACTGGGCACGACTCTGAGCAAGACGATGGCCTCGCACTCGCGGCCAAGCCGCGAGCCAAGTCTCCCCGGCGGTTCGATGTCGTCTTTCACAATGACGACTACACCACCATGGAATTCGTGGTGGAAGCGCTCATTAGGTTCTTTCACAAGACCGAGACTGAAGCCACGCAGATTATGCTGACCGTGCACCACAAGGGACACGGTGTAGCCGGCACCTACACGCGTGACGTCGCGGAAACCAAGGCGGCACAGGTGTCTGAGTTCGCGAGAGAACACGGGCACCCTCTGAAGTGCACAGCCGAGCCGACAATTTGATCCAAACTGCACGGGCGGGTGGGCTCGGCGAATCCCCCCGTAGGGTTGTCCATGAAACTCAGCGCGGAAGTTGAGATTGCCTTTTCGCTCGCGGCTCATGAAGCTCGCAAGCGACAGCACGACACCGTGACGGTCGAGCACCTGCTGTATGCGTTGATCCACGATCCCAAGACCGTTAGCGTCCTGAAGAGCTCGGGCGCCAATGTCCCCGTCCTCAAGCGCACCCTGCAGCAGTACCTGGATGAGGAGTTTCCGCGGGTGCCTGAAGGTACCGATCCCAATCCTACCCCGTCTCGCGGCTTCCACCGGGTGCTGCAACGGGCACTGTTACATGTTGAATCGTCCGGCAAGGACGAGCTTCACGGGTACAACGTCCTGGTGGCGGTTTTTTCCGAGCCCGATTCACCAGCCGCGATGGCCTTGGAAGCTGCCGGCGTGACCCGCTACGACGTGGTGAGCTTCCTGTCCCATGGAACGAGCGAGCCTGATGACGAGCCGACGCCAGCAGTCCACGGTGACGACGAGTCCGAAGAACCCCCGGACGCGGCACCAAACCAAGAGTCGATGCTCGCCCGATTCACGGTCAATCTCAATGAGCGCGCCCGAGCAGGTGGCATCGAGCCACTGGTCGGGCGAGAGCGCGAGCTGTACCGAGCGATCCAAGTTCTCGCTCGGCGCCGGAAGAACAACCCGCTTTTCGTCGGAGATGCGGGGGTGGGAAAGACTGCGATCGTTGAGGGGCTCGCAGCTCGAATCGAAAGCAATGATGTTCCTGAGCCGCTTCGGGGCTCAGTCATTTACGCGCTCGACGTCGGGACGCTCGTAGCCGGCACGAAGTTCCGCGGGGACTTCGAGAATCGCGTCAAAGGGGTGGTCCGTGAACTCGAACGGGTCGAACGTGCCATCCTCTTCGTTGACGAATTACACAATGTCGTCGGCGCAGGGGCAGTCAACGGTGGATCCATGGACGCCGCCAACCTGCTGAAGCCAGCACTGGCGAGTGGGAAGCTACGCTGCATTGGCGCCACTACCTTCGAGGAATACCGGAGCCACCTCGAGCGCGATCGAGCTCTGGTGCGTCGCTTTCAAAAAATCGAAGTACTCGAGCCGAGCGTACAGGAGACCATCGAGATCCTGAGGGGGCTCCGGTCTGCCTATGAGGAATTCCACGGCGTCCGCTATGAAGACGCTGCCCTCACGAGCGCAGCTTCCCTGGCCGAGCGGCATCTCCATGACCGCAGACTGCCTGACAAGGCCATCGACCTCATGGACGAAGCGGGAGCGGATGCCAAACTTGCGGGCACCGACCCCCGAATCGTCGACATCGCTCGTGTCGAAGCCGTGCTTGCCCGGATGGCGCAGATCCCGCCCCGCCAGGTCAGTACGAACGACAAGGGGGCACTGCGAGGTCTCGCCGCCAGCCTCAAGGCGAAGGTGTTCGGCCAGGATCGCGCGATTGACGAGCTGGCTACGGCCATCAAGCTATCTCGGGCCGGTCTCAAGGCCCCCGAGAAACCCATCGGATCCTATCTGTTCACCGGCCCAACGGGTGTCGGCAAGACCGAAGTCGCGCGCCAGTTGGCCGAGACGATGGGTATCGAACTTCTGCGGTTCGACATGTCGGAGTATATGGAGCGCCACACGGTTTCCCGCCTGATCGGCGCTCCGCCCGGATACGTCGGCTATGACCGCGGAGGGCTGCTAACCGATGCGGTGGCGAAATCACCGCACTCGGTGCTGCTGCTCGATGAGATCGAGAAGGCTCACCCAGATGTGTTTAACGTCTTGCTTCAAGTCATGGACCACGGCCGACTGACGGACAACAACGGAAAGCAAACCGACTTCCGCCACGTCGTGCTGATCATGACGAGCAACGTGGGAGCTGCGGATTTGGCTCGGCGAGTGCTCGGATTCGGGCAGCGCAGCTCACGCGGAAGCGAAGACGCCGCGCTCAAGAACACCTTCAGCCCGGAATTCAGGAATCGTCTGGACGCGCGCATTCACTTCGACCCACTGTCTCCGGAAGTGATGGGCATGGTGGTCGATAAGTTCCTCGCCGAGCTGCGCACCCAGCTCATCGAGCACGAGGTAACGCTCGACGTAGAGCCAGCGGCGAGGTCCTATCTTTCCGAGAAGGGCTATGATCCCTCGAACGGCGCCCGCCCCCTGGCTCGTCTGATCCAGGACGAAGTGAAGAAGCCGATAGGAGACGAACTCCTTTTCGGCGCGCTCGAACATGGTGGCTCGGTCCGAATCGACGTGGCAGAAGGCAAGCTACACTTCGTCTTCCTCGGCACCGACGCCGACGGCAATGGCGCCCACTCGCCACACGAACCCGCGATTGCCTGAGTCTCACGGCTCGCCCTCCCGACGGAACCGCCGGCTTCCACAGGGCGTGCCGAAAGGACGGACTTTGGCAGTCGAATCCGCCTCGGCGCGACGGGCAGCCTCCCCTCATGCCCCGCCCGTCAGGAAAGACCGACCCAATGGCCTGTTTCATGGTCTCCGGGACACAGGGCAGCGGACCGTGCTGACTCGGGTCGCCGAGGGCGCTGCGGCATTCGACGCATGGCCCGAACGACCCACGAGATGCGGGCTGTGCTCCCCCTTGACGTGGCTCGCTTGGGAAGCAAAAGTCGAGCCCAATTCCCCAGTAGGTGACTCGACCGCCCTCGGATTTCGCGTTCCAGGGCTTTTCCGACCGCGGCTTGTCACGGATGATCCGTATTTGGAGGTTCGTGCCAATGCCACCTCGCTTTCGACTTCGCCGTAGCGCCCTCTTCATGCCGGGCGACTCGGCGAAAGCTCATCGCAAGGCGCGCTCGCTCGACGCGGACGTCGTGATTCTCGACCTCGAAGATGCGACTGCTCCAGCGAACAAGCTCGAGGCGCGTCAGCAGGTGGTGTCCACCCTCAACGAAGGTGGCTTCGGTGACCGCGAGCTAGTGGTTCGCATCAATGGCCTCGATACCGCCTGGGGACACGATGATCTCGACGCTCTGGCCAAGCTCACGTTCGACGGAATCCTCCTTCCCAAGGTCGAGTCCGTGACTCAGGTCGAAGAGTTGCAGGAGCAACTCTGCACCCTCGGATTCGCCGAAGACCTGCGGGTGTGGTGCATGATCGAGACTCCGCGGGGAGTTCTGCGCGCCGATAGCATTGCTGACACAGTGGGCAGGCTGGAATGCCTCGTGGTCGGAACCTCGGATCTCACCAAAGCCCTGGGTGCACGGCACACCCTCGATCGCATCCCCCTCCTGGCGTCTCTCTCGCAGTGTGTGCTGGCGGCGAGGGCCAGTGGCCTCTCGGTGCTCGACGGGGTCCACCTCGACATCCAGGATGATGGCGGCTTCCTCAGCACCTGCCAGATGGGCCGAGCGCTGGGGTTTGACGGGCGGACACTCATTCATCCGCGGCAGATCGAACCGTGCAACAGAGTCTACTCCCCGAGTTCGGATGAGGTGAGCGAGGCGCGACGCGTGGTGGAGGCCTTTGGTTCCGGCACAAGGCTCGGTCGCGGTGTGGCGGTGCTCGACGGTAGACTCATCGAACAACTGCATGCGGATCAGGCGGCGCGCCTACTGGCTCTCGCAGAGCTCGTGGACGCGAGGGACTCCCGCGCGAAGGAGATGAACCGCGAATGACCCAGTGGAAACTGCGCCGGCGCGGGCGTACGGTTGGCCCGCTACCTACGTCGGAGCTGCTCCGGGCGCTGCAGCTTGGCCGAGTGCCGCTCGACTCCGAGGCTCAGCGGGTCGGCGACGACGGTTGGGCGCCGCTTGCCTCGTTCCCTGAGTTCGCGGAGGAAATCGCCCGGGACACCCCGACCCACATCATGTCCTCACCGTGGTTCCTCGACTCCTCTTCTCAGCGGGACCGCGCGCAGTTCTCAGACTCAGATCCAACCGAGGTCTTCCCCGAAGGAACTCCCCTGCCCGGCGTCGCACAAGGGAACCTTGGTGTTCCGCCGATGCCTGCGCCAAACGTGCCGCGCGGACTCACAGTTCGTGGCCCCATGGCCACCATCCCTGACCCATCGCCCCCGAATCATCACCTTCCCGACTTCGGCACAGCAGGCGTCTCCCCCGGCTTCGTGTCCGGGGATGCGGAGCCAATCACGCCCCGAGTGCAGCACCAAGTCGTGCCTGCCGCAGCCGTTCCGCCAGCGGAGGAGATGTCAGCGCGACGCTCCCGCACTTCGGTTCGAGCGTCGGCGTCGCCGACACCGCCAGAAGCCATCGAGGGGACTAGCCCGATACCTCTCGCGCCAACCCTCCACGCTTCGGCCCAAGACACCTCGTTTGGCTCAGCGCCTCGGGCTGAAACCGCAAGCGCTAGCGCACCGCGATCGACCGGGCCTGAGCAGCTCAGCGGAGCCAAGCCCGCCCAATCGCGAGAGTCTCCCGCCCCAGGACCTCGCCCTGCGGTGGACGGGGAAGCGCTATTCCGGTCCCTGCTTCAGGATCGCCCCCCGCCCGCATCGAGCCGTTTCAATCCTGCCAAGCCCGGACTTGGGGGGGCGGCTTCTCCTCTGGACGCGATGCTCGCCCGCATGGGTGGCCCAACGCAGCCGGGCACCATTGATCCCGGTCCCCCGCAGGAGCTCACGCCCCTCTCGGGCACACCGATACCTATACAGGAACCGCCTGCCAACCCCACTCTGCCCCACGACGAGCTCCGGGGAGGAGTCTACGCAGACGACGACCTCCAGGACGCAGCGTTCGATGGCGATGCGGAGAGCCAGCCCGACTTGTCCCCCGCTGCGCAGCTTGAAGAGCTCGGCCCAGTCTCGATGAACCGCGTCGAGAGTCATGGGCCAGCGCCAATTCCCCCCGCACACCACGGCGGAAGGTTCGATCGTCAGGAAACGACCTCACCCGCCCTACGAGTGCCTAGCTCAACCCCACCCGCTGGTGGGCGAAGCGTGCTGTGGGTCCTGATTCTCATTCTGACCCTCGCCCTCGGCGCAACAATGTACGCCATCCTGGCCCGCTAGCGCTGCGGGCGCCCGCCTCTGCGTGGTGCGGGTGTCTCGGGCAGTCCCACGGGCAGCGCTTCCCAGGCCTGACACGAGCGCCCGCCACGCGACTTCGTCAGGTTCCCGAGCCCGCACTGACCGCACTGGGCGGCACTGCCGCTGGGGTGACGGGCATGCCGGACGCCGGAACCGGCACCGACACGGGCGGCGATCCAGCTACGGCTGCGCGAACAGCCAACGCCAGACTGCAGCTGTTCACCTGTCGCTGCCGAGCCGCAAGGCTCTCTGCGTTCAGTGCTCTGGGTCTACCTACGGAGACCGCCTCACCGCTTGCCTCGCGGCGCACACGCAGCAGAAGCCTATCCGTCGTCAGGTCCCAGACCCCAACCCGAGCGTAGTGCCGGACCCGTTGCAGGCGTTGAGCCACGGGCTCCGCCCCGGCGTCGCTGAGCGGCGGCGGGACGCCCTCCTCCGGATCCTCATCCAGCACGATGGTGAGGTAGCGCGCCCTGGTTAGCAGCTCGATTGCAACGGGAACGTCGTTCTTGGTGACTCCCTCCAAGTCGCGTTCTTGCACTCGCACAGCAAGGTCACTGCTAGCCTCACGCAGTTGCTCGACCCACTCCGGGCTCAGAACCCTCATCGCACGGTACGCTAGCCGCAGATTGTAGGGTCTGGGCGGCGGTGCGCAGATATTCCACTCGTTGCAGAGCAGGCCCGGTCGACAATCACCGAGGTTCTGGCACGGCCCCCCAGTCCTGGGATCGGGCTCCCCCTTCCGAATGAAGAAACACGAGGTGAACCCATCGTGCAGGGAGGCAGCAGCCGCCGCTCCGATACGCTCCTTCTGTTTCCCGTCCACCTGTCGCAATCGGAGGTACACCCCAGTACTGCTTCGGATCTCGTCCAGCACTATGCCTGGCTCTATCCGGTCTCCTGGCCACGCATCCGCAGCGAGCCCAACTACCCAAGACTCGATCTTCTCGCGAAACGGAAGGATCCGCGGGCCCAGCGACTGCGCCACCGTGCGCTGCTTCGCGGTCACCCCCGCCTTCTGTCGCGCCAACTCACGTGCGGCAAGCCAACCGTAAACAACGGCAAACACGCAGAGTCCCACAAGCAGCCAGAACCAGAAGTACGGCGGCATCCCGCGTACCCTCACCTTGCCGGCGATCATGGCCCGCCGTCGCTCATATCTGGCCTGGGCCAGACTGGGTAGACCTCGCTCTTCTCCTGGTCGTCGCCTGAGTACTGCCACGCTCAACCTGCCAACTCGTCTCTAGTCTCAACCTCGAACGCAGCAAAGCGCCCGCCGCAATCACAGCCTCACGCGGGTCGATGCGCGGGCTCTCGGCTCTCGTCGCCGATGGGTAGAGACAGCCCACTCTCGCTCGAAGTTCCCGCGTGACGCCCACCGCATCCCGAGAGGGTCGCGACCCTCACCCTTCCCAACACGACGGACACAGTCAATTGCGTGAGTCAGTTGCCCTCAGCGCGGAAGCCCCGAGACTCCTCGACGGTCAACACCTTGCACCGTGTCTGGAGTTCGGGGCTACCACCCTGTCACAATCAGCCCACCGTCCGCGAGGCGCTACGAATGGTTCGGAGCTCGCTCGAATGGGATACCAACCAAGGCCACTGGCCCCGCGTCGCCGGCAACCCAAAGCACCAAACGGGCGGCCGGGGCTTGTTGATCACTCGCCGCCGCCGAGCCTGCCCACCATGAAACTGATGCTGGGGTAGCCAGCCATCGCTGCAGTCTGGAACACGCTCTTTACCACGAGTGCCTGCACCTTCCGATCAACCTGAAGAACCGCGACACCAGGAAACGGCTTCCCAGGATTGATCTGCTTCCACAGCTCGCGCTTGTTCTTGAGGACGTTGTAGAGCTCCTCAACCCGCTGTAGCCGATTCGCATCCTCGATGGTCCGAGTGCTTCCGGAGGGAAGACCATCGACGAGTATCTGCGTACCCGTAATGGCCACCATCGGTGCATCGACCATATCCAGAACGTTCTCGGCGTTTGGAAGCTTCACGTTCTTGTCCACTGGCAACTCACCCGTTGCGGAGAAACTGGCCAGCAGGAAGAGAACGATGCAGAGAAGAAAGTCGATGAAGGGGATCAGCGGGATCTCTTGGTTGACCGCACGCTGCCCACCGCCCGTGACCTTCTTTCTGACGAACTTCAGGGGGACGTGATGTACCAGCCGACGCCCGGGAACGTTGATCGGCTGATGGAATCTCGAAAGTGGCTTCTCAGACATGGTCCCTCTAGTTCACCGCGAAGGTGACGTTGAACGATGGAAACTCCTCGTTTGCGCCACCCACCGAATACTGACGCTTCGGCTTGTTGATGGCGTCAATGACGGCAACCACATCCGAAAAGGGCGTCGAGTTGTCCGTATGAAGCACCGCCTGATCGAACTTCGGATCAGACGCCGCGCGATGAGTGCCATTCTGCTTCCACTCGGCGTCGATTTTCTCCGCCAGCAGTGGGAACGTGAAGTCACCGCCATCGCCAATCGGAACAGGCTTGCGCTCGACATCAATGGTGTTGATGACGGTGCTGCCCTCTTTCCAAACGATCTGGAACTTCCGTTCGCCGCGCATCTCCACGTGCAACTGCTTTTCTGGCTTGATGTCCTCGGGCTCATCGTCCCGCGGCGGGCCGGGGACTTTGGCGTCGGCGTTGATTCGAGCCATCTGTGACCAGACTGCAGTCACGAGCAGAAACGCTACGAGGCACAGCAGGAAGTCGATGAAGGGGATCAGTGGGATCTCGTGATTGAGGCTCTTTTTGCCACCATGTCCGCCGCCCACATCAATACCGGCCATAATTGCTCCTTTCCCAAACCTTCAGGTGAGACCGAGCTGGCGAGCCCTTCTTGGGTAGAAAGACTCGCCGGATCGAAGCGGTACCCAATCAGCAGCTGCTGATCAGGCCTGTTCCACGCCCTGGAGGTTAACCTTCTGCCGGTTCGCAACGACGAGATTGAGCACCTGCACCGATGACTCGTTGATGTCGTCCTCGAGAGTCTGGGTCTTGCCATTGAGGAATGCGAAACCAACGAGGGCGGTGATTGCGGAAATCAGACCGAATGCCGTGCAGTTCATGGCCTCGGAAATACCTTCAGCCAAGATGCGGGCCTTCTGACTGGGATCGATGGACTCGCCACCGACCGCGCCGAACGCCTTGATCAGACCAACGATGGTTCCGAATAGGCCGGAAAGCATTGCAAGGTTGGCAAACAGAGCGAGATACCCCGTGCGACGAGTGATCTTGGGCACCTCGCGGAGCGCCATTTCATCCATTGCTGCCTGAACTTCCTCGTCCGGGCGATTCACCTTCACGAGACCGGCCTGGACAATGCGGGCCAGGGGCGCATTCGCGGCCGAACACATCTTCACGGCTTTCGCCACATCGCCAGCGAGGATGCACTTCTGCATCGTGGCGAGGAAGACCTCCTTATTGATCGACGCGCCCATCAAGTAGACCGTGCGCTCTGCGATGACAGCGATCGAGCAGACCAACCAGAAAAGGATGATCCACATTGCCCAACCGCCCGCCTGATAGTGGTGCCATAGACCTGACATAGCTGGTTACCTTCCGTGCTCCTGCTTCGAGTTGCTCGGCCAACGTCGCGGGCCACGCCCCCGAGGCCGCTTGCTGGTACTCAATTTCCTCAAAGACGCTAGCTTTGCACCAGCACCCTCGCTGGATTAAAGCGGTAGCATCTTGTAGAAGTGGACCCCTCACCGTCAAGAGAGATTGGCCTCCATCACGTTCTTCGCACTTCAACGCAAAGTTTCACACTTTCCTCGGCTTTTCTCGGATTCGGTGTGGTATTGGCTGCGTTGAGTAGCATTCGCGCGGCTTGGCTAACGGGACGACTTGCTGGCAGGAGTTGGGCGGCTTCGACAGCGCCCTTTCTTGATGGGTTCCCGAAAATCTCGTCGATAGATCCGGTCGTGCCGGTCCGGGCCCGTGAGCCCGCCCAACGTGAACGTAGCGCTGCACGGCCTCAGAGACGGCCCTGTCCCCGAGGCGTCGGCGATCCTTGGTCGCATTCCCGCGGATTCTCAGCGCCGCTGTGGATCCCTGTAGTGGCCTGGGTGGGAGTCGTGTCTTTAGACCTTCGTCGGGGCACGTTGGCCGCGGCCCACCGCTTGGAGCGACAAACGGACCTCCGACAGGCGAACCGAGTTGTCGTAACCGACGCGCAACGCAGGCACCGACCAACGAGCGGAATGCGGCCTTCCTCGAGAGGAATCGCCTATGCGTCAGAGGTCGGGCGCTCCGTGGACTGCGAAGCCTGCAGAATCGATTCGGCGCCCTGGATGAGCCCGCCCAGCGATCAGGCTCCGCTCCACCAAGCTGGAGCCGCCCCGACCCCCTTGGTTGGGGCTCGTCGGCGTACCACACGACCGGCGAATCCAGCGGTGCAGCGAGTCTCCTCGATACTCCTGGGTGAAGACCAGCCGAACCGGCGCGCCCCGCGGCCCCCCCACCGGCGCGTTGGCTGAATCCATTCCGTGTTGTGTGCACGCCGCCCGCCGAGCCGGCTTGCGTGCACTTTGACGCTGAAGCTATAGTCTGGCGCCGTTCAAGGCGCGGGACGTCCACGTTGGGTGGGCGCTCTCATCGTCGGCAGATTCAGAAAGGATATCGGGGAATGCAGCTTCTGCTTCTGGCAGCTGAAGGAGCACAGTCTGGACAGCTCATTTCGGCGTTCAAGCACAACCCGACGTTCATGGTGTTGAACCTCATCGTGTCGGCCATCGTGCTGACCATCGTGGCTGAGCGCTTCATATTCCAGATGACGCGCTACCGCGTAAACTCGCAGGTGTTCTTCGCCCAGATCAAGAAGCTCGTAACCGCCGGCAATATCGACCGAGCCATCAAGCTGTGCGAAGCGAGCGACTACCCGATCCTGCAACTCGTTCGCGCCGGGCTCACCCACTACAACCGGACGCCGGACGAAATCGACGCCTCCCTGAGCGAGAAGCTCTCCGAGCTGAAGCCCCAAGCAGAGAAGCGGGTCGGCTCTCTGTGGTCGCTTGCGAACATCGCCACCCTGATCGGCCTGCTCGGGACCGTAAGCGGCCTGATCTCCGTCTTCGCAGCCATCGCCGCCCCCGGCCTGTCACAATCCGACAAGCAAGCCATGCTATCGAACGGCATCGCCGAGGCCATGTACAACACTGCTCTTGGCCTTGGAATCGCGGTATTCTGCATGATTACCCACATTATCCTACATACACGTGCCAAGGGTATTCAGCACGATCTCGAGACCACGATGGAGCGAACCTTCAACTTGCTCAGTATTCAGCAGAACCGCAGCGCCCAGCGCTGAACTCGCTGTGGGGAACGCGCATGAACGACCCTGCGTCGCTAACTGCGGCCCAAAGAGCCAAGATTCGCCGCCTCTCAGCGCCCAAGGAGCTTAGCCCGGACGAAGAGGGTGGCGAGCTCAACATCGTGCCTTTCCTCGACATCATCGTGAACATCCTCATCTTCGTCCTGGCCACGGTCGCGGTCACGTTCACGACGACGATCGAGACGACACCTCCCGCAAGTCAAGGCTCTGGCGTGCGCAAGGACATGGAGAGTTCTGCGCTCAATTTGACGGTGTTCATCGTCAACGAGGGGATCTCACTCAAAGCGTCCGGAGGAAACGTGGCCCCTGGCTGTGAGGGGGTGGGACCCGGAGTGTCCATTCCCAAGAAAGACGGTCGCTACGACTACGTCGCGCTGAACCGATGCGTCGCGAAGCTGAAGAGAGCCTCACCTGACTTCGAGACCGAGACCCAGGCGTACCTTCTGGCAAACCCGGGCACGGAATATCAAATCGTGATCGCAGTCATGGACGCGCTTCGACACGACTTCGCGGATCCGAGCAAGGTGCTGTTCGATAACGTGAACTTCAAGGTACCGCGATGACCCAAACCGTTCACAGCGAGGCTGTTACGAGCAACATCGCGAGGTACAAGTCGGAGCTTCGCAGGGCGATCCGCAAGAGCCAGGCCGAGCCTGACGTCAACTTCCTCAACATCACAGCAATGCTCGACATCATGACGATCGTCTTGGTGTTCCTTCTCGAGAGCATCGCGGAGTCGAGCGGCGCCGTCCCACAGAGCGACGACTTGAAGCTTCCCCGCTCCGTTCTGCAATCTCAGCCGTCCGAAGAGGGCATCGTGGTCACCGTCTCCAAGAGCCAGATCCTCGTCGGCGACAGGATGGTCCTCGAGCTGCCGGGGCGCGATTCGTTAACGCAAACCGGGGTGGGCGCCAGCGAGAAGCGCGGCGGACCCAACGATCTGTACATCGTTAAGCTCGGCAACGCGCTCCAGTCAGCCCGACGCCTCGACCGGCAACTTCGCCAAGTCAAGGGCAAGGATGCTTCCTACTCGGAGGCGGTCATCATCGCAGATGAGACCACACCCTATCGCCTGCTCATCGAGGTCCTCTACACACTTGGTCAGAGCGAGTTTGGCCGCTACCACCTGATGGTGATGCAAGGAAAGAGCATCGCCGGGTGAGCGGCATCGGATCGGCGGCTCGCCTCACCCCCGATCCCGTTACCGGTCTTGCGATGCACCGCGACTCCGCTCCGACCCGGGGCACGGGGGTTTCCCGCGCCTCGTAGCGAGCGGAAAGCGACTCTGGACCCCTGTGCGAGGCCCGCGGCGGTCGCCGAGAAGCGATCCGGGTGCCGTTACCCCGGCCGCGCAATCCGCCCCTACGCTCGGCCGGTCAGGCGCAGTTCTCCTGGTCTTTCACCCGCACCACGAAGTGGTTTAACCAAACTCAGATACCGACGTGACAGTCCGGACGTCACGTCTGCCCAGCTCTTGGTGCAGCGGAAACGTCGAGTTCAAGTCGAGACTCGCATTCGAGGCCTTGCCGCCCTCTTGGAGCACGTGCTAGGAGGTCCTCTGCAGGCACGTCGCTCCAACGGGGAGCGTCCCGACTCGAACGCTCGGAACGCCCTGCTTCGTAGGTCAGTCGTTTCGAGTTCGGCAGTTTCCCCGGAGAAGTGGCCTTTCGGTCGCTAAACGGCACACTCGTGCATCGGTGCAGGGGTGTCTTCCGGCGACCCAAGCCGCGTCAACTTCTGTGACCGTTCTGGGACTGATCTGTGGGATCAATGCAGCGGGCTTGGGCCTTGCGCTCATGCTTCGGCGATGGCTGTCCGCGCTTGCGCGCGGAACGGCCGAGGCGCGTCGGCTCGCCGCTGCCGTGCGCAGGGCCACTCAGGCGGCCCTGGTCGGCGAGTACCGGCTCGTTGCCTACGCAACAGGCGGGGCGGCTCCCATCTTGTTCGTACTGCACTGGTACTGGAGCACCCAGAGCGGCGCCGCAGGCGGCATCGCAACTGGATTCTGGGCAGTTCTCGCCTTGGTGTTGGGTGCGGCGTCGGCATGCGGTGCAGTGGAACTGAGTGCACGTCTATCCCTCTCTGCGGCGCTGCCCAGCGTTGCGGCCCTACGCTCGGGAGGTGAAGCCCTCGTCACCATTTGTGTGCGCGCGGGCGGCGCAGCAGCCCTAGCCAACGAGGCCGTTGGAATGCTGGCTCTCGTCGCAGTCTACGGCCTGGTGTTCGTGATGGGCGCAGGTCTGGACGGTCCGGAGGTCTCCGGAGCCGCCGCGGCGGTACGCGCAGCCCTGCTCCTCCCTGCCTTTGGGCTGGGTAGCGCGCTTGCCGCCGTTGTCATCCAGCGCGGGGGTTCCCTCTACGGAACGACCACTGACTTCGCGTCGCGAGTCGTCGCTGAACGGCTCACTGGGCTCCACCCCAACGACGCCCGGTCCCCCATGGCCATCGCCAACCTCGTGGGTCACCAAGTGGGACGAATCGCCGTCCGAACCGTGGACGATCATGTCACGTCGGTGTTGGCGACGCTCGCGGCGCTCGCGGCGGCAGCCGGCCTCCACCTCACCAACCCCGACCGCCAGGCGGCAAACCTCGCCGTGGCAGCCCTGCCGGTCGTGGTTCGTGGTTTCGGGCTCATCGCAGCGGCGCTCGGACTCCTGGTGGCGCGACACGATGAATTGGGGTCCCGCGGCAGCGCGCTCTGGCGCGGCCAAATTGCGAGCCACGTCATTGCGGCTTCAGGGCTCGCAGGTTCGACGATCTGGATCCTGGGGGAGCACTGGTTCCACTTCTTCGCCGCTGGCTTGATCGTGCTCATCAGCGTCAGTTTCTGCGAACATATCCTACGTTGGAGGGTTCGCAGGCGCTCCAACGCCCTCCGCGAGGCCAATGAGTGTCACCGGTCTGGCGACGGCTCCCTCTTCGTCCACGCCATCGGACACGGACTCGAGGCCCCACTGCTGACGATGCTTGTCGTCATTCCGGCGCTCGGGGTTGCCTGGCACTTGGGAAGTGCGGTGGATGCGGCAGCCGGAGGACAGCTCGCGCTGCTCACGGCGTTATCGAGCCTGCTGGCTGTCCTCCCCTACATGTCTGCCCTATCGCACTTCGCCACGATAACGGAAAGCGCCCTCGGAGCGACTCGTGTGGTAGCACCGTCGGAACTGCTTTCCGAAACCCGAGCGCTCGACGACGCGAGAACGGCTGCGATCGCCGTCAGTCGAACGCATCAGCATGTGCTCGGCGGTACACTCGCACTGCTCGTCTCCGCGGTCGTGGGCCGATTCGTTGCCGTCCCCGAGCCCATGGTTGCTCCGCAGGCGACTTCAGACTCGTCACTTCTCGTGCTTCTTCTCGGATCCCTCGGCGCAGCCTTCATTCTTGGCATCGCTTCGGGTGGGCTCCGTCACGGTGCCCGAGCACTCCGCTCGGTGACCGGTGAGCTGGAAAGGCAGCTGCGTCCCTTCGCTCGAGAGAGAGACCGGTGGGTGGTTCCCACCGATTTCGTGCCGAGCTACCGGTCCTGCGTCGACGTGATCGGGAAAGCAGCACTATCGCGACTCCTCCCAACGGTCGTACTGTGCCTGGCTGGCCCCACCAGCCTTGCACTTGGACTCCAGTTCTTGTACAGAGAAGCCGACCCCACAGCCGGTGTGCATGGCCTCGCCATGTTCACCGCAGTTGCTGCCGTCGTCGGCCTAGTCGTCGCTCTGACACTAGACTCCGCCCATCAGCTTCTCGCTGCGTTGAGCCGCAATCAGGCTTCACCAGCTCCCCCCTCCGCGCTGCACACCGCTGGGTTCGCCCACGCGCTTGGCGCGCTCGCTTACGCTCGGCTTGGCGCCGAGGGAAGTCTCCTCATCAAAGTCACCGCGCTTGTCACTCTGGCGCTCGCCCCGTTCCTAGCATGAATCAGACAGCAACCCCCATCGGCCGTAGCGGCCCGAACGAAGCCAACACCCTGGCAGATGCCCTGTCCACCTTGTCCGACCGCGGCCTCCGGCGGCTCCTCGGTGCCCGGACCTTCCTCCGCGGACTCGACTACGAGAAACGCAAGGTGGTCGAGGACGTAAGCCTGAACACGGATACCGCTCAGGGTAAGGTCAAGGGCTCCGACCCAGAACCCTACGAGGTGGTCATTCGACTCGGTGGCGAAGGCATCACCTCGAACTGCAGTTGTCCTGCATTCAAGAAAACAAGCCAACACTGCAAGCACGTCGCAGCGCTGCTGATTACCGTCCGGAATCAGGCTCGGGCCAAGCTCCCCCGCCGTGAACCCGCCCCGCCCGCGACGCCCGCAACACCGCCCGCCTCCCCCACCGAGAGCAAGTCTGCCCGCCGGCGCGACCGCCGGCGCAGAGCACAGAATCAGCAGCTCGCCGTTCCACCGGGACACCAGCTGCCGCCAACGCCGGACGCCGCCGCTCGCTCCACGGGGATCGGCGCATGGCTGACACCAGAGGGCGCGCTTCGAGTCCTGGATTTGGAGTTCCGCGTTCACGTCCGTCAAGGCGGTCTCACCGTCACGGTCCTCGACACCCAGGCGCGGGTCCCGCTCTTGCCCAGTGTTGCCCTCGGCTGGCAGGCCCTCGCGCCAACGCCCGATCGCGACGCCCTCCGTGTGTTGGCGCGGTTCGAAAGCGGCAATCCACGCCACCCCGCCGTCGACATCCGCGGCGAAGACGCGGCCGAACTCTTGCCCCATCTGCGTGACCGGCGGGTCTTGCTGGAGCCCGCCCTCATGCAGCTGCGATTTGTCGATGACGTCATCAAGCCACGGTTCGACCTCGAGATGGTCGGCGCTGACACCATCGTCGCGAAAGTGACCTTCGAACGGCAGGGCAATGGCCGTCGCTTCTCGCTCACCACCGGAGGATGGTTCGAAGGCACACCGGGTTGGCACATCGACGTCTCGGAAGGCATCGCACGCCCCATCGATCGGAGACTGGCACCCGGAGCACTACGGCGCTTCCTTCGTAGTCCCACCATCGCCGAACCGGCATCACAACTCATTCCGATGATCACCAACGGGCTGCCCAGAGTCGCCGGGGAGATTGGGGCTGAGCTCCCCGAGCTCTCTCAGGTGGCTGATGTGGTGGATCTCGAACCCGAGTTCAGCTTCAGGGCGATCGGTTCTCTCACGGAAATCCACGCCACGCTGAGCGTCTCGTACGGCAGTACCGAATTCACGGTGCGAGCCGACGGACTGTCTCCCCCAATCCTCATTCGTCCGCCCGAGGAAGGTCAGAAGCGTGCCCGGTGCATTCGCTGCGACATCGTGGCCCAGCAGGCCGCCGTGGAGCGACTCCTCGAGTTGGGCCTGACGCCGGACGAGAGCGGTGAGGCGCTCATAGCGCAGGGTGAGCATGCAATTCAGTTCTGGGCGCACTCGGTCGCGAAGCTGCCCAAGGGCTGGAAGATCTACGTTCCGGAAGAACTCGTGGGCACGCGAGTCCGATCTCAGCCCGTCCTGATGAATGCCCGCGTCTCGAGCGGTGTTGACTGGCTCGCGGTCAAGGTGACCTACGAGAGCGACGGAGTGGGAATCGACCGCGACGAGATCATCCGCTGCCTACGCGAAGGAAAGAAGTACGTACGTCTTACGGACAACACCTTCGCTCCATTGGATGCGGATCGCGTACAGCAGATGATTGACCGCGAGGTCGAGCTGATCAGTGCGAGCACGCGGGGAGGCAAGCTTCCCCTGTCTCAAGCCGGTCGTATCCAAGAGCTCCTCGAGCACGCTGACAAGGCGGCAACGACCGCGGGTGTGAAACAACTCTTCGCCAGGTTGTCGGACATTGATGAGATCAAGGCCGCAAAAAAGCCCCGTGGCCTCAAAGCCGTCTTGCGACCGTATCAAGAGCAAGGGCTCTCATGGCTCAGGTTCATCCATGAGATCGGCTCGGGCGGCGTGCTTGCCGACGACATGGGTCTTGGCAAGACCATCCAGACCATCGCGCTCCTGCTCTCCCTCAAGCAGGAGCAGAAGACTGCCCCCCTCCGTTCGCTCATCGTCGCTCCGACGAGTGTTGTCACCAACTGGGAACGCGAAATCGATCGGTTCGGCCCCTCTCTGACGGTCGCCCTCTGGCACGGGGCAGCTCGACGCGAGTACGAGACCGAGCTCGAGAACGTCAACGTCATCATCACGAGCTACGCTCTTCTCCGACGGGACATCGAGCTACTGAAGAAGCTGCGGCTCGACTACGTGATCCTGGATGAAGCCCAGAACATCAAGAATCCACTGAGCGCAACCGCTCAGGCAGCCAAGGACCTGCAGGCTGAACGCCGTTTGGCCCTCACCGGTACTCCCATCGAGAACCGACTCAGCGAGATTTGGTCCATCTTCGAGTTCGTCTGCCCTGGCCTTCTCGGGCCACTTCCGAAGTTTGAGGAGCGCTTCGCTCGCCCCATCGACCAGGGGGACTCCAAGCAGGCCGCACGTCTTCGTGCGACCATCCACCCCTTCATTTTGAGGCGGACGAAGCTCGAGGTTGTCAAGGATCTGCCCCCGAAGATCGAGGTCGACAAGATCATCGATCTTACCCCGGAGCAGAAGGCAATCTACACCCAGGTCCTGCGCGAGGTGCGGGCGCAAGTCATGGGCGAGGTCGAACGCTTGGGAGTCGCCAAGAGCCAGATCCATATCCTCGCTGGTCTCACGAAACTGCGCCAGGCCGCTTGCGATCCCAGGCTCCTCGGACTTCCCCGAGAGTTCAGCCACGACGACAGCGGCAAGCTATCCGCTCTTCGCGAGCTGGTAGACGAAGTCGAATCCGGCGGGCACAAGGTACTCATCTTCAGTCAATTCGTCTCCATGCTGAAGCTCGTTCGCGAGGCTCTCGATGAGGACAAGATTCGCTATGAGTACCTCGACGGAAGCACAACTGATCGCGCCGAACGCATCGAGCGCTTCCAACAGGACCCCACCATTCCCGTATTCCTCATCAGCCTGAAAGCGGGCGGTTCCGGCCTGAACCTCACCGCCGCGGACACCGTGATCCACTTCGATCCCTGGTGGAACCCCGCGGTCGAGGACCAAGCAACCGATCGCGCCCACCGCATCGGTCAGAACCGGGTCGTCACCGCCTACCGTCTCGTAGCGGCCGGCACCATCGAGGAGAAGATTCTACAGCTGAAGCAGAAGAAGAAGGACCTGGTGGCAACGGTCCTCAGCGAGGATGCTGGAGGAGCCAAACGCCTCACCCGGTCTGACATCGACGAGTTGTTCCGACTGGAGTAGCAGGCCCGTCCGGATTCTCTCCCGCTCGACGTCTCGAGGGAGCCCCTCGGATTCGCAAGACCATCGAGCCCGAGTTTCGCCCCTGCCCGAGGCTCGGGCGGGCTCAAGGACGCGCCGGCCGCTGTGCGCTTGCCGACCCCGCTGGTGGTGGACTCAATGCAGCCCGCACGTCCAGAGCCAACGCACAGCTATCTACCCCGCTCGCAAACTCTGCGCGCGTCCCTTCGCTAATCCAGTTTGGGTCAACCCGCCGTCGAAGTCGTATCAGGGTTTTCGACGCGACTAGATCCACTAGTAGAACGCGCACATCGTGCGGGCGCTCGCCGTCGAGCTCAGCGGGGATCTCGCGACTGCCGGGCTCATCCAGAACCGCCAACAGCAGCGTTGCCTTGGCGGCGTCCTTCGCCGCGCGCAGGGGTGCCCGTTCCAGGTTACGCCGCAGCGCCGCCAGTTCCTTGGGGTCTTCGGCATTCTGAACCCTACGAGCCCAGGCTTCGTCGAAGAACGGCAGCCCAACCACCGCAGCACCGAGGCGAGCCACGCGAGCGGTCGATTCTCGCATGCGTCCGTCACTCGAATACGCCGATCTCACCCTGCGCACCAACCAGAGCTCGCTCCGCGCCTTCGGCGGATCGAGCAAACACAGGGCGAAAGCGTCAATTGAGGAGTCGAGGGCCGTTTCTTCGAGACCCTTCGGGGTACGGAGGCGATCGAGCGGCCCCCGAACGTACACCAGGGGCTGGCGAAGCAGCTCGTTCAGAACCGACTCTCCCTTCAGGGATGTGTCGATCGCGTCACCCTCGTAGTCCCCGGCGGCACGCCGCACCCAAGGCCCGACCCGAAGCATGATCCCCCGATCTCGCGGCGTGAGCCCGCTCGTCTCTTGCTTCCAGCGGTCCAGGATCGCCGACCGCTCGGACGCCAGGGCGTCCTCTGCGCGACGCATCGAGAGCCCAATCGAGACGACGCAGGCCAGCACCGTCGTCGCCGCGACGGCCCGCAGACACATGACGGCGCGAGGCGTCAGCCTGCTCCCGCTCGAGCCGCGACGGCCGCTCACGCTGGCCTCCACGCGAGCCCGCAGTTCGGGCGCCATCTTCCCGGTGCTCAGAAACGTCGCCATCAGCCCCGACCTTGAATCGCGAGGGTTCCAGCGTTGTGACGCTGGATATTGCGGTCCACCAGCGTGAGCAGCTGGTCCCGCGTCACGCCGAGCCGCGCAGCAGTGAAGCCGGCGAGAGAGGACTGTGCCACGCCAGGCACGAACTGGAAGGTGGCAACCCTGTCCGCTCCCAGCTCCACCTGCAGGAAGCTGAGCCCCTCGATGCGTCGTTCTCGCTCGAGGCGCGCCGCGAACGCCAAGAAGTGGGTGGAGATGAAGACCTGAGGCTTAAGCCGCGCCAGGGTCATGACAACGAGTTCGAAGATCTCCTCACCCTCGGAAGGATTGGTACCCGAGCAGAGTTCGTCGAGAAGCACCATGGCCCCGGGGGGCAAGCGTTCAAACAGGTCCCGAATTCTCATGAGCTCCATGCCCAGGCGCCCCTCGGCCTGGTCTGCCTTGGTCTCCTCGATCAGTGAGACCACGAGTGCAGGCACCAACGACAGGGTGGCTCGCCTCGCCGGCACAAAGAGCCCGGACTGACAGAGAAGTTGCGCAAGCCCCAGCCCCTGTAGCAGGCGCGTTTTGCCGCCCGAGTTCGGCCCGGTAACGAGCACTGTGCCCGCGAGCCGAGGCGTCGTGAGATTGCAGGGAACCGGCGGAGTCCCCACCAGAAGAAGCAATGGATTGAAGAACCCTTCGAACCGCCTTGGTTGATCTGGGGACACCAGTTCTGGCAGACACACGGCGAGCCCAGCCTGCTCTGCCCGATCCTTGAAGCCAAGAGCCCCAAGGTAGAACTCAAGATCCCCGATCAGCTGCACCAGCGCGACCAGCTCACTCTGGATGCCGGTGAACACCGCATCGATCAAACGTGCAAGCACCTCGCCGTCGCTGAAGCGATATCCGCGCAGAAAGAGCTCAAGCTTGGCGAGCCAGCGCCGCACCGGCGACGTGACAAAGGGATTGCCGGCGTTCTCCCTGACCGAAACCACCTCGAACCCCCGAATGTGGCCGTCCGCGCCGACGCTCACTTCGAGATTGAGGGTCGCAAGGCGCGCGTCGTACGACGTCAGGTCAACCAACGAACGGTAGGGCTCCGAAGCTCGAACGCGCGCCCCATAGAGCGCGAGCCGCTCGAGCCCCGACGTCGCACCAGCAAACCCCGACGCCATCATTTCCACGGTTTCTCGCAAGGCAACGAGAATGTCGAGCTGACGACGATTGGGATCCCAGTTTCGCTCACCACTGCTGTTCTCTAGCAGGCGTCTGACCCGCCGGAGGCTCCGATACAGGGTCTCCAGGTTCCCGGCGAGTTCTGGCGAGCCCACGAGCTCTCGCAGAATGCCCCGCCGAAACTCGACGACCAGAGGATCCGCTGGCGGTTGAGCCAACAAACGCTGCAGGTGCACAGCGCAAAGGGGAGACTCCGACTGCCCGGCACGCAACCGAAAACACTCCGTGACGAACCTGGAGAGAAAGAGGTCAGCGGAAAACGAACTAGGATCCCAAGACGACGGCGCGAGAGGTGCCTGCTCAAGCGCGTCACTCACCAGTCCTCCAGCGGTGCCCCCAGCGAACGCAAGGGCGATGGCAACAGTGGTCTCCTCGACGGCAACGCGCCGCATCGGAGCCGGATGGAGGAGATCGGGAACGATGGATGGGTCGAGATTCGACATCGGTGACTACCGGATACCGCAACACGGATCCCGTTCCCACCTTTGGATCAATCGGGCAGAAAGTCCGCCTCCATCGGCTACCAACCGACTACCCTCGGCTCGGGGACTCGGAGGCAACGGAGTTCCGGAGACGCACCACCACAGACACGATCCAAGCCAGTGTCAGAACCCAGCCAACTAGCTTCAGCCAGGGAGCCTTGGCGATGATGACGAGAACCATCAATCCCAGAATTGGGATGAGGTATCGCAGTGCCCACGCCACGTACCCTCCAAAACTCGGCATCTTGATCCCGGCGGCGTCGGCGATGGACTTCACCATGAAGTTCGGCCCGTTGCCGATGTACGTGACGGCTCCGCAGAATACCGCACCCAGACTGATGGAGACCAGATAGCCCGTCTGGACCCCAGCAACTGCGGGCTCGCCCCCCAGCCCCTTAGCCATCTCGAAGAAGGTCGCGTACGTCGGAGCATTGTCCAGAACCGCGCTAAGTGCGCCAGTAAACAAGAAGAATGTGTACTCATCGAGGGGCAGTCTGGGAGCCAACTCTCGCAAGTAGACGAGTGCAGGGACCATCGCCAGGAAGATCCCGATGAACAGCGAAGCCACTTCCAGAATCGGTCGCCAGCTGAAACCGTTCGACTCGAAGCGGACACTGCGCTCTCCGAACCCGAAGGAGAAGCCTGCCAGAGTCAACATGATCAGCTCCCGAATTGGGATCCAGTCAGAAGCCCGAGCTCTCCCAGCCGCGATCGCCTCAAGATCGATGGATGGGGCAAAGGCAACAGCGAGAACCACCCCAAGCAACCAGACGAGGTTCATCGCACCCCGAACCTGAATCGGCTCGATATCCGATGCGTCGCGCGATCGCGCCGTCCTCGACTCCATCGCATGCAGTCGCCTGTCGAGCGCATAGTACGACACGATGAGCAGCCCGTTCACGAACGCCCATGCGGGCAGAAGATTGAATGTCCACAGGAATGGCACCCCCCGTAACATCCCGAGAAACAGCGGAGGATCTCCGAGCGGAGTGAGAAGCCCCCCGCAATTCGCGACCGTGAAGATCGCGAACACCACCGTGTGCACCTTCTGGGAGCGCTCTCGGTTGATGTTGAGAATGGGGCGAATCATCAGCATGGCGGCCCCCGTCGTCCCGATGAACGACGCCAAGGTGGCTCCCAGCGCAAGCAGAAGCGCGTTCGTACGCGGCGTGGCTTCTATGTCGCCAGCTACGAAGACTCCCCCACTGATGACGAACAGGGACAGCAGTAGCGTGATGAACTGGCAGTACTCGACGACGGCGTGGATCACCTGTGACTGGCCGCCCAGCGACCACACGAATGCCGCCATCGGGACGCCGGAAGCCATCGCCACCGCGAGCTGAAACCACATGTGATGCCAGAGCCTGCTGGTGGCGCGCAATAGCGGGAAAATCGCGATGCACCCGAGCAGCGCCACGAAGGGCAGGATCGTCCACCATGGAACCGAGAGTTCGTGTCCGTGCATCCTGTGCTTTCAACGCAATAGAAACCGCACGCCGGGCCGACCCTCTCCTCGGCCCCGGACGTAGCCCCCAACGCGTCCACCATCCGCTCATGGGATGGCGGGACGGACCTCGCTCACAACGCCGCTATGCGAACTCGACGAGGACTTGCCCCTTCTTCACGCTTTCGCCGGGTGCGACCAACACAGCCTTGATGCGACCCGACACCGGCGAAACGATGTTGCTCTCCATCTTCATGGCCTCGAGCACAAGCAGCGTCTCGCCCACTTTCACTTCCTGACCGCTGCCCACCGAAACGGCCACAACGATGCCCACGATGGGGCTCTTGCAGACCTTGTCGTCAGAAACGTTCGGCCCTGCATTCGTTTCGGGCAGCGGTCCCCCAACCGCAGGCGCCGCTCGCCGCGACGAGCCCCGACCACCCCCGGGACCAACAGGCTCGTGGCGCTCCTCCTCGAGGACCTCGATGTCGGCCTCGTACTCCCTCCCGTCGATGTTGATCTTGAGCTTCATGGGATGATTCCTACCTGCTCGGTACCGCTGTTCCGGGGTACCCCATCACTCGCGTTTCGGTTGCCATACTCAGCGCGCCCCACTGGCGGAGAGCCGTTCGTCGGTACCCCACGGCCACTAGCCGCGGCGCACGTGCCTGAGAGCATGGAGGTTCACTCGACCGGCCTGTGTCCAGCCGCTGGTCTCACCAACGGCCTTGACCTTGTTGATCTTGAAGCGTTTCCCAACCGTGGCTGCGAACACAGCGCTCATGATCGCCAGATGTTCCTCGGGTACCTCGCGCTCCGGCGCGATCCGCTCGAGCCGTTCCGCGATCCTCTCGACCAGACGCACCAGGGCGTCGAACTCCTGCCGCGACACCTGAGAGGATTTCAATGCTTCGATCTCTCGAACCAATGCTTCCGGAATTTCGGGAATAGGCTCCGTCATGGTGTGGACCTCGAGTGGTGGACGACTCACAGAGGTATGAGCCCGTGTTTCTTCCCAGGACGAATCTCCCGCTTCGTCTTCAAGGACGAGAGTGCGCGTCCGAGATAGTTGCGGGTCTCGCTGGGCTCGATGATATCGTCAATCAAGCGACGTTCCGCGGCCACGTACGGCGAAGCGAAAGTGTTGCGGTAGTCCTGAATGAGCTCCTTGCGGCGTTCGGCCGCATTGGTCGCTTCGGCAATCTCTTTGCGGAAAACGACCTCCACGGCGCCCTCCGCACCCATGACCGCAATCTCGGCAGTGGGCCAGGCAACCGCGACGTCTGCCCCGAGGTCCTTGGCGCACATGGCGAGATAGGCGCCCCCGTAGGCTTTGCGCAGAATGACCGTCAGCTTCGGCACTGTCGCCGCCGAGTAGGCAAAGAGCATCTTGGCTCCGTGCCGAATGATGCCGCCGTACTCCTGCTGCACCCCTGGCATGAACCCAGGAACGTCCACAAAGGTGACGATGGGAATATTGAAAGCATTGCAGAATCGGACGAATCGCGACGCCTTGTCCGATGAATTGATGTCGAGTGCCCCGCCAAGCACGCTCGGCTGATTCGCGACGACCCCGACCGAGTACCCGGCGATTCGGCTGAAGCCGACGACGATGTTTTGCGCGAACCCCTCCTGAACCTCCAGAAACTCGCCCCGATCGACGATCCGCTGGATGACGTCCCGCACGTCGTACGGCTTCTTGGGATCGTCCGGGATGAGATCGTTCAATGCCTGAACGCTCGACAGGTCGTAGTCACCCGGCAGGTAGGGAGGGTCCTCCAAGTTGTTCGAGGGAAGATAGCTGAGAAGCCGGCGACAGATGAAGATGGCATCGTCGTCGTCCTCCGCAACGAAGTGGACCACGCCCGAGTAGTCCATCTGGGCCGCGGGACCGCCCAGCTGCTCCATGGTCACGACCTCACCGGTCACCTGCTTGATGACGGAGGGGCCCGTGATGAACATCTGGGCCTGCTTGGTCTGGATGATGAAATCGGTGAGCGCGGGGCTGTAGGCCGCCCCCCCTGCGCAGGGGCCGCAGATCAAGGAGACCTGAGGTACGAGCCCCGACAGCATGACATTCTGGTGAAAGACTCGCCCGTATCCCGACAGGCTATCGATCCCCTCCTGAACCCTGGCCCCACCGGAATCGTTAATGAAGACAAAGGGCGTCCCAAGCTTCACCGATTGCTTCATGGCCTCGGCGATCTTGTCACTGTGGACCTCACCCGCCGCACCGCCGCTCACCGTGAAGTCCTGGCTCGCCAAGTGGATCAGACGCCCGTCGACGTAGGCGGAGCCCGTAACCACGCCGTCGGCTGGGAAATCCTTGCTCGCCATCCCAAAGAGGGTCGCGCGATGCTTGGCAAACATCCCCACTTCCTGGAGAGACTGGGGATCTACAAGGCGCTCGATGCGCTCGCGGGCCGTCAACTTGCCCGCTTCGTGCTGCTTGGCGATGCGCTGCTGCCCCCCACCGAGCGCCACCTGCTCGCGCTTGCTCTTGAGCTCGCGGATCTTGTCTTGAGTGCTCATCGTACTTCCCTAATCCTTCACGCATCCCGGATTGTCTCGGGATTCAGCCCCCGCACGCCCGGCATGCCTCTCTCGATGCGGAAGACCCAGCCTCAGCCGGGCGACACCGTTACCTTGTGGGTGCGGCCGTTCACCGTCACGCCGTACGTGACCGGCCCTTTGAGCGGCGCAGCGCTGACGCCTAGACTGCCGTTTGTCGCAGCCGGAACAGGCGCCGCCCCGGGAGGCGCGGCCTCCACCGGCTTCGAGAGGTTCTTCGGCCCGTTCTTGCGGGCGGGAAAGAACTTCGGCGCAACCTGCGGGAACATCGCCGCCGTCAGCACGTCCTCGTCCGAACCATTGAAGCCCTCGATCTTCGCCGCTGCCGACCTGAGCTCCTCCCACTCGGGCTTCAGCAGATCAGCGGGGCGACACTCGATGGGCGACTTCTTCGCGTGGGCCTGTGCCTTCTCGAGCACCGCCGGATCCTTCCCAGCCGCCGTGGCGCCGTAGTAGCCGAGCATGAGATCCGCGAACTCGCCAGTGAGTACGCTGTATGGCCCCATCAGCACGTTGAACACGGCCTGCGTACCAACGATCTGGCTCGTTGGTGTCACGAGCGGAGGGTATCCCGACGCCTCGCGCACCCGGGGAACTTCCTCCAGCACTTGTTCGATTTTGTCGGCAGCGCCTTGTTGCTTTAGCTGGCTCTCCATATTCGAGATCATGCCGCCCGGAATCTGGCTCTTGAATATGTCCGTCTCGACCCCGGTGATGTTGGAGAGAAACTCCCGGTAGCGCGGGCGGACTTCGGCGAAGTGCCTCTTGATCTTCGCAAGGCGAGTCGGGTCGAGTCCGGTCTCGTAGCCCATACCTTCCAACATCTCGACGAGACTCTCCGTTGGATTGTGCCCCGGCCCGAGGGATAGGGAGCTAATCGCCGTGTCCACCATGTCCGCGCCGGCCTCGATTGCCTTCATGAGGCTGACCAACGTCACTCCAGTCGTGGCGTGGGTATGAATGTGGACCAGAACGTCGCTACCACACTGGTCCTTAATCGCCTTCACGATGTCGTAAGCTGGCTTGGGCTTCAGAAGCGCAGCCATGTCCTTCAGACAGATCGAGTCCGCCCCCATGTCGATGAGGCGCTTGGCGAGGTCGACGAACCCCTGCGTCGTGTGAACGGGGCTCACCGTGTAGCAGATGGTGCCTTGCGCGTGCTTGCCCGCGCGCTTGACGGCACGCATCGGCACTTCCAGATTTCTCGGGTCGTTCAGCGCGTCAAACACCCGAAATACGTCCATGCCATTCTCGGCTGCCTTCGCGACGAACCGTTCGACGACCGAATCCTCGTAGTGGCGATACCCGAGCAAGTTCTGGCCCCGCAACAGCATCTGGAGCCGAGTCTTGGGCATCAGCTTTTTGAACGTCCGCAGACGTTCCCACGGATCCTCATTCAGAAACCGGATGCACGAGTCGAAGGTGGCTCCGCCCCAGCACTCGGCCGACCAGTACCCGGCGTTGTCGATGTCCTCACAGGCTGGCACCATGTCTTCCAGCGACATCCGCGTCGCGAGCAAACTCTGATGCGCATCGCGCAGAATCAGTTCGGTGACCTCGATCTTTCGCGCCGACATGAGGAGGACTATTGTCTCGGGAGAGCGACATGTCAACGCAGCGATAATACGCGCGAATCTAGCGCTCGAACGAGTCCCGAGCGCGCCGGCTGCGCGATTGCGGCTGTGACTGCCGTGCTCGGAACTCGGCCGCCGCGAGGCTGACGGCGCGTCACCGCGGCGCCCAGTTCCACGCCCCCGCGGCTCACCGAACGTCCCAACTGCTTGCCAGCTAGCGCCCCAAGATACGTTGGTACGTCGAGAGACGCCCCCCGAGGCATGAGCCGCACAACCTCACCCTCGAATCCCTTGGTCGTTGGCAGAATGGTCCGCGCCGTCGCGCCCTTGACAGGAGCCGGCGCAGCCACATCGCGGGTCACCCCCTACCCCACGGCGTCCTGCAACGACTCCCAAGCAGCAAGCCCCGTGCCCGAGCGGCGCCAGCTTCCACAGGTCAGCCCCGCTACGCTGACGCGCGTCACAGTTGGGCACTTGACTGAACCTCGACCTTGGCAGAGGCCACAGATCCTGTAGTCCCGCAGTCGCAGGGCGATCCGACCGACCTTCCGGGCACTGCGCAGCAATGGTTCATCTCTGGTTCGGGACGCTCTACCAGTCCACCCTCCCAGAGTGCCGTGCGTCGCAGTCGCGCACCGTTTGCGCGACCCTCGTTCTCGCCGGTAAGCAGGAGCGTGGTCGGCGAGTCCCCATCCCTTTCTCGTTCGGCAACCAGGCTTGAGCCGGCCACGGATGACCCCAAGGAGATCTCCGTGCGGCCGCGCTCGCAGGTCCCCGGAGCCGGCCCAAAACCACGTGGTGGCGCTCAGGGACGGCCATAGCGCTGGTTTCCCTCATGTGTCCAGCCCATCGCCGTTCATTCTGAACGGATTCCTGTTGCCTTCCTAAGTTGGCGCCTCCACGGCGTGTTCGAACACTTTTTCCGGTTCGGAGGCCCTTCGCGTTGAGCGCCAGCCTCGCGGCGTGCTAGCACTCGCCCCAAGCGCGTCGCGAGTCAGCCCAATGACCGGAGACGCAGTATTCCCGGAGCCATCGCCAATGGTGGTCCGCCACAAGGAGCTCCAACCTTGAAACGCACTCGAGCATCCACGTCGTTATTACCGTCATTCTTGGCGGGCCTTGCCTCGCTGCTGGTCCCGTCACTCGCGCTCGCTCAAGAGCATCATGGCGGCGAGGCAAGCCTCGTCCTTCCCGACCTGAACAGCGTCACCCTCCTCGGCTATTCTGGTGGCTCACTGCTGAAGCTCGGCCTGCTCGTGTCGGCGCTCGGCATGCTGTTTGGCTACATGGTGATGCAGCAGGTGAAGAACCTGCCCGTTCACAAGTCGATGCGCGACGTCTCCGAGCTCATCTACGAGACGTGCAAGACCTACCTGCTCCAGCAGGGCAAGCTTCTGCTGCTCCTTGAGGTCCTCATCGGCGGCATCATGCTGGCGTACTTCAAGTTCGTGCAGGAGCTGGAAACCTTCCGGGTCCTCATCATCCTGCTCTTCAGCGTTATCGGCATCGCGGGCAGCTTCGGCGTGGCGTGGTTCGGTATTCGAATCAACACCTACGCCAACTCTCGAACGGCCTTCGCGAGCCTGCAGGGCAAGGCCTACCCCGTCTACGCGATTCCGCTCAAGTCCGGCATGAGCATCGGCATGCTCCTGATCTCGGTCGAGCTCGTGCTGATGCTGACCATCCTGATCTTCATCCCGGGTGAGTTCGCCGGCAACTGCTTCATCGGTTTCGCCATCGGCGAATCCCTGGGCGCCTCGGCCCTCCGCATCGCTGGCGGCATCTTCACCAAGATCGCTGACATCGGCAGCGACCTCATGAAGATCGTCTTCAAGCTTCCCGAGGACGACGCACGCAACCCTGGTGTGATCGCGGACTGCACCGGAGACAACGCGGGCGACTCCGTCGGCCCTTCTGCCGACGGCTTCGAGACCTACGGTGTGACGGGCGTGGCCCTCATCTCCTTTGTCGTCCTCGCCATTCCGAACCCCGAGACGCAGGTCCTCCTCCTGGTCTGGATTTTCATGATGCGCATCATGATGGTCATGGCCAGCGCAGCCTCTTACTTCGTCAACGAGGCCGTGCAGAAGGCAAAGATGGGCGACAAATTGAAGGTCAACTTCGAGGCGCCCCTCACCGCGCTCGTGTGGCTGACATCCATTACCTCCATCGTCCTCACCTTCATCGTCTCGAAGATGCTGATTCCCAACATCGGCGGCGACGACAGCATGTGGTGGAAGCTCTCCCTCATCATCAGCTTCGGCACGCTGGCGGGCTCTCTGATCCCGGAGTTCATCAAGATCTTCACCTCGACGACATCCAAACACGTCAAGGAAGTGGTCAATGCTTCGCGTGAAGGCGGCGCATCACTCAACATCCTGGCAGGTCTGGCCGCCGGCAACTTCAGCGCCTTCTGGATGGGTCTCGTCTTCATTGGCCTGATGGGTGGAGCCTATGCAACCAGCACCTGGTTCCCCGAAGGGATGATGCTCGCCCCCGCAGTCTTCGCCTTTGGCCTCGTGGCTTTCGGCTTCCTCGGCATGGGGCCAGTTACCATCGCCGTCGACTCCTACGGCCCGGTGACGGACAACGCTCAGTCAGTCTTCGAGCTCTCCACCATCACCCAGCTCCCCAATATCGAGGCAGAGATCGAGAAGGAGTTCAAGATCAAGCCCGACTTCGAGAAGTCCAAGGACCTGCTCGAAGAGAACGACGGCGCTGGCAACACCTTCAAGGCGACTGCCAAACCCGTCCTCATCGGCACGGCCGTCGTGGGCGCTACCACGATGATCTTCTCCATCATCGTGCTGCTCACCAAGGGCCTCCAGCCGGATCTCATCACCAACATCTCAATCCTCCACCCGCCGTTCCTCCTCGGACTCATGGCGGGCGGCGCCGTGATCTACTGGTTCACGGGCGCAGCCAACCAGGCTGTGTCGGCAGGCGCCTATCAGGCGGTGGAGTTCATCAAGGCAAACATCAAGCTCGATGGAACCAAGGCCTCGATCGAAGACAGCAAGAGGGTGGTGGAGATCTGCACGCTCTACGCGCAAAAGGGGATGTTTAACATCTTCGTGGCGGTCTTCACCGGAACGATCGCGCTCGCCTGTCTCGACTCCTTCCTGTTCATTGGCTACCTGATCGCACTCGCTCTCTTTGGTCTCTTCCAAGCACTCTTCCTGGCGAACGCGGGCGGCGCCTGGGACAACGCCAAGAAGATCGTTGAGACCGAGCTCAAGGAGAAGGGTACGGAGCTCCACGCGGCGTGCGTGATCGGCGATACCGTGGGTGATCCCTTCAAGGACACCTCCTCCGTAGCCATGAATCCGGTGATCAAGTTCACGACACTCTTCGGCCTCCTCGCCGTCGAGCTTGCCGAGGGCTTGCCCGACATCCGGATGGGTCTAGCCATTCCCTTCGGCGCCGTGATGCTCTACTTCGTGTGGCGTTCGTTCTACACGATGCGCATCGTCTCAACGGTAAAGCGGGACGCCTAGTCCGCAACTAGGTTCCGTTGGTCTTCGAGTGGCTCGGCGTACTGCCGGGCCACTCGCCATTTTGTGGGGTTGCTGGCCGTGGGCGCCAAGCCAGCTAGCATTGCCGAGTGACAGCTCCACGCCGAGTCCCCCGACGCTTGGAAACCGCAAGACAGGGCTCGCGGCTTCCTGATCCACCACGCCCCAAGAAACGGAGACGAGCATGATTCAGGTCCCTGACAGCGAGATTTGGAACCAGATCCGGGAGGAGGCCGCGCGTGATGCCCGGCAGGAACCGGCTCTGGCTAGTTTCCTGTACACCGTCGTTCTCAGTCACCAGCGCCTCGAGGATGCCCTCAGCTACATTCTTGCAAGCAAGCTCGGCAGTCCCACGGTTACTGCCCTCACCCTGCGCGACTTGATCGATTCGGTCTTCGCTTCTGACGCAAGCGTGGGCGTCGCGGTGCGCGCGGACCTGCAAGCCGTTGTGTCGCGGGATCCGGCGTGCCGGGGGTATTCGATCCCCCTCCTGTACTTCAAAGGATTCCACTCGCTGCAGGCCTACCGAGTCGCGCGCTACTACTGGGCAAACGACCGAAGGCCACTGGCCCTATATCTACAGAGCAGGATCTCCGAGGTCTTCGCCGTGGACATCCATCCGGGGGCGCGAATCGGCAAGGGAATCCTGTTCGACCATGCCACGAGCGTGGTCATCGGCGAGACGGCCGTGATCGACGACGACTTCTCGATGCTCCACGAAGTGACCCTGGGCGGCACCGGCAAGGAAGGCGGCGATCGCCACCCGAAGATCCGTCGAGGAGTGATGATCGGCGCCGGAGCGAAGGTGCTGGGCAACATCGTGGTGGGCGAGGGAGCGAAGGTGGGTGCAGGCAGCGTGGTCCTCGAGGACGTGCCTCCCCATTGCACGGTCGCGGGCGTGCCCGCACGACCGGTCGGCTTCCCGGCGCACGCGATGCCTGCGCTCGAAATGGACCAATCCGTCGAGCAGCGCGACAAGCCCTGAAACCCTTGGGGCACCGCCTGTATCCGCTGATTGCCCCAATGGGTCCCTGCCAGGGAGCCGCCATCGCCGGGCACTCCGACTGGTCCGACCGACTTGTGGGCGGGTTCCGCAGCACCTGAGGTCGGGGGACTCCCGCTCTAGCTGGCGTCGAGCACCTCGCGGATCTTGGTCAGAAGCTGACGCCGCCCATACGGCTTGATGAGCACATGGCGATCCCGACCGTCCACCAGGCGCTCGAATCGCTCAGCCGCAGCGTAGCCCGTAGTGAACACCACCTTCGCCCTGGGCGCCAACGTCGCGGCGCTGAGCTCGATGTCAGGACCACTCACCTTTGGCATGATGAGGTCCAGGAGCAACAGATCGAGACTCTGTCCATGCTCGCTCAGAACGCGGAGAGCTGCCTCTCCGTCTGGCGCCGCCAGCACCGTGTAGCCTCCGGACTCCAGCAACCGGACGGCGATACCGCGTACCTGGTCGTCGTCCTCCGCCACGAGAATGGTCTCGGTACCCATCGGAACAGGGATCCCCTCGACGACTGCCTTGTTGGACACCGCCGCATCGGTTGCGGGGAAATAGACTTCGAACGATGAGCCAACCCCGACCTGACTCTGCACCTCGATCGCGCCGCCGTGTTGTTTCACGATGCCGTAGACAGTGGAAAGCCCCAGCCCCGTTCCGCGGCCCGGTCCCTTGGTCGTGAAGAAGGGATCAAAGATCTGCTTCACCGTCGCGGCGTCCATCCCAATCCCGTCGTCCGCCACGGCAATCCTGACGAACCGACCCGGTGCGATCCCCGGGTGGCCGGCGCAGAATTCGCCTCCGATCTCCACTTCGGCCGTCTCGATTCGGATCCGCCCACCGCGAGGCAAGGCGTCTCGAGCATTGACGCACAGGTTGAGCACCACTTGCTCCAGCTGCCCGGAATCGGCGTGCACGCGTGCCGAATCCGCGCCCGGCGTGAACTCGAGCGCGATGTCCTCGCCGATCACGCGGCGCACCATGCTGAGCACGCTGGTCATGAGCTCGTCGACCGCGACGACCCGCCGCTCGAGCACCTGCTGCCTGCTGAATGCCAGCAAGTGACGGGTGAGCTCGGCGGCTCGGGCTGTGGCGCGCTCGATCTGAGCGAGTTCCCCGATGCACTCGGAGTCTGCCGGAGCGCGGATGCGGGCAATGGATGCCGATCCCAGAATGGCTTGTAGAATGTTGTTGAAGTCGTGCGCCACACCCCCAGCAAGAGCGCCAACGGCTTCGAGTTTCTGTCCTTGACGGATTTGCTCCTCGAGTCGGCGGCGCTCCTCCTCGGCATCAATCCGCTCAGTGACGTCGCGATCCACACCACGAAACCCCTGGAGGCCTCCCCCGATACCCAGGATCGGCATGGCACTGCTCTCGAGATAGTGGATTTTCCCAGACTTATGTATCCACTTCACGAGCTGGCTGCGCCACCCGGATTTCGGCGAGGATCGGTCGGCCATGCGCTCACGAAAGGCGGCGGCGTCCTCAGGATCGATGAATTGGAACACGACCTGACCCAACAGTTCAGTCGCATCATATCCAAGTATCTCCCTGACTGCGCCGTTGGAAAAGATCAGCTTGCCCTCAAGATCGATTGCCCAGATCCAATCGCGCGAGGTCTCCACCAACGCATTGATGGTCTGTTGGCGCTCATGATCCTGCAGCAGCATCGCGTCGGTGGCTGTCTCCAAGACCCGCTGGTACATCGCGTCGCCCTCTGCAGCGAGCTCCCGGGCGTCCATCGCATCCTGAACCAAGCCTCGCGCTCGCTCGGCAAGCGACGAGGCGAACACGTGCTCCAGCGCCGCAAACCGCGCAACCGAGCGCCGATGAAGCAGAACGAGCAGGGTAAGTGCAGTCGCGCAGATCACCGCAGTCAAGGCCAGATCTGGCGCGGAGTGAATTGGGTGGTCAGCAGTTGGAGTGCGAGCCGCCGCTGCCGACATCGCCAGAGCAAACCACACGACAAGCCCAACGACACAGAGGACCACGGACTCGGGCGCAAGTAGCCCCACGACGAGCACGTGCAGACACAGCAGTAAGGAAGCTTCGCCGACTCCTTGACCGAAGACCACGAGCAGGCTCGCGGCAGCCAGCGACGTCCCCGCAATCAGGATGACTGCCACGGCTCGCGAGACATAGCGCACCCCAAGTGCGAGCCCCCCGGCGATCAGACACAAGACAGCAACCCCGAGGACTTCGGGCGACTCCCATGCGCGCGCGCCGCCCGCTGAACGAACCGCAACCAGAGCACCGCAGGTGCCCGCAACTCCAGCCGCTGCGATTCGCACCAGGCGACGATCACCATCCGGCGCAGCTTCCTCCCCTCGTGCGCGATTGAGCGGCGGCTGCCCCTCCGATGGCCCGAATGCGGAGTCCTGACCCATCGGCTGAGGATATGCAGCCCCCCAGCCTCTGTCGATGTCCTTCACCGTGCCCCGTCACCATGGATGTCCCCGCGGCCGTTCGTCGCTCGAGAGCGTCCACCCGGTGCTACACCGACGACTCTCGGCCATGGCCGAGGCATCCGTCAAATTGGAGGAGCGCCGAGATTCACAGAAGCTCCCAACCCGTAGCCCCCAGGCCGGTACCCAAAAACGTCTGTCCAAGGCATTTTTCTAGAGGACGCGGATGGACCTTGACTACAACGGCAGCGCCGTAATGCTGGAGGCGTGTCTAGAGAGTCCGCGGGAAGGGCCGCCCCGGTGAAGAAATCGGCCCGAGGCCCCGCCCCTTCCAAGAAACCGCCGCACCGTTCCCCTAAGGCTGAACCGCCAGGCCCAGGCGAACCATCGGGCGCTTCGACAGGTTCCACCCAGGAAGTGCCTGAGGTGGGTCCGGCCCTGCGCACCCTGCGCAGCCAGAAGGGGCTGTCCCTTGATAGGCTTGCTGCTCAGTCCGGAGTGAGCCGAGCCATGCTGAGCCAGATCGAGCTCGGTCGCAGCGCGCCAACCATCACCGTGCTCTGGAAGATCTCGCGCGCACTCGGTGTCCCCTTCGCGGCCCTGCTTGGAACCGAACCTGCCAGCGAGCTCATGGTGCAACGCGCCGGCCGATCGCTGGTGCTAAGCTCCATGGACGGGAGCTTCAGCACGCGCGCATTGTCACCGCTGGATCGGCCGCGCACCGTGGAGTTCTACGAGCTGCGACTTGCGGCTGATTCCTCCGAGCACGCAGATGCCCACATGCCAGGTACCACGGAGAACCTCGTCATCACGAGTGGTACGCTCGAGATCGAGATACGTGGCGCGTCCGCAGTCCTCGAGGTGGGCGACTCGGTGTTCTTCCACGCCGATTCGCCCCATGTCTACCGCAACCGCGGAAAGACCCAGGTCACGGCCTACCTGGTCATGACTTACGTGGGGCACTGACTCAGCCCCCACTTGACCTCGAAGCGGATGCCCTCCTAGGGTGGCGGCATGCGTTCACGGCCCCAGAAATCCCTGGTCGCAATCAGTATTGCGCGCAAGGCGCCGCGGACACCGCAGCCGGGCGAACGTGGCCGCGTTGGCACCGGAGTCCAACAGCAACTCCCCGGCCGTCGCCGACTCGGGCGTGGTCCGGGTGGGCACCCGGGGGGACCCGGTTCGACGTGGCCGCTCGGCGCGAGACGGATCACGCCCGGTGCTCCACGTTTGGCGTACGCGAAGCCAGGTCCAGGCTGACGCATGAGAGATCCCACGGCTCGCGACGGCGGGGCGCCGCACGGGAAGCGCCCACCGTGACGGATGGCGCCAACAGGGCAGCCCTGCGTCCCCAACGGGGCATCGAGGAACGGTTCGACGTAGCGTTCGCCAGCGAGCTCGCGCTGCGAGAGAAGCAGATCCAGCAGAGCTATCGCCCGGTGATTGGCGTCCACAAGTGGTTCGCTCGACGACCGGGGACGCTGTTCCGCTCACTCCTCCTCGCCGAGTTCACCGAGCTTTCCCTCCGGGAAGCCTTCTGGCGAAGCCACGACCTCTCGGGGGTGATCGCAGATCCGTTCATGGGCGGCGGGACGCCCCTCTTCGAAGCCAACCGACTCGGACTGAACGTCGTGGGTTGCGACATCAACCCGATGGCACATTGGATCGTCCAGCAGAGCCTCGTGCCCCTCGATCTCCGAGAGTTTTCCCGAGAAGCCGCCGGCGTCGCAGAAGACGTCGAGGCGGACGTGGGTCCCTTGTATCGTACCGAGTGCGAGTGTTGTGGCGGGCTCGCACACGTCAAGTACTTCCTCTGGGTGAAGACCGCTTCGTGTCCCCACTGCGGAGCAGAGAACGACTTATTTCCTGGATACCGACTAGCAGAGGCGGTGCGCCACCCGCGCCACGTGCTGGCGTGCGCAGAGTGTGGCGCCCTGGGGGAGTACGACGTTCCACCGACCCGAGAGCATCCGGCTCGCTGCCGGGAATGCGCCGGGGCGGTTCACATCGAGGGCAACGTCGTGAGAAGGAGACTCTCGTGCCGAAAGTGCCAGACGCCGTTCTCGATCGCGACCTTCTCAGCACCTCCGATCCACCGGATGTGGGCCATCGAATACCACTGCGAACGGTGCTACGGCGCCATCCAGGGTCGACAGTACAAGCGTCCCGACCCAAGAGATGTCGGGCGTTTTTGCGAAGCGGAGGGCCGTCTGCACCGAAGTGCCTCGACACTGCCCATCCCCGACGACCCCATCCCCTCGGGTGACGAGAGCGACCGACTCCATCGTTGGGGCTACTACCGGTATCGAGAAATGTTCGGAGCACGCCAGCTCCTCGGACTCGGGACCCTCTTGGCGAGGATCCAAACCACGCCCGAACCCTCCATCCGGCACGCGCTTTCGACGGTCTTCTCGGACAGTCTCCGTTACCAGAACATGCTGTGCCGCTACGACACCTATGCCCTCAAGTGCCAGGACATCTTCAGCGTCCATGGCTTCCCGGTGGGCCTCATCCAGTGCGAAAATGCCCTACTCGGCCTGCGGGGCGTCGGCTCCGGTGCGTTCCGTCACTTCGTCGAGAAGTACGTCCGAGCAAAACGGTATTGTCAAGCCCCGTTCGAAACGCGCGGGGTCGGCAACCAGAAGCGCATCGTCCCAATCCCGGGCGAGACCATCGAAGCTTCGCTCGTCGATCACGCGCCCGACCCTCACCGAGGGAAACAGGCCTTCCTCATCAACGCCCCATCGCAGAACGTCCCGCTCCGACGCAACTCGCTCGACGGAGTCTTCACAGACCCGCCCTACTTCGACAACGTGCAGTACGCCGAGCTCATCGATTTCTGCTACTCGTGGCTGCGTCAGGCGCTCCGTCACGAGCAGCCATCCTTTGCGCGAGCGAGTACCCGTTCCAGCGAAGAGCTCACCGCCAACGCGACGCTCGGTCGGGGCCTGGAGCATTTCGCCGGAGGACTATCCGAGGTGTTTCAGCATTTCGCGCGCGCGTTGAAGCCGGGAGCCCCCTTTGTCTTCACGTACCACCACAATGAGCCAGCAGCCTACCTACCCCTGGTGCTGGCCATCCTCGACTCGGGACTCGAGTGCACGGCGACACTCCCGGCAGCCGGCGAGATGGCAGCGTCTCTTCATATCGCAGGAACGACATCCTCCGTTCTGGATTCGGTCTTCGTATGCCGGAAACCTCGTTCCGCTCGGGTGCTCACCCGGGGACCTCGACAGCTCGACCAAGCGCTCGCGACCGAGTGCCGCGCAGCACTAGAGAACGACGCTGCCCGAATGCGAGAGGCTGGCGTTCGCCTCACCGTGGGCGATCTGCGCTGCCTTCTCGCAGGCCATGTGGCCCGCATCGCGATTGGCACGCTCATGCCCGAATGGAGTCGCCGTCCAGCTCTCGACACCCGACTTCGTCGAGCCCGCACCGCGCTCGAGAGCATCGCGACCGTCGCGGGAACTGAGGTATCCCTCACCCGAATCGCGGAACTCCACCAGCGGCCCGCCAAGTGACGCTGATCGTGGGATATGCCCAAGCACGCCGCAATGCCGCCGCAGAGACGACCGCGCTTCGTCCCTCTACGGCGGTGTCCGAGGGCCATGTTGGGCGTGCCAATCCGACACCAGTGCCGCCTCCTCTGGCAGAAGTCCGTAGAGATCGAAAACAAGGCGGTCGAGTGAGCGACGACCATTCGCGTCCCCGCCTTGCGGTCGCGACGATAGCTCTTCCCCGAGCCGCGCAAGCGCTTCTCGCTGGGCCAGGCTCATGGGGTCGGGGGCCGGAATGGCGCGGAGATGGCCGATCTTGAGCTGTGGCATGACGGGCTGACGCGCGTCACGGAAGCGAACGTAGTGGTACCAACGGATCAGGGCGGAATTGAGCAGCGCCAGAAGTGCCGTCGCAGGCCATGCCTCGGAGTCGAACGCAGCAACGAGTGAGTTCCTGAAAGCCATCCCATCGGATAGGGCTGCGATGGGGTACCGGGCGGTCTGACGGATGACAATCCGTACGGCTGCAAATTCGTCAGCGCTGCGAATCCGCGAGCCGAGCGCTGAGCGGTCAACGAAGGCGCGTGGGGGGAGCAACCGAAACTCCCTGACGTCAGTGCCCTCCCGAATCGGTGTGGTGAACCGAGAAATCGGGTCCGTGGCTCGCTGGAAGTGGACTCGAAGCGCCGGGTCCGACTGCACCCCGCGCTCTCCAAAGAGCTCGCTCGGCAGCAGCGGAAGCGCCTGCAATCTCGCCATCAGGCGCCGGGACGTATCGCAGAGATCCGGTCGCTCCATGGGCCAAGGCGCACCGTGCTTGGCATCCAGACGACCCTCGCTCGAGCGCCGGGACACCAGCGCCATGCAAGGCTGGGTCACTCCGGGGAACTGCCCCTCTCCGAAATCGAGGAGCTCTCCGGGGAACTCACACAAGGCGTCGTGGGCACGGCGAGCCGCTGCATAACCAGCAAGATCCGACAATGAGGACGGAACGATGAGTCCGAGATAGCCGCCGGGCCTCAGACACCTTGCCGCGAGCGTGACGAACATTCCGTGGGTCGTTGGATAGCCGGAGAACGCTGCGTAGTTGTGCTGATAGAAAGACTTGAGGTCGTCTCCAAGGGGCTGCGCGGCGCGACCGGCGTGAGCGATCCACGGCGGATTGCCGAGCACCAGGTCGAATCCGCCTTTGGCGAACACCTCGGGGAACCGAAGCCGCCAGTGAAAGAAGCCGTGACGAGCCGCAAGGTCTCGCGCCGTGCTCACCATCAAGGCAGGCACCGGGCCGCCTTGGTGCATCAGGCGCCAGCACTCCTCGGAAGGAGCTGCGTCCGCAAGCTGCCGAGGCTGCTTCGGCCAGAAGAACGAGGCACACCACGCATCCGCAATCAGCATCACGTCTCGGCCCGTTCGTTGCTCGGAAGCACATTGGTCACGGTCGCCGATCCGCTCGGGCGCTGCCCCGCTCGTCGCTCCGGAAGTAGTGATATCCGCGGAAGGATCGCACGCCACGGGGCGCGCGACTTGGGGGAACCTCCTCCCAAGCTGTCGAGGGGATCCCTGCACAGAACGCGATGTCATTGCGCCCTGCCTTTGAACCCTGGCGTTACGGGTGCCGGGGCGCGCCCCAAGGCGGTGCCCCATGGAGACTGGAACGCCGTCCTGCGTGAGTCCGGAGAACGCGTCAAGCAGGGAGTTGCCGACTTGTATCCGCGAATCGAGACGCGAGAACGGAAGACTCGGGTCCCCGACCTCGATCCAGAGGCCCACTCTGCAGAGCTCGACTGCCATGGGGTTTCGGTCGACGCCATGGATACAGTGCTGGACAACGAGACCAAGCGCGCGACGGTACGCCGCTGACGCCGAGCCGTCGCCGTCTTGCCTCGCCAGATGGGTGGCGAGCCGCCGCGCTGCGGCCAGGAGGAAGTGGCCAGCCCCGCAAGCCGGGTCCACAACGGCGATGTCCAGAATTGGCTGCCGGAGGCATTCCCCCTCAGGACGCTGGGCGTCCGCCATGCTCTGGGCACGGCGGAGAGCGCGTTCGACGACCGGTTCGAGCGAACGGTCCAGCAATTCCCGAACTAGGCGCTCCGGCGTGTAGTAGCTCCCGGTGCTTCGGCGCGTGTACCCCCCGGCGCTCGCCACAAGTTCGAACGCGAAGCTCGGACCGTCGACCGAGAATACGGGTACGAGCTCGAGCAGCTCCTCGTACACACGACCCAGCTCCTCGGGCTCTATCCTGCCCCAATCCACGGGCACGGGCCCGTCGTCGCCGAGGGTCCTCGTGAGCCTGAGGATCACCCGCAGAAGCGCCCCATTCTCCAGCTTCGCCCCAGTGTCGCTCCCGGGATCCAGAGCCGCGCATCGCCCGTCGGCATAGATCCCACCCAAGGCGCGCAACCCGAGCCGTGGCTCCCCCACAGCGAGACCACGAAAGGCAATCTTCACCCCTTCCCAGAGATCCCAGTGGCCGTCAGCAGACGGCTCCCCCACGAGCCGCTGGCACAGGCGCTGCAATCCGTACCCCGATCGATACACCTCGATTGTCGAGCACTGCGGGACGACCGCCCCGAGCTCGCCTTCCTCCCGAGCGGTCGACGCGCCCCCGAATCCGTGAAGCGTCTCCGGATTCTGAAACAGCCACTCCCGCTGCTCCAGGAGGAGCAAAAGCATGAGGCGGTAGAGCTGACAGAGAACCTGAGCCCCGTAGTCGTGAACCGTTAGGCTGCCCTTGCACAGCAGGCACCGCAGACGCTCGTTTTCCGGATGGCAGAGGAACCCTTGCCCGAGGATGTTCAGCGCTTCCACGATGCCCGCGCGCCACGGATCCCCAAGCCGACGAGCCGTATCGGCATCCGCTTGTCGGCGAGGCGGACCCGGCACGCCCGCTTCCCCGCCCCACCCGGCTTTCACCACAGCCGGGAAGGCGGCGCGCCCCCCCCGAGGCTCACCGTCGACTCCCCGAGTCGACACACTCACCACCGGTTCGAGCTCGAGACGAGCGTCGATGCATGTCACATCCTCGTCGGTCCCGGATGAAGCCCGCAGGAAGAGTACCTCTCTGGCGCAACCCCGCAGCACGGTCCACTCACGCCCCCGAGCACGCACCACGCTGCCCGGGGCAGCGCCCACCAGATTCTCACGACAAGCGCTCCTCGGGCGGATCGTCGCCATCATCCGCCTCGCTCGTCCACTCGTGGAGGCGATTGCCGGGCGAAACCGCGACGGTGCCCCCCGCTCGCGCGGCCGCCTCCTCCCCCCGCGAGCGGCCGCTCCGTCGCGCTGCCCGAGCCCGTGCTCACCGCGTGCTCGGTCGCCCCCGGCGGGGCGCCGTGCTCCCCCCTCGCCACTTGGGTGAGACGCTTCCGAGCTGCAGCGGCATAGCCTTCGCTGAGCTCGATACCGACGTATCCATGACCAAGAAGGCGGGCCGCGACGCAGGTCGTCCCGGTTCCTGCAAACGGATCGAGGACGACATGGGAGCCCCCGGAAGGAACCACGAGCTGCACGAGATGCCGAATCAGGGCAAGCGGCTTGACTGTACAATGCCCGCCACCGGAATCCTCTCGGTCGTCCCTCCGGAAACCCTCCAGGATGTTGCCACGAAACGGGCCATCGGGGCTTTCCTGAGCACGAAGCAGGCCGACCCCAGACTCCTCGAGCGTGCGGAGATAGTTGCCGAGAAGGGGCTTTTGCACGACCGTTATCGCCTCCCACTCGTTACGCAGACAGCTGTGCCAACCACTCCAGCACTCCCAGTCCCTCCGCCCCTGGGCGCGCAGCCTCTTTGCCACGTTGAGCCCCTTGGGGATCCCCGCGTTTCGCCGGTAGACCAGGGTATCGCGGGCGTAGAACCCTGCCGCCTCGAGAGCCACCTGAACGTGTGCCATGGTCCGCGTGCTGTTGAACACGAGGCAATATGCCCCTGGGCGCAGAACGCGGAAGACGGCGTGTCCCCAAGACTCGCACCACCGACGATACTCCTCGATGTTGCGGCGGTTGGCTTCATACCACCGAGCGTTGCGCACTCCCCCCGCGAGTCCGCTCCCGTAGGGGATGTTCTTCACCAACGTCTTCGAATCGCGAACCCGGCTCAAGCGCCGCTCGATCTCTGCTTCGTCCCAGTTGCGACCAACGAACTCGTAGTTGTAAGGCGGATCGGTGATGCAGGCGGAGAAGTAATCCGAACCGAGGGACCCCAGAACCTCCCGGCAATCGCCAACGATGAACTCCTCGACGACTCTCGGTCTACGCTGGCGGGGCGACATGGAACCGACTGACCATAGGCCAGCCCGCTCCCGAGGGCTAGCGCCACGTCACGGTGGCCGCGAGATGGCTACCCCGCCACCGGAGGGCCCATCGCCACGATATATAGCGGCACTTCCTCGGAGTCCAGACCGAGGACGCGACGCAGCGCCGCATCATCGAAGGCTCCGATGGGCACTGCGGCCAGGTTGAGACTGGCTGCCTGGAGCAGGAGATTCTGCGCCACGTGCCCGGCCTCCAGGGCGACATAGCGACCGGCGCGCTCACCGTACTTGTGGGCCGTACGGGCAGTCACCGCCGTGATCACGATGACGCAGGGGGCCTGCCTTACCGCAGGCTGATCGAGCGCCGCCCTGGCAAGCTCGGGGCGCAGGTCGCGACGGCCACGATGCTCGAAGGCGTGGCCTGCTGGGAGATAGTGTGACACGCCGCTTGGCGTCGCGAAGTAGAGTTCGAGCGGATAGAGCGCTCCAGCGGACGGCGCCGTTCGAAACGGTCCGGACCGATCCGTGATGCCTTGAGCGGCCCAAGCAAGCTGTCCCAACTCGACCAACGAGAGGGTCCGGGCACCAAACTCGCGCTGTGAGCGCCGACTCACCAGCACCTCCTCCAAAGACCGCCCGCCCCTCACCGCAGGAGCCGGAAGCGGAGTAGACTTGTTGGCAGCTGGCCTGCGCATGGTTCTCGATGATTGGTCCGAGCAAGCCCCCTCGGGACGACAGGGTAACACTCCCAGACAAGCCGCGAGGAGCATGGGGCCGACGCTACGCACTCACCAAGCCTAACACTCCCGGCAGCGGTCGCTCGAGTGATTCGGGCTTGGGCTGGGACGGACCTGCCCGACTCTTGGTGAGAACGCCAATATCGTGACACTCGTACGCCCAGAGCGGATTGGCCCGCAGCGCCCACATTCCACCATTCCACCACCGCACCGGTCCGTGCGGGTCGCTCCAGGCCGCCGCGTGGCGCGCCGGTCTTGCTGAGGCACCGATCCATTCGCCAGCTTTACCGGCTCGCTAGGACCACCGCAGCTTGAACCGCGATTTCTGACGCAGCATCTGCCTTTCGAAGGTGTGGTAAGAAATGAATGCGGCGACGAATGTGGCCACCGAGGCCACCAAGAAATACGCCGTGGTGGTGAGCACACCACGCTCGCCGTTGTTGTCCAAGGCGGAGAGCAGCGGCATCCCGATCATCTGGTGGATGGGAAAATGAAACAGGTACATAGCGTAGCTGTACCGCCCCATCGCGCGAAGAAACGGTTGAGATAGCGCCCGTGTCGCCAAGTTGCCGCGCCCCCACCCTGCGCAGACAAGGAAGAGGATGCCGAGGGCGAAACCGATCGAGAGCCCAGAGTACCCAACGGTTTCGGTGAGCCACGAGGTGCGTGCGCCTCTGGTCAGAAGTATCGTGCCCAGCAGCACGCCAGCGGCGGCCCAACCAAGCCGCGGAGGGTTCTGCTCGAATGAGGAACGAACGGCTGGGTCGCGAATCACCACCGCCGCGGCTGCTCCACATGCCAGCGCGTCCATGCGACAGACAGTGAACATGTAGACGGCTTCCGGGCTCTGACCAGTCCCCAGTAGTAGCAGGCGACTCACCAGTGACAGGACGAACAAAGCGGCGCAGAGTCTCAGCAGTCCCCGGGAGGAGAGCAAGAAAATGACCAATGGCCACAGCAGGTAGAACTGCTCCTCGACCGCAAGTGACCACGGGTGAGGGAGCAACGCAATGATGCGACCGAAAGGCTCCACCCAATTGGAGAGATACAGCCAGTACCAGATCTGGTGTTCGGAACCCTCGATGCGTCTGCCGGTCAGCGCCGGAAGCACGACAAGCATGAAGAGGAGCAAGACGTAGTACGGAGGGAAAATGCGAAGCGCTCGGCGCCCCCAGAACGACCGAAAGTAGTTGGTTGCCCCGCGACTGTCCAGCAGAATCCCCGTGATCAAGAACCCCGAAAGCACGAAGAACAGTTCGACCCCGATCCAACCAGCGTCCATGAGCAGGCGAAACCCCAGCGCCGGAAGGGGGTCATCGCGATAGGCACCCGTCATGACGTTGAACTGGTGCCCCAGCACCATGAGAATCGCCACCCCCCGGACGCCGTCGAGGACCGGGATCTGCCCGTCCATCCTTTGAGGGGTCGCAGAAGCACTCGGGTCGACGCTGCGTGTGGACATGCTCGTCCGCGGTCGATATCCCAGGTCATCGGATGCCGTCAAGCCACCCGCGAATCCGCACCAGAACCTAGAACACGGTCTTGATGTCCAGTTCGCTTCCGGGCTTGGTCCCCGACGCCGCTGGCGGAGCGCCGCGGCTCGACCGTTGACCTGCGCTGCCGCTACCCACAGGGGACACCTCCCTCGCTGGATCTGGCAGAACGGCGGAATCGCGTACTGTCGCAGACCCCACGTGGGTTGCGCCACGAGTCTGCCCTGCGCGGACCGCACCGTCATCCTCGACGGCAGCGGCTTGCTGACTACTGACCGTCGGAGCACTGACGACGATCGGGGCAGATAGGTGATGCACGGGCAGGCAGGCACTCAGGGATCGAGCGATACCCGTGCGGAGTGTTGAAACGGGAACCATCGAGCTGTGCGCCGAGTCCCGAGTCCGCAAGTATCCTCCGGCAATCCCGCCCATGACAGCCATCACAACCGGCATGAGGCCGTAACGCAGCCACCGTCGCTGAAGCGCACGCGGAGTCCGCGCGAGCGGAGGCGGTACGACTGGCGTAGGTTCGGTCTCGGGGGCATCGCTTGCCGCCAGGATGTCCGCCGCCCCAGGATCTCCTTCAAGCCACGCGGATCGGAGCGACCGCCCCGTGATGTCATCGGTCACACCGCGCACCAGCAGCCACATGGCAAGCTCGCGGCCAAGTGCCTGCATCGACGGCCAGCGCCGCGCCGGGTCTTTGCTGAGGCCTCTTTCGATGATGGGCCAGAGCCCTGGAACCCTCAGGCCGTAGCTGCATAGGGGCTCGGGCTCGGAGTGAATGATGCGCTGGAGCAGGCCGTTGTGATTCTCGTGGGTGAAAGGCAGAAAGCCGATCACGACCTCGTAGAGCACTACACAAAACGACCAGACGTCTGAGCGCGCATCAGCCTCGAGCCCCTGGGCCTGCTCGGGCGACATGTAGCTTGGGCTGCCCACGACCGCACCACCGGTCGTCAATCGGTTCTCGCCGGGGCGCTCGATCTTTGCCACGCCGAAGTCGAGGAGCTTGGGCTCCACGCCGCTATCGAGTTCGGCGAGGTAGATGTTCTCCGGCTTCAGATCGCGATGCACGATGGCATGTCGATGTGCGGCCGCGAGCGCGTGGGCAATAGGAAGCAGATGCCGGACTGCTTCGTCCGCCTCGAGGCGTCTCACCCGACGGAGTCGGTCGCTCAGCGACTCCCCCTTGAGCAGCTCCATGACCAAGAACGGCGCGCCGTGTGCGGCCGTGCCAAAGTCCGTGGTTCGAACGATACCCGGGTGACGAAGCTTGGCGGCTGTACGAGCTTCGCGCAGCAGGCGACGCGCCGAGAGAGGCGTGACGAGCTCGGGTCGGATCAGCTTGAGGGCGACGTCAACATCCAGGGCCAGGTCTCTTGCCGTCCACACGGTCCCCATGCCCCCTTGCCCGAGGGGTTGGCGGAGCTCGTACTTGTTGGCGATGATCATTCCTGCAACCGGCGTCTGTTTGGAAGCCCCGTCGCGTTCTTCGACGCGTTGTTCCAGACGATCATTGGCTGGCACACTGCTGGAGCCGTCGACTCTCGCAACCGGAACCATGACCTCGAATCGATCGGTATCGGCCGCCACCCTGCCTGCCGCGGTCGATCTCACTCCCGTCTCGTTCGGGAGCGCGTCATCGAGAGGGCCGTTCGATTCTGGAGTACTGACTGTTCCCTTCACGTCGGTCACCGTGGTGAGAGCCAATGCGTCTCAAAACAAAGAACGGCCGCGCGATGCGCGATTTCAGCCTGAATCATGATTTGTGGCACCCGCGCGGGTGCGGCGCGTCGCCCCCCCTCCACCGTCACTTGGCGGACCTGCTGCGACGTTGGTGCTCGTCGTCGGACAACCACCGTGGTTCGAGGATTGCTGGGAGCCTCCAGGTTCGGCTCCACGGACGGTCCGGAGGGTGGTCACCACGAGCAGGATCCTCGGTCAGAGGAACGGCGCCATCGGAGCCCGCCGAATCCCTTCAGCGAGCTGGCCGACAAGTCGTTCCCGGGGCTCCGTTAAGAACGGGCCCCGCCGATTGCGGAATCGAGGTGTCTTTCCGCGAATCAGGACTTGTCGCGGCGCCCCATCTCGCCGTAAGGGGGCCGGGATGCGTTGCGGAGTTCATCTTCTTGGGGTTCTCGCCCTCGCAAGCCTTGGGCCACTGCCAGCCAGGGCCCAGGACCCGCCCACCTCAGGCGTTGTAGGCTCCGAACCGACTCCTTTCGAAGGGACTGCGGCCACCGAAGGAACCGCTGCCCCGAATGGTGCGGACCAGGAGAACCCGGCTCGCGAGAAGGCCCGTGAGATCTTCGCCCAAGGCGTCGCCCTCTACCGGGACAAGCGCTTCCCCGAAGCCCTCCGGGCCTTTGAAAAAGCGCGCGAGATATACCCAAGCCCCGCTTTTACCTTCAACATCGCGCGCACCTGCGACGAGCTCGGAGAGGCAGCCTGCGCCCTTCGACACTACCGCGCCTATCAGAGACAGGCGCCGGAGGCCCCGGAGAAGGACCTCGTGACCGGGCGGATCCGTGCGCTGGAATCGGTACTGCGCAGCCGTGGGATCCAGCAGATCACGGTGTTTTCCACCCCGGAGGGAGCGACGCTCACGGTAGACGGCGTCGAGCTCGGCAAGACCCCGTGGACCGGTGAGCTCGTACCCGGCACCCACCGGATCCGACTGGCAAGTCCTGGACACTCCAACGTGGAGGTCGACATCGACGTTCCGGCAGCCCACACCATTGACCGGAGCTACGAGCTGCCCCCGACCGAGCCGGTGCCCCCCGCGCCAACCACAGCGCCGCCCCCAGAGCGCCCGCCGGTCACCCCCGACCGGTCGAAAGAGGACCTGGCGAAGCCGTCCCCGCCCCCCCCCCTTGTCCCGATTCTCGACCAGAAAGGGGGGCACCACCCGATCCGGCCCTGGACCTACGCGGCCGTGGGCGCGGGCGCCGCATCGCTTACAGGAGCCGTGGTTTTCGAGATCCTGCGTCGCGGGAAGGAGGACGACGTTCGCACCCTCGCCGTCCAGCGCGATCGCGTGCAGGCCAATGACACGATGGAAAGCTACCAAACGACAGCACGGGTGCTGGCGGGAATCGGCGCCGGCCTAACGGCGGTTGGCGTCACCCTGCTCGTCATCGATCTCCGCTCGGCTGACGCCCAACACGCCTCTGTGACGGCCCGCTTCGCGACGCGTGGCCCCCACATCGAACTCCAAGGAACCTGGTAGATGGCCTCGAAACCTGCGTTCATGGCGAGGCGCGCTTTCCCCCAGTACTGCGGACTCCTCGTGGCGAGCCTCGTCGGGGGTGGGTGCGAAAGCGGGGATCTGTCAGCGTATCTCAGCCGCGGACAGTGCGACGATCGCGCCCGATGCGCGTCGGGATACGTCTGCGACGAGGACAAGTGGGAGTGCGTCGAAAAAGGGTCCCTGCCGCCGAACGGAGGAGCGGCCGGCGAAAGCTCCGCCGCTTCAGGCACCTCGGGCTCGCCTCCGTCCGAAGGGGGAACCGGAGCAGCCGGAGGCGGAGGCCAGGGAGGCACGGCGCAGACATCGAGCGGCGGCGTCTCGGGGACATCGGGAAGCACGGCAGAGACCGCCGGCGCTTCGACATCCGGCGGGACCTCGGGTTCCGGCGGCGCTTCGGCGTCCGGCGGGACCTCGGGCTCCGGCGGCGCTTCGGCATCCGGCGGGACCTCGGGCTCCGGCGGCGCTTCGGCATCCGGCGGGACCTCGGGTTCCGGCGGCGC